>JACPSF010000055.1 GCA_016193385.1 Deltaproteobacteria bacterium
CTCAAGAAAGAACTTGCGCGTGCCGCCTATGCGGAAGGAGTAGTCCGGGGCTTTGGTGGCGCCCCCCACTTTGACGGCATCCTCGTGGATTACGTCCTTGTAGGCTTCTGCAATGGCGGCCTTGTTAGTGACATCCCAGCCCAGGGCTTCAAAGAAGGGGTTGATAAATTCCACCCGCACCTCGGTCTCACCATAAGCTGCGGTGTGGTAGGCATTGAGGTTCTGATCAAACTTTGCGATCAGCTCTCCTATTTGCTTCGGGACCTCAGCCATGAAGTCTAAGTCTAACCGAGCCATGACTTTTCGGGCAAGGGGAATTTTTGGGGTCGATGTATTTGACGCGTGCCAAACCTTATGCTAGTTGCCCTTTCTTGAAAGGGAGTTACCATCGACCGCACGTCTAACAGTCGGTTAGCTGCCGCATCGGAGAAAGGCGGTGATCGGGTGGCGGCCGCAAGCGTGATCGCCGGCCATGCGCTACACCACGCATACGACCATGGCCTCTATGTCATCCTTCCGGTTCTCTACACCGAGCTGGGCTTGACGCCCGTTGCCGCCGGGCTGATCGACACCGTTCGGCGTATCAGTAGCGGCGCGGCTGCCATCGGAGGTGGGCTCCTGGTTGACCAACTGCAGCACCGCCGGATCCTGATTTTGTGCCTCAGCATGGTCACCATGGGACTGAGCTATCTGATAATGGGCCTTGTGCCCGCCTATCTCGTGATCCTGGTTGCCCTTGGCCTGGTGGGGATCTCCCACCAGTCCCTCTGGCATCCCTCAGCGCTGAGCCTTCTCTCTCAACGATATCCGGAGCGTCGTGGCTTCATGATCTCCGTCCACCGCTCGTCCGGGAACTTGGGGGATACCCTCGGCTCGCTGGCAGTTGGCGCCCTCATGCTGGTCCTGGCCTGGCAAAGTATTTTGTTGGCTGCGTTTCCCTTGACGCTGGGAATCGCGCTGCTTCTTTGGCTCATTATACGGCGAGCCCCAGGGTGGGAGGAATTCCAGACTCGGAGCGGGACACGACGTCACGTCGGGGAACAGCTGCGTTCGCTGCAGGAGCTCCTCCGCAACAAAGGGTTACTGCTGTTATTCTTGCTCGCCAGTGTGAGCGGACTGGGCCAGGGCGGGTTCCAGCTATGGCTACCGATCTACTTGCAGGAGACCCAGGGGATGGGAAGCTTCGGGATCGGCCTGCATATGGCACTTCTTACGATCATGGGTGTTGCCACCGGACCGTTTGTTGGGGCGTTGTCCGACCGCTTCACGCGTAAACCTATTATCGTCATGTTGCTCGCAGGGAAGGCTATTGTGGCCGCCCTGATGGGCCTTATTGGTGGCGGGCTTATGCTGACTATCTTTGTGGGACTCATGGGGTTGTTCATGTTTGGGGGGCACGCGGTGATAGATGCTGGCGCTCTTGACTTAGGAGAGGGGCGAAGACTCGAGGGGAGCCTGATCGGGCTTCTCTGGGGGAACAACGCCTTGTTTCTCGGCTTTGCTCCGCTCATCGTGGGTTTGCTCATGACCTCTTTCGGTTACTCTACCCTTTTCTGGTACATGGCCGTTATGAACGGCCTGGCGAGTCTGGTGGCGCTCATCCTCCCAGCCATCGGCCGCTCCAGCGCATCCTAAGGAGGGGTCGGCACATGACGGAGAGGATTGTTTCCCTTCACGCTTTTTACCCCAGTGGCCAGGGAGGGGTAGACTCTTACATGAGTCGAGAGCTCAGCCGCAGTCTGGCCCAGGAAGGTTTTGTCGCTCTGGTCCCCGATCTCTACCATGGCAAGATGACGTCCAGCCCGCAGGAAGCGGCTAAGTTGAAAACATCTCTCGACATAGAAAGGGCGATCCAGGAAATCCTCGATGGTATCCCCTATCTGAGAAGCCTCCCCTTTGTCTCAGGGAGGATCGGGGTAGTGGGCTTCTGCATGGGCGGAGGGCTCGCGCTCCTCGGGGTGTGTCGTAGCAGCGAATTCGGCGCTGCAGTCACCTATTTTCCCAGCATCTATCCCGATTCCAGCGAACTGGAAAAGATATCCTGCCCGCTGCTTATCCACTATGGGACAGCCGACGCTATAACCCCGATGTCCGAAATTGAGCGAATCAAGAAAACTCTGGAGCGGCATCAAAAGCCTTACGAGCTCTACCTGTATGAAAACGCCGACCATGCCTTTGTGAATGATATGCATAAGCGCTATCACAAGGAAGCGGCCGAGGCTTCCTGGCCGCGTACTGTGGAGTTCCTGCGCAGACATCTGAGCCAGGGAAAGAAAGAAGGGCAGGCATGAGCACTACTGAGCTTGATCTTCGCCTGACCGCATCGGCCGAACTGTTTTCCGTGCTGTACCGGGAGTATCTGAAGCTGGAGCCCGGCACGCGTTTGCGGGCGATCGTCGGACACAATCCCAGGCAGTTGTACATGGCATTCGTAGAGGCAGGCATTCCCCATCGAATTGCCCGCGTCGGAGATGCCGAGTGGCAGTGGTCCGCCACCCGCACGAGCTGGGAGCCGATGGATGATGGGCCCGGAGTACACCACGTCGGTATCTCTCCCGATGGCCAACGCGTGTATGCGGTAGATCGCGAGCGCACAGTGTTCATGCTCGATACGGCCCGCCAGCGCATCAGCGCGAGCGTGTGCGTGGGCGAGGGAACGTCGCACCTCGCAGTTCACCCGCAGTCGGGTCGCGTGTACGTCGCCGAGGGCCGTACTCATAGTATGGTCAGGCTCGACGGGGTAACCCTCGCCCCCCAGGGAAGGATCTCCACCGGCGAGCGTCCTATCATGCCGGCGGCTGCAGAAAAGGGCAGTGTAGTCATCCTACCCGGAAGGAATGGCCTTTTGACTCTCGCATACGATGGCGAGGAAATGCGGTCGGCGAATTTACCGATCGGGGGCCGGCCAAGCGCTTCGACCACAAGTCACGACGGGCGACGGGCGTACGTTCCGGATACGCTGCGAAATCTTCTGGTGACCGTTGATCTGGAACAGGGGAGAGTGCTCGCCGAAACGCCGGTCGGTGATGGTCCCTCGCATCCCGTGGTCACCCCGGATGATCGCGTCGTGTGTGTCGCCAACTCCCGCTCGCACGACATCTCCCTGGTGGATGCGCACACGTTTCAAGTCCTGGACACGATCCCCAGCGGTGAGGCGGCTCACCAGACGACCATGACTCCGGACGGGCGGGTTCTGCTGGTAGCGAACTTTTTTGAAGACTCTGTGAGCATCGTGGAGTTGCCGAGCAGGACTCGCGTGGCTGTCGTGCCGGTGGGACCTTACCCGCACGGTCTCGACATCGCCCCTGGCGGCCGTTACGCGGTCGCCACCCATTTTGGCGACCTGTGGGTGAGCATCATCGACGTGCCTGCGCGCAAGGTCGCCACGCGGGTACCGGCTGGACTCGGCTCTTCGCACACTGCCTTTTCACCCGAAGGCGACCGTGCCTATGTCACCAATGGCCTCGCCAACACGATCACGGTCGTCGACTTGAAAAGCCTCGAGGCGACCGCCCAGGTAGGGGTGGGCTGACGGCCGCAGGTTTGGGTTTACAGAAACGGTCATATAGTGCTAAGGGGAATCAGGCATGGAAGGGATAGAGCTTCGTCCCTGGGAGAAGGGGTTCACCCTGCCGGAACGCTTCAACATGGTGAGCCTGCTGCTGGAGCGTCACCTTGAGCGGGGCAACGGCGATCGCATCGCCATTTACTACGGCGACGCGCAGATTACTTACCGGGAACTCTATGAGCTCACCAACCGGGTGGGCAACGTGCTTGGGGATCTAGGAGTTGAGCCCGAGCAGCGGGTGATCCTGCTGCTCCCCGATGGCCCGGAGTTCGTCGCGACCTTCCTGGGGGCGATGAAGATCGGGGCGGTGCCGGTGCCGATCAATGTCCTGGCAACTTCCTCGGATCTGACCTATTTCCTGAACGACAGCCGCGCCAAGGTGGTGGTTGCGGGGCAGGAGTTTCTGCCCAAGGTCGCGGCGATCGGGGGCGAGTGCGCCTCGTTGCGTCACATCATCGTGGCTGGCGAGGATCCAGGAGGGAATCTATCTTTCCACAATCTCGTTGATGGAAGTTCCCCCCGGCTGGAAGTCTTCCCAACCCACAGGGATGATGCCTCGTACTGGCTCTACAGTTCCGGCACGACGGGGCAGCCCAAGGGGGTAATCCACCTGCACCATGACCTGGTCCACTGTGTAGAGACCTGGGGCTACCACGTGGCGCGCTTCACCCCGGATGACATCAGCTACTGTGTGCCGCGGCTATTCTTCTCCTACGGCCTCAACATGGCCCTTTATCTTCCCCTCTATTATGGGGCCGCGGTCGTGCTCTCTCCGCACCGCCAGGAGCCGCCTGTGGTGCTGGAGAACCTCCGTCGTTACCGTCCCACGATGTTCTTCTCCGTCCCCACCTCATACGGGCAGGTCCTGCGCGAAATCGAAGACAAGGGCGCCGAGGCCGACCTTAGCTCGGTGCGCCACTGCGTTTCAGCCGGGGAGGCCCTGCCCGGACCGCTCCACGAGCGCTGGCTGAACCGCTTCGGCATTGAGATCCTCGATGGTCTCGGCTCGACCGAGGTGGGCTGGGTCTACATCAGCAACGTCCCCGGCAGGGTCAAGAGGGGGAGCAGCGGATTGCTGCTGCCCGGTTACCAGGCGAAGATCGTGGATCCGGACGGTCAGGAAGTCCCTCCCGGCGAGGTAGGCGATCTGCTCGTGTCGGGTGATAGCCTGGCCGCGGGCTACTGGAACAAGCACGAGAAGAACAAAGAAACCTTTCAGGGCCATTGGATGCGCACGGGCGACCGCTACCGTTGCGATGAGGAAGGGTACTTTTTCTATGCCGGTCGCACGGACGATGTGCTGAAGGTGAGTGGCATTTGGGTCTCTCCCCTGGAAGTGGAGGAGGCCCTGCTCGCGCATCAGGCCGTGGCCGAATGTGCCGTGGTCGGCGCTCGGGATGCGATGGGTCTGGTCAAGCCCAAGGCCTTCGTCACGCTACGCTCGGGCTTCCAGCCCGGCCCCGAGCTTGAGGCCGGCCTGCAGAGCTTCGTGAAGGAGCGGCTGGCGCCGTACAAATACCCGCGTTGGATTCAGTTCGTGAGTGAGCTCCCGAAAACAGCGACGGGTAAGATCCAGCGCTATAGACTGCGTCAATTGCCGGAGTAGCGCGCCGGAGCTGAACTCCGAACCAGCAGGGCCTCGAATTTCGCTACGATGGTCTCACCTTCCTCAAAAAAGCTTCAGGAAAAAGTTGCCGTTTCTTGTCGGATCCTGGCTATGGAAGGCTTGGTCGAAGGCCTCTTAGGCCATGTGAGTGTTCGGATCCCCGGTACGAATGAAATGCTGATACGCTGCCGGAGTCAGAAAGAACAGGGCGTCCGATATACCACGGCCGAAGCAATCAGACGGGTAGACTTTGACGGCCGCGGGCCGCGCCTGGGAGAGCACTATCGGGTGCCGAACGAGCTTCCCATCCATGGAGAGATCTATAAAAAACGTCTCGAAGCTGGTTGTGTTATTCACGCCCATCCCCCGGACGCGCTTATTTGTGGAATCACCGGTCTGGAGTTCCGACCGATCTTTGGTGCCTTCAACATACCCGCTTTACGGATGGCCTTAGCGGGGATACCGATTTTTCCACGCTCCTGTCTGATTGCGCGTCCGGAACTGGCTGCTCCTATGATCGATATCATGGGTCAAAAAAATATCTGCCTTATGAAGGGTCACGGGATTACCGTCACCGGTAAAACCGTGGAAGAAGCCACGGTTCGGGCCCTGAACTTCAATACTCTGGCCAGAATTACCCTGCAGGTCGCTCTGACGGGCAGAAAAGCGCCTGATATCGGCGTCGAAGATATTCAAGAATTGCCCGATCTCGGTTCCACGTTTAACGACCTGTGGGTTTGGCGCTGCTACGTGAAAAAACTCAAGGAAGAGGATCGGCGATAGGACGGCAAGTGGAAAATCTTGACTCATACTCTCCCGACATCGTCATCGTCGGCGCCGGGGGCTGCGGGCTGGTTGCGGCCTTGGGGGCCGCCCGGAAGGGAGCGCGCGTCCTGGTCCTGGAGAAAACCGACAAGCCGGGAGGGGGCACGGTGTTCTCTTCCAGGAGCATCCGCGCGGCAGGGACAAAATTTCAGCGCGCGAAGGGAATTGAGGATGATGGGGCGGCTTACGCCCAAGATATCTTGGATAGAAACCGCGCACTGAGCGATGCGGGGCTCACGCAACGCTTGGCCCAAGGTTCGGGTGAGCTGGTAGATTGGTTAGCCGATGCCGCCCAAATTGACTTCGATGTCGGCACGCGCCTTTTCGGCCACAGCAGGCGGCGGTCCCACACGTGGAAAGGCGATCTCACCATCATCGATTTTCTCGTGGAAGCGGTTGGCCGACAAAAAAACATCCGCATCCTTTTCTCCGTGCCAGTGTTATCTCTCGCGACCGATGACCATGGAGCTGTCACCGGCGTTGAGACGCCGAGCGGCGTCATCGAAGGGCGTAAGGTTATCCTCGCCACAGGGGGCTTCGGGGCGAGCCCGGAGTTCCTCGCTCGCTACATTCCGAAGGCAGTCGACATCCCGTTTCCGGGCCACTTCGGGAGCACCGGCGATGGCCTGGGCATGGGAATGGCGGTGGGAGCCGCGACGGAAAATCTCGGAGCCTTCCAACCTTTTCCCACCTACATTGCCCCTTTCGCTTGTGAGGTGAGCCCCGATGTGGCTGTCTTGGGAGGCATATTAGTGGACCAGCGGGGGAGGCGCTTCGTTAATGAGAGCCAATTCCCAGGAGGTTTAGGCGCGAAAATGCTGGAGTTGCCGGGCAAGCACGCCCATGAAATCTTTGACGAGAGAATCTTTGAGTTGAATCGGGGAGCCCTTGACCATGTCGCGGCTACAGGCGCGCTAGAGAAGGCGGAGAGCGCTGGAGCTTTGGCGCAGAAGCTGGGGCTTGATCCGGAGGGTCTGGAGGGAACCGTCCGCGAATACAATGGGTCAGTAGCCACCGGCAAGGATGCGTTTGGCCGGATTCTGGAATCACCTCTCCAAGCTCCGTTTTACGGCGTCAAGGTTTGGGTAGCCCTCTATCACACGCAGGGCGGCTTGAAGGTTAATACCGATGCGCAGGTGCTTCGGCCAGATGGTACGGTCATCCCCAACCTGTATGCGGGCGGAGGCGCGGCCAGCGGAATTTCGGGTCCTGGACCCGAGGGTTATCTTCCCGGCAACGGCCTCCTCGCTTCACTTGGACTGGGGAAGATCGCCGGAGAGCACGCGGCGAAAAGCATAGGAGCGTGACATGAAAGTGTGGGTCATGAGTCGCAACCAAGCTCCCCTCAGCGCGGTGGAGCGAAGCGGCTTTATCGATGGGCTATACAAACAAAACCAAAACCCTGGTGGAATCAGGCGACACAAAGGAGGTTTCTAATGGCAACCAGTGGCAGGACTCCCGACCTTATTTTTTCTAACGCTAATATCATCACCGTCGACTCGCGGTTTCGAAAGGCCGAAGCCGTGGCGATCGCGGGAGACCGAATTGTGGAAGTGGGGAAGAACGAAGAAGTTCTCAGACGCGCCGGCCCGAACACGAGGCGGGTAGACCTCGGCGGGAAAACGGTGGTGCCGGGTTTTATCGATGCTCACGTGCACGCGGTTCATGTAGGAGTTTCATTTCTCCCCGCCTTTGTTCAGTTTGACCGCTGCCGCTCTCTCGACGATATGCTCACCGTTATCGCCAAAAGGGCGGAATCGACGCCCCCGGGCGAGTGGATTCTCGGCTCAAGCCACTTCGACTACGACATGATCCGCGAGGAACGCTTCCCCAACCGGTGGGAGTTGGACCGGGCGGCGCCAAATCATCCTTTCTGTATGCGCGTTCGCGGCCATCTGGGCGTGGCCAATACCAAGGCCTTTGAGGTTCTCGGCATCACCAAAGACTCGCCGGTGCCGGCCGGCGGTTACATTTTTAAAGACGAACGGGGGGAGCTCAATGGTTGGCTCTTGGATAACGCCCTCTACGATCTCGTGATGCCAAAGCTCCCCGGGACCACCCGGGAGGAGTGGATTGGCGCTATCCGGTTCATGAACCAGAGATTTCTGCGCGAAGGCATCACCAGCGTCGTAAACCAGTCGGGAGACACGTGGCCTTTTCTGGCGGAGCTTTACCACCGCGGCGAGCTTCCGGTGCGCTGGCAGGCCAACCTGCGCGGCAGCTCGAACTATTTCCATCGTCCGCTCGAGGCGCTCCCGAAAGCTGTACGAGACCTGGGGCCCGTCACCGGGCACGGCGACGACTGGCTCCGAGTCGGGGCCATCGGCGAGCTTCATAGCGACGGTCTGATTGAAGCTCCGTGGATGCACGAGCCGTATGCTCAGGATAAGTTCGGGGGTGGGTGGAAGGGTCTCCTCAGGCATAATCGGGAGACTCTGAGCGCCATTTGCCTGGCTGCCGCCGACGCGGGCTTTCAAATGGAGGTCCACGCTTCGGGCGACGCCGCCACGGAGATGGTTCTGGACGTCTATGAGGAGGTGAACCGGCAGGTTTCCATACGGGAGCGGCGCTGGATCATCACTCATGGCGGTGTCTTTCCCACGCCCCGCTCGGTGGAAAGGGCGAGAAATCTCGCCGTTATTGTCTCTACCCAGCAGCCGGTCCTGTGGACCCAGTCTCATTACTACAAGCAATTTTGGGGCGAGAAGGCGGTTGCCAACCTTTTCGCTAACCGGACCTGGCTGGAGGGGGGAGTGCGGATCAACGGGAGCTCCGATGTGGGGCTGTCTCCGTTGCTTGGGGTCTACATGTATGTCACCCGAAAAAACTTCTTTGGCGAAGCCCTGGGTCCCGAGCAAGCCATCTCCCGGGAGCAGGCGCTGAAGCTTTTCACGATCGACGGGGCCTACACCACATTTGAGGAAAAGTCGAAGGGCTCGATCGAAGAAGGCAAACTGGCAGACCTGCTGGTCCTCTCCGATGATCCCTTGACCGTGCCGGAGGAAAAGATCAAAGAGATCCAGGTCCTGACTACTATGGTGAATGGGAAGATCGTTTACGAGAAAGGGGCGTAAGACTGCTCCCTAGCCCTTCTGCTCTTGAGCATCGGGTTGCTCCTGTGCTAACTCTCTGCGCAAAAGCTCATTGATACCGGATAGGAGGGAATCCGTGCCAGCAAGAGGAACGCCGATCGTCATTCGGGGGGGACGCCTCATCGACGGAAGGGGAGGCAGGCCCGTAGATAACGCGACCGTAGTGATCGAAGGCAATCGCGTCCGAACGGTGGCCGCGGGAAAGGTGGATTTTCCGAAGGAGGCCAGAGTGATCGACGCGACCGGAAAGAGCGTGCTCCCCGGCCTGATCGATAACCACGTCCACTACCGCTGCCTCCTCGGCGAGTTGTTTCTGGCTCACGGAGTCACCTCGGTTCGTGATCTCGGGAATCCTCTCGAATGGATTATGGCGCAGAGGGACGGGGTAGCCCAAGGGCGAATTGTCGGGCCAAGGATCTTTTGCGCCGGTGGTGGATTTTATGGCAGGGCCACCGCGGAGCACCATGTGGTCTCCACCGAAGTGGCCGACACCCGCAGCGCCGCCAGGCAGCTCATCGAACAAGGCGTGGACTATCTGAAAACCCATCTGGGAATTTCGCCGGATATCGCACGCGCGGTTGCGGAGGAAGCGCACCCGGCGGGGTTGAGGGTCACCGGTCACCTGGACACGGACATTCGACCCTATGCGGAGGCCGGGATCGACGGCGTCGAGCACGCCACGGGATGCGCCGAGGCCACGATCCGCAGCGGGGAAGGGCAAAAGAAGTTGGCCTCGATCAAGCTCTGGCTGGCAAAATTTCTCACTCCCTGGGCTCTGGCGGAGAGGGATCACTTCGCTGAGGTTACGGATTTTCTCGCCCGCAAAGGGACTTTCATCGAGCCGACGACGGTCCTTTGGGGGCCGTCTCTCGGTCGGAGACAGAGGTGGGAGAAGGAAGACTACGAGCTGTTGAAGGAGCCGGGGCTGTCTTATCTTGAGGAGAATGACCGCCTCATTTGGCTGGATCACTACTACGTGGCCTACGGTGCAAGAAAGGCAGACGCGCCGGAGGAGGATGTGGGCGTAGGAAACCGGTACTCCATTTACGGTATTTACCCCGAGGCAGGGCTTCGAGAAGGCTTTGATCGATTGGGGGAATTTCTTTGCCATTTGGTCAAGGCTGGCGGAAATGTGGTCACCGGCACGGATTCGCCGGCGGTGATGCCCGGCGTGAGCCTGCACCGTGAAATGGAGTTCTTGGTGGCGATGGGTCTTAGCCCCATGCAGGCTATTTTGGCGGCGACTAAGGTAGGAGCGGATTATCTCGGCAAAATCGACGAGTTGGGAACCGTGGAAGAAGGGAAGCTCGCTGACGTGATTGTCGTGAGCGGAGATCCGCTCAAGGATATCACGCACACGCGCAGGATAGACACGGTCATTAAAGATGGGGAGATCATGGACATTTCTTTTCACGCTGGCTTCTCGAATCCGATCGCCCGCCCTCACAGCCAGGAGTTCTACGGCTATCCGATCCCCAAGCTGGAAGAGGTCTCCCCCAAGGTGGCTGGCGAGAGAGCCGGCGACACCGAGGTGGTGGTAAGGGGAAAGGATTTTTTCCCCGGCTCTCTGGTCGCTTTTGGTGGAAATATCCTTTCCACGCGCTTTATCAGCCAAAAAGAGCTCAAGGCTTCGATTCCCTCTCATTTGCTCCATGTGGGCACTATCCCAGTTTCTGTGATCAATCCGAAGCCTAACGAGTTCCCCGGGAAAAGAATTTCCAACTCGCTCCCCTTTATCGTGAAGTTTTCAAGTTCGTCCGAGGCCGCTTAGAGGGAAGTATTCAAGGGGACCAAAATGAGGGATCTTAGGGCGCTAATCTTATTAAGCTTCCTGCTGTTGCTGATGCTTCCCACTTCCACGTTCGCGCAAAAGCTCGCGAGGCTCACCGTAGGCTATAGCTCGCTTAGCACTTCCTTCCTGCCCTTGTGGATGGCGAAGGAGACCGGGCTCTTCAGTAAGAATAGCCTGGATATCCAGATGGTCTTTTTCAACACGGGGACGACCGCGGTTCAGGCCTTGCTCGCGGGCGACACGCCTATTTCCCACACGGCGGGATCCGCGATCATCCAGAGCCATCTTGGGGGCTCCGACGCCGTGATGATCGTCGGCGGGACGGTCAGCCTCGACTGGTGGCTCATGAGCCGTCCCGAGATCAAAACCGCCCAGGACCTCAAGGGTGGAGTGGTAGCCATAAGCCAATTCGGATCTTCAAGCGACTTTGTCGCTCGGTTTGCTTTGAAAAAGATCGGGCTCACTCCGGATAAGGACGTTACCCTGCTGCAACTCGGAAGCCCCATAAACCGCCAGGCGGCTATGGAGACCGGGCGCGTGCAGGCGACCGTCCACGTGCATCCGAGCACGCTGATAGCTCAGAAAAAAGGTTTCAACGTTTTGGCCGACGTCGCCGCCTTGGGCCTGGCCTATCAGCATACGGGGGTTGCCACGACGCGAAAGTTCGTCAAGGAGCATCCGGATGTCGTTAGGGCCTATGTGAAATCCCAGATCGAATCTGTCCAGCGCCTGAAAACCGATCGGGAGGCCGGCATCAAGGTGCTGGCCAAATACATGGGGGGGATCAAAGACCGGGAGATTGCGGAGACCCCAAAGCGAAGGCAGCCAGGGCTGAAGACTTTGCCGACCTCAAGTTTATTAGAGAGCTGGATGAGAGCGGGTTCATCGATAGGCTCTATTCCGGCAAAGCGGCCGACAGGTAGGGGTGAAGAGAGTCGCCTGATGCCAGCTCAGAAAACGCCGATCGTTATCCGGGCAGGCCGGCTCATCGATGGCAACGGAGGCAAGCCGATTGAGAATGCGAGCGTCGTCATCGAGGGCAACCGCATCAAACGGGTTTCTCAGGGACAGGTCGATTTTCCGAAAGAGGCTCGGAGCATCAATGCAAGCGGGAAGACGGTCCTCCCCGGGCTCATTGACAACCACGTGCACTATCGCAACCACAGCGGCGAATTATTTCTTGCCCACGGCGTCACCTCTGTCCGGGATCTCGGCAATTCCCTCGATTGGATTCTGGCGCAGAGAGATGCGGTTGCCTTGGGAAAAGTCACAGGACCGCGGATTTTTTGCGCCGGCGGCGGCTTCTATGGTAGGGCGACGGCAGAGTTCCATATGGTGCCGGCGAGCCCGGACGAGGCCCGCAGAATGACGAGAGAGCTTATCCGGCAGGGCGTGGATTATGCAAAGATTCATCTCGGTGTGCCGCTCGACATTACCCGTGCGGTTGCTGAGGAAGCCCATGCGGTGGGGTTTCGGGTGACGGGCCATCTGGACTCCAGTATCATGCCTTATGCCGAGGCCGGTGTGGACGGAGTAGAGCATGCCAGCGGGTGTGCCGAGGCGACGATCAGGAGCGA
>JACPSF010000102.1 GCA_016193385.1 Deltaproteobacteria bacterium
GAGCTTCGATGACCTCGGCCACGAGCCCATGGATCCCGTTGAATCCGGTCTGCTCCTGGCGCTTCAACATGATGGCCCGCACCCCTTCGTGATACCCCTCGTAGTTTTTCTGGAGCTCTTCCAAGGTCGCGAGCTGGGATCGGCTCTCTTGCAGCCGTTCTTTCAAGGCCCCGACGGTATTTTCCTGCTGCGCTTTCTTTTCTGCCCTCTGCTCGATGGTCGCGGCGATCCTTTCGATCTCCCGCTCGATGTCGCGGGCGCGCGCCGAGGAGCGGTCCAAGGCCGTTCCTCTTTCCTTGCGCTTTTCCTGCCAGGCTTCCGTGGAGCGGGCGCTTTCGGCCGAGGCGGCTTGGGTCTTGGACAGCTCGGCTTCGATCTCCCTGCGCCGCCTCTCCATAGCGCTGAGATCGTTCTTCAACTGGGAAACCCGATTCATCGTGTCGATCAGATCGTCTTTTTCTTGCTCCAGCGCTGAGCGGAGGTTCCGAATCCTGACCTTAATTTCTTCTAGCGCTTTTTCCTTGTCGCGCAGAAAAGTTTCTTCGAAGAGGGAAAGCTGGATGAACTGATCCTGGGCTTGTTTTAGCTCGTCAATTTCCGCGGCCAGGGTGGCGAGTTTGCCTTGCATTTGCGCGAGTTCGATCCGGGTTTGCCTCTCGGTATCTTCTAAACGTTCCAGATCCTTTCGGTCGAATTCGACTTTCTGCTCTTCCCCCTGGATCTGGACCTTACGCTGATAAAGCGTCTCTTGCCTCGCCGCGATTTCTCTTTCTGCCTCCAACAGGGATAGCCGGATGGCTTCGCTTTCCGCCTCCTTGGAGTGAAGCGTTGCAAAAAGTTGGACGGAGTGATCCTCCGCTTCCGCCAGCTTGAGCTGATGCCCGGCGATGTCCTCCTCCAGGTCGCGGCTCTGCAGGGTCGCCCAGGCGAGGTCCTTTTCTTTTAACTCTTGCTTGAGAGATTTGTAGCGCTCGGCTTTCTTGGCCTGGAGTTCCAAGCTTCGGATTTGCCGTTCGATCTCCCGGACAATATCGCTGACCCGCAGCAGATTTTGCTGTGTCCGCTCGAGCTTTCGTTCCGCCACCAGTTTGCGGCTTTTGTATTTGCTCGTTCCCGCGGCTTCCTCAATGAGCGCACGGCGCTCTTCGGGCTTGGCGTTGACCATTTCCTCGACGCGCCCCTGTTCCACGATGGAATAGGCCTTGCTTCCTGCCCCTGTGCCGAGGAAGAGCTCAATGATGTCTTTGAGCCGGCACGGCACCTTGTTGATTTCGTATTCGGACTCCCCGGAGCGGAAGAGCCTGCGGGTCACCATGATCTCACCGAAGCTGTTGTATTCGGCTGGACCCCGACCGTCGGAGTTGTCCAGGACCAACGAAATCTCCGCCATCCCGGTGGAAGCTAGGCTCTCGCTACCGTTGAAGATGACGTCCTCCATCATGTGACCCCGGAGGTGGCGGGCGCTCTGCTCTCCCATGAGCCAGCGCAGAGCGTCTACAACGTTGGACTTGCCACAACCGTTGGGCCCGACGATGGCCGTTATCCCGGAATTAAACTGCAGGATGGTCCGTTGGGCGAATGACTTGAATCCCAACAATTCCAAGCTCTTAAGGCGCATAATTCAATTCCTTAGCAGGGAAGAGTCAATAGCACACAAGTGGCTGATTTAATTGCCACTATTCCACAAGAGCGAAAGCGTGTCAAGAAAAAAGGACAATATAAAGGATGTTTTTATAAGAATACCACAATATATTGGGATGGGAATCAGACAGATCTACGGACCTGTGCCCGTTAAAAAAGGCAATAAGCTATCTTTCCAGAAGCTCGGTGTTCCAATAGGACACGTCAACCGTGCTCAGGAACGGGAGCCATTCCCGGTAGCGTGACAGGTTAAACGTTTCCTGCATAAACGGGGTCCATTTCGGCTTGTAGGGTTTCCGCAGCAGGGTCAGCTTCGCCTCTTGGGGAGTTCGCCCCCCTTTATGCCTGTTACATGCGTGGCATGAGCAAACGACATTTTCCCAGGTGGATATTCCCCCGCGCGATCGGGGTATCACATGATCCAGGTTGAGCTCATGGCGGGGCAGTCTGTGGCCGCAGTACTGACAGGTGCAATTATCGCGCGCGTAGATATTGTAGCGGCTAAAGCGGACCTGTCTCTTGGGGACCCGGTCATAGCCCACCAGAAGGATCACTCTCGGTACACGGATGACTCGGTTGACCAGCCCGACGGATTCGTCCCTAACGGAAACGGAGAGGTGACTCCAGCTGTCAAAATCGAAAGTTTGGTACTGCTCGTTTACTGCCCGCGCGATACCTTGATAAAGGAGAGAAAAAGCCCGCCGCACTGAGGTCACGTGGATAGGCAGGTAGGAGCGATTTAAGATGAGCACCTTCGTGTTCAGAACCGAATAACCGGGTACGGTTGTTGCGTAGTTCATACCGCGTTTTGAGGGACTAGAACGAGTTTATATTGTCGTAGCAGATTCTAATTAACCCAAAATATCGGTGCAGAGGTAAAAAGTCAACAGAAAGGGGGGAACGGGCTGTCCATCGAGGCTCTTGCTATTAGCCCGATAGTGGACTATAAATTGATTTGGTTTTGTCGTTCCTTATCGATCTGTTATAGATCTCCAATGTTTGGGAGAGATCCCGCCATTTTTCCCCCGCCCGAGCCGCAGACCAGGTTAAAAAGCACAACTCATGCAACAAGACATCTTTATTAATTCCACGCCCCAGGAAAGTCGCATTGCCATCGTAGAGGATAAGGCCCTCGCTGAGTTCTTGGTGGAAAGAAGACAGGAGAGAGGCATCGTCGGGAATATTTACAAAGGCAAAGTGGCCCGGGTGCTTCCCGGAATGCAGGCAGCCTTTGTAGAGATCGGCATGGACAAAGCTGCCTTCCTTCATGTCTCCGATTTTTCCGCCGCGTACGAGGCCGCCTCTCCTCCTCCCGGGTCAGAAGACGAGATCATCTTCGAGGGTCCCAAGCCGGCCTCCCATCGCCGTCTTCCGATCGAGCGGCAGCTTTCGCGCGGACAGGAGATCTTGGTCCAGGTCGCTAAAGATCCGCTGGGGATGAAGGGGGCCCGCATCACGTCCTACATCTCCCTCCCGGGACGATACCTGGTCTTCATACCCACAAGCACTCACGTCGGCATCTCACGCCGCATCGAGGATGACAAGGAGAGGAAGCGCTTGAAGGAGATTGCCCTCTCTCTTTTAACCAAGGAGGGGGGTTTTATTTTGCGGACAGCCTGTGAGGGGCGAAGCAAAAGGGAGATTCAGAGGGATCTCGCATTCCTGACCAAACTGTGGCGCGGGATTCAGAAAAAGGCCGAGGGTGCACCCGCTCCTTCTCTCATTCACCAGGATCTCGATCTTATCTCCCGTACCATCCGTGACTTTTTTACTACGGACACGCACCTGGTCGTTATGGATCACGTCAAGGAATACCGGCGCATCCTCGATTTCGTGGGCCATTTCATGCCTCGACTGAAATCGAAGATCACCCTCTATTCGCAAGCCGAGCCGATCATGGACCATTACGGCATTGAAGAGCAGATCGCCAAGGCTTTGGAGCGCAAGATCTGGTTGCATTCGGGAGGCTATATCACGATTGAACGCACGGAGGCCTTGACCGCCATTGATATCAACACGGGGCGGTTCGTGGGGAAAAGGAACCAGGAGGAGACGGTTTTCAAAACGAATCTGGAGGCCGCGCCGGAGATCGTCCGCCAACTGCGGCTGAGAAACGTCGGCGGCATCATTATCATTGACTTTATTGATATGGAGAAGGAGGCCAACCGCAAAAAAGTATACGACGCGCTCAAGGAGGCGATCAAGAAGGACAAGGCCCGCACCAACATCTTAAAGATCTCTGAGCTGGGCTTGGTCGAGATGACTCGGCAGCGGACGCGAGAAAGCCTGGAGAATGTTCTCCTGAGCGCATGCCCCTATTGTGAAGGCCGGGGCCGCATCAAATCCCACGTCACGATCGCCTACGAGATCCTAAGGGCGATTAAGAGGGAAAAGAGCCACCTCGAAGATGGGAAAAGGATCCAGGTCAGGGTGCACCCGGATATCGCGAACTTTCTCTATGACGATGAAAGTCGCAGCCTGGACAATTTGGAGCGAGAGATCAACCGTAAGATCATCATCAAGGCCACCGAGGAGCTGCACCATCAGAAGTACGAAATCTCTGCTATCTAACGGGAGCGTAATAAGTCTCGTTGTATTGGCTCGGGGGCGGAGCCTCCCATCCTCAGCTGGCGCTGCGGTAAAGCTTTACGGGCGCCAGGATCAACGCGCCGATCAGCACCAACGCGCCTGACAGAAAAAAGGCCCAATCGATGCTGTATCTCCCGATGAGAAAACCCGCAATCATCGGAGTCGGAAATACTGCAATCTGGGTTACTAGGGACGTTAGCCCGAAGGAGGCGGCCTGGATCTTGGAGCCAGCGACGTCCAGGATCGTTGCGTGCGTGATGTTTAGCAGTGTGTAAAAGAAAACACCGATGGCGCTGATGACCAGCCCGAGCAGGATCCCTGGAGTTGCGACGGCCAGCAAGAGGACAAGGATACCGAGGGACAAGAAGGAGGGAAACAGAACGGCCCTTCGGCCGTAGCGATCGGAAAGATAGCCCAAGGCGGGTTGCGAGACAGTTCCCATCGCGTGAAGCAGGGCAATGTACACGCCGAGGATGAAGGGTGAATAGCCGAGATGTTCTTGTAAATAGATAGGCAAGAAGGTGATCACAACGAGCCGGCCCATCTGGAGAAGGCCTGTGGCTGCCGAGACAGCAAGGAAGAGGGGGTGTTTCGCAAGATCGGCCATCTCTCGAAGCTGGCCGCCGCGCCACCCCTGGGACTCCGCATGCGTAAAGAAACCTGCCAGGCTCCACCAGACGATGATCCCGAAAAAAAGCCCAGGTAAGACCTGCATGCCCAGCACCGTGTGCCACGGTAACGCGACCAGCAACAAGCCGACGCCAAGGGGGGTTAGCGTGTCGCTGAGCGTTGCGCCCATACCGTGAATGGCTAGGGCTGTGGCTCGGCGATCCGGAAAACGGTTGGACAAAGATGCGGCGGCCGCTGGATGCCAGAGCGCTGAGCCCAGCCCAACAAAGCCAGAGCCGAGCAGCGCCCAGAAAAAGAGGGGCGCGATTCCCATGAGAAAATAAGCGGTCCCCATAAAGGCTAGGGCGGAGCCCAGAATGAGGGCGCGCTGTCGCACCAGGGAATCCGCAAGCATACCCATGGGCAATTCCAGGCTGCCCATAGCCAGCTGTCGGGCCGAATTCAGCGCGCCGACTTCAATGTCGTTCAACCCCAGCCCCGCCTTGAGAGAGGGGAGGACGACCGGGAAAAGCTGCTGGAACCAGTGAATGAAAAAGTGGCCACCGGTCAGAAATCCCAGAAGCCGCAGCCGCTCGGCGCCGATCCCGCGGATCGCATTCAGGGGGTTGTGCAACTAAGGTTTCCCTATTCCCAGTGGTAAAGTCCGACGATGCTTCCGTTCGGCGCGCATAGTATTGGAGCGAGCCCGGACTGTCAAACAGCTTGACAGTGTTGCGTAGCGCCCATAAGCTGGCGGCTCCGGCGGGGCAAAGAACATGCGGTTTTACGACGAACTTTTAGTTGGGGCGATCGACCTTCACTGCCACGTGGACCTTGAGTTCTCCGCGGCAGAGCCCAAGCGGGAGCCGGAGGCGCACTGGCTGATCAAGGCGGAAGCGATGGGACTTAGAGGCGTGGTCCTCAAGTCTCATTGGTGGCCCACGGTAACCGCCGTGCCTCTGATCCTGGCTGCGACCTCGACCAAGGTATCCCTCTGGTCCAGCGTAACGCTTAACGCCTCGGCCGGGGGCCCGAACCCGTGCGTGGTCGAGGCCGGCGCGGCATTGGGAGGGAAAGTCATTTTTTTGCCGACCTGGGGGGCGCTCAACGATATTCAGCGTCGAGGCTTCAGCCATCGGCTGCACTCGGTTTACCGAGATTTTTCCCGTTTGGAGAATCCAGGCGTCGTTTTCACCGACGATCGGGGTGATCTCCTGCCGCTGGGAAAGGAGCTCATCCAAAGCTGCAAGGCCAAGGATCTCACTTTGGGAACAGGGCACGTTTCCTGGCAGGAGTCCCTTGTGTTCGCCCAGGCAGCGGAGCAGATGGGATTCAAGCGATTGATCCTGAACCACCCCTTGAGCGATATCATCGGCGCTCCTTTGGATGCCCTTCAGCGCGCAGCGGAACTGGGCGCCTTTATCGAGACCTGCTGGAACCAACTCGCTCCCGGCCGCATGGATTCACGCGAACTCGTATCAAAGCTTCGCGCGATCGGTCTCGCCCAAGTCGTTGCGAGCACCGATTACTTCCGTCCTTACAGCCCGAACCCGCCGGAGCTCTTTCGCATGTTTCTCGGCATGCTTCACGAAGGGGGCCTGACTCGCGAGGAGATCAAGCAGGTGGCCTGTATCAATCCCGCCAGAGCGATGGGATTGGAATGAGGCGCATCAGATCTTGGGCCACCAGGCGCCAATTTCTCGTAACGGATTCGCACCGAACAGAGGTATCCGGCTGGCCCCCGGCCATCGCCCCGTCTATCGCGACCACACCGATAAGCAGATCCTCTTCGGTTTGCAGCCTCTCGGCCCTTTAAATTTCCCCAGTAGCAGCAAGCATGTGCTGCGGTGAATAGCGCGTATATTCTCCGCATAACATACGGTGAATGTGCTTGAAGGATGCGGTGATTATATGTTATATTCTCCGCATGAGGTACGGTGAATGAGTCGTTATATCCATGAATTGCCGGACTGGCCGTCGTTTAAGTGGGACCAGAAAAAGCTAGCCGGCCCGCTGGCGGCCTTGCGCCACCGGCAGGGGCGGCTGATCGGCCGGATGGAGACCCTGGGATTCTCCTTGCGGGCAGAAGCAAACCTGCGGACCCTGACTCTGGATGTTACTAAATCTTCCGAAATCGAAGGTGAGATTCTGGATCGCGATCAGGTGCGATCTTCTATTGCACGGCGCTTGGGTATGGACATTGGTGCGCTGGCACCCGCTGACCGCAACGTCGAGGGTGTGGTCGAAATGATGCTGGACGCCACGCAGAAATACAGTGAGCCGCTGACCGCCGAACGATTGGTCGGCTGGCATGCCTCGCTTTTTCCCACGGGCTACAGTGGCATGAGGAGGATCGCAGTCGGCCGGTGGCGCGATGATGCCAAGGGACCGATGCA
>JACPSF010000103.1 GCA_016193385.1 Deltaproteobacteria bacterium
ACTCACTGCAAGTGGCGTGCGCGGCGGAGTGGGCCGCGCAACTGTTTGTCTCCGCCGATGGACAACAATGCGCCGCCGCAAGAGCCTATGGGTTTCGAGTCGAGGAACTAAAGCCAGAGTAGTCTTTCGACATCTAGCAGGCTGCGGAAAAACTCTCCGTTCACCCTTCGACGGGCTCAGGGCGAACGGACTATGCCTTGGAATCATTGAGTATTTTCCGTTCATGCTGAGCTTGTCGAAGCATGAAAATCACATTTTCCGCAGCCTGCTAGAAATACGGGACGTTGTTGATTAAGTTGACAAGCTCTGTGGGAAAAGGGATCATCGCGAAACGTGGGAAACGGGTCGAGTCTGCCCTTGGCTCTTTGGCAGTTGTTTTTCGATTGTCCGGCCCTGAAAGCTATCCTTTCTCTGCCACTACTCTCGCCTTCATCCTCAAACAGGACTGCTAAGAAGTTGCTTTTTAACCTCAGCCGCTGAGAACCCAGAAGTTGCCTCGTCGAGCCAGCTTCCGCTACAGCCTTAGTGAGATCGAGAGGCCTTTCCCCCTCTGAGGCGGTCACCCACAGAATGCGGAGTACTCAAAAAGGGAAGGGCGGGGCCTTCGCCCTGCCCTTTGATGCTCAGACTTGCCTGCCGCTGCATCTATCAGCGTATGATCGCATGCTTGATGGCGTCCTCCGCGTTGGGCGGCATAATGCACCGATAGTTATCCGCGACGCTCAGATCACCTCCGGCAGGACCGTCATAGCGCGCTTCCTCTGGATAGGCACAAAGGGGCCGGCTGCGTTCCTTCTGGTCGGAAGTGAAATTTGTGCCTGACGCGATGATCTCGTGCGGTGCAACACCATTCTCGACCCAGTTGACCAACGGCGTCAGCATGTCGAACTGAACGGTCGCAGGCCCGCCACCGCAGTGACCCATGTTGGGAATGAGATACAGGCGGGAGAACCTCTGGGCCCAGCGCACGCCGCCGCTTTTCTTCGCCAGTGCGTTGTAATAATCCGTCGTCAAGGTCGAGGGCGGGCCGGGATCACTTATCCCATGGTACCAGATGATCTTGCCGCCGCGATTCCTGAACTTCTCGATGTTGAGGGACACGGAAGAGGAGAATGGCGATTCGGTGACCAAGCGATCCACGTCAGTATCCCAGTCGAAACTCAGCCCGTCAAAGCTAGGATCGGGTGGATCGAGCCACTCATAGCCAATTCGGGAGACACCCAGGGCAAGATCGCGCGGAGGCGAAGTCAGCGTGCCGATCTTGCGCGACGGGATGCCGGATGGAGCCATGAAACCGCCGTCGTAGGGATAGCCGACCACTGTATTGTCGGGATGCGGATGGACGCTACCGCCTACCGGTGCCTGGATCGTCTCTCCCGCGGAGTTCCTCGGTCCCTCGTTGATCTTTTTCACCGCACCGATTTGTGCCGGGCTGAGACAGGCCGGCGTCTTCGCTCCGGTGCATCGCAGGGGCTGCCCTGTATGCTGCCCTGTATCCCGGAACACATAGGTGGCCGGATCGAATGTCGCCTGGCACGTCCTCAAGTCGTCGATGACGCCATCGACGGCTCCGTCGAGCCCATCGCAGGCCTCAAGAATGGCGCGCGTGAATAGCTGCTGATCCTCCACAGGAAACTTTAGCCGGAAGGTCGGACTTCCGTCCCGAGTCGTCTCTATCGGCCCCGGAATCGCCTTGATCGCTTGTACGCCCCAAACCTCTGTGAGGCTAATCGCCTGCCTCATATAGACTGGAGCGCCTGCCACGATACCATCGTAATAGTCGGGAAAGTTCTGCGAGAACACCATGCCTTGCCGACCGCCAGTGGAGCAGCCGACGTGGTATGAATAGTCCGGCCGCTTGCCGTAGAAGGCCTCGATCAGAAACTTCGCCGTCTGCGTGGTCACGTCAATGGAATTGTACGCTTGGTCTATGAGCGCCTGGCGTTCGAGGAAGAACACTAAAGGTTCGGGCTGCAGTTCACTGTCTTCATTGGCTCGCCACCGCCCAACCGTGAGCGAGCGTCGGGGAAAGCGTCCCAGCGGTTCCCGTGGCAGGAGGCAGGGAGCCCTCCGCGCCGCTGCCGCCCTGGAACATGAAACGACCGTTCCAATCAGCACGGGTCGGGAGACGCACTTCGAACCTAGTGCCATAGTGATTGCCGTCGGTCCCGATACGCGATTGGATGATGCCTTGGATCTTGCAATGTTCAGGCAGGTTATTCGCCCATTCGGTGCCGCTCGGTATCGGTATCCACGTCGGGGGCGTGATCTGCGTCGGTGTGATCGGGAAGTTGGTGAGATTTGCGAGATTGAGGCACGCCGTCTCGTCGGCATCGGGTGAAGCCGCAACGTTCCCCTGCACGCCTAGGCCCACGAGGGACGCGCCGATCAGGAGGCTAAGAAGGACGGGAAGCGGGCCTCGCCGAAAACATTGTAGATAAAGTAGGCTTGTAAACCAGCGGCACGATGCTTTGATGGCACGCATGAGATGCTCCTTTCTTTGCTGCAATGACGGCGTCAAGCAAAAGCCGACCTCTTACTGATAAGAAGATGCTTTTTAAGCTCAGCCGCTGAGAACCCAAAAGTTGCCTCGTCGAGCCAGCTTCCGCGACAGGCTTAGTGGGATCGAGAGGGCTTTTCCTGTGCGGCTAAAAAAGACGAGGCGCACCTCTTTGATCGAGAAGTCCGCGCCGAGAAACTTCTTAATCGCCTCGGAAGAGACCTTGGCGGCCTCCTCCATGGGATAGCCGTAGACCCCCGTGGAGATTGCCGGGAATGCAACGGTCTTAGCTTCCCTCTCCACCGCAACTTTCAGAGAATTCCGATAGCAAGCCGCTAACTGCTCCTCCTTCTCTTTCCCTCCACGACCATAGACCGGACCCACCGTATGAATCACATATTTTGCTTTCATCCTGCCGCCTGTAGTTGCCACGGCCTCGCCCGTAGGTAGCCCATCCGGATACAGGTTGCGGCGAATTTCTTTGCACTGTTGTAGGATTTCAGGGCCGCCGGCCCGGTGGATCGCCCCATCAACGCCGCCCCCGCCCATCAGCGAGCTGTTCGCCGCGTTGACGATAGCCTCAGTATCCTCCTTAGTGATGTCCCCGACCTTGACCACGACCCGCCCTTTGACAAAGCGCC
>JACPSF010000104.1 GCA_016193385.1 Deltaproteobacteria bacterium
CATGGCATCAAGGATTTCCAGGACCGAGTCGCCCGATACGCCCGCCACATAGCGGATGCCTGCGTGGATAAGAGACTGTACAATTAACTCACCTGCTTTCATGCGCTCTGCTCCTTGTAGCTGATTTCAAAGACGCACGTTTCGCTGCACTCTCTTACCGAATACCCGGATTCTAGTCAATCATGTGTCCGTCAAAGCCGGCCTACCTCAGGTCATCAACAAGACTACTATCCCTGCCAAGCGCTTCCGTGCTTTGGAGAGGAGCCTTTTCCTCCAGGTATCAGGAGCTGCTCGATGAAAAGGAGCGGACCGAGAAGTCCCGTCAACGGCCCCTGTCCCTGGAGCGGCTGGCTACCGTCGCAGCGTCTTCGATTTCGTTAAAGTTGCTTTGTTCGGGCAGCCAGGCTCGAAAGATTACCGATGCGTGCCAGTTTTCGTGTCTGTCAAGGCTGACGGGGATTCTCTGACAAGCTAACCGCCAGGTAAGCCCTGTTCGAGGTCGACCCCCATTGAGGTTGCGACAGATGCGGCCCCGGATTTTTCACCATGATGGGAAATATCCCGGCGCGTGCAATCGAACGCGCGCCAATCGTGGCTCTCAGCTCCGTTTCACTCACTAACTGCGCAGGTATTGGCCGCCCGCCAAAATAGACCACCGACTTTTTCGTGAAGTTTACTCCCATGATGGTGAGGGTCAGGGTCGGTCCTCCTTCCGTCACCATGATCGGAGAGATGGATTCGATCCCCGGACACGGTTGTCCAAAAGCCGAGGTCGGATCCGTTAATCCGGCAATCGTCCGGATCCCTTCCATGGTTGCCCGCTTCAGGGCTTCCACCCATTCCGGCGCTTCCACCTCGGCGCCTTCGAATGGATCCGTAAACCACCGATGATAGGTTCGATCGATCACCTTTCCGTCCTTAATCACCCACTCGATCTTTTGCGTATTCCGGATGTCCTGCAAGGGATCGGCATTGACGATCACCAAATCCGCCAGCTTCCCAGCCTCGATGGTTCCCACCCGATCCAGCACCCGGTATCCCTCGGCGGGATTTCGCGTCGTTGCCACAATGGTCTCCATCGAGGTCAGGCCCGACTCGACCAGCAGCTCCATCTCGCGATGCAACCCAATGCCCGCTACGGCCCAGCCACCGGCAGAGGTATCCGTCCCGGTCATCACCTTTCCCCCCGCCCGCGCAAACTGCCCGACAAAGCGTTGCATGTTCTGGAAGCCTTTCTTCACTTGCTCCCGTTCGGCAGGCTCCCACGCCTCAAACTCAGTGTAGTTCGACATCCACTTATGACGGGTCCCCTCGGGAATGTAGGCGAGATCGGGATTTTGCAAAAGCTCGTAGTCCTGCACCTCCCACTCGGTGCGCTTGCGGTGCAACCCGCGCCCTTGGCCGATCAGATCCATTTCTAAATAGGTATTCCGCTCCACCATCAGTTGGATCATCTCCGCCGCTTTACCCTCATCCATATCGGCAAAAGGTCTCGGATCGAGCGAGTGGAGTTCGATCTCTCCCCAGCCCTTCCACTTCGATGGGTCTTTGGCAATCGAGATATTGATTCCGGCCGCATGCTCCAGGATATCGGCGCCTGCCAGGACCGCTTCCCTCCCATACACCGTGGGCCCGATCGGCTGGGCCACCACGGGCAATCCTGCTCGATGGGCCTCCGCGACGGCTGCCTGAAAAACCTTTTGGGAAAGTCCGCGTCGGATATTAATCAGATCGGCACCGCTGCCGGCGGCGCGCTTTACGGCTTCTCTCGCCTCTTCCATCGTCAGAGGTCTATCCTGCCGACCTCGTTCACGAGTATACGCGACCAGTCCCGGCCTCGGCGGACCTAGCAGGCTTTCCAGTGCGACGAAGATTCTGGGGCCGAGGACGCGCCCTCGCGCGATCGCCTCTCGACGGACCGTATGAACCGGCCCGCGGCCGCCGATGTCGAACACCGATGTGATGCCGTGGGCGAGCAGTAGCTCCGCTAAGAAACCGGAGTAGTGAACATGTGCATCGATCAAGCCGGGAAGTATGAACTTTCCCTTGGCCTGAAGGACCTGGGCACCTGCCGGGTAGCGCACTTGCCCTTTCCGGGACACCACCTCGATCCTGTTTCCTCGGATGACGATTAGAGCATCCGCAACGGGCTCTCCCCCATTGCCGTCAATGAGTGTCCCCCCTTCGATCACCAGGGTGGCCGGCTCCTCGGCTTGCGCGGCGACATTCGTTGGGGTAATCGAGAAAATCATAGAGCAAAACAGCACGGGCTCCCCATTTTTAGACAGAGACTATCCGATAATCGGGTTTTACGTCAACCTTGAGATGGGTTCCGAGACAGGGATGGACATTTCCGCTTTTACATCCCGGCGCAGTCCGCACCTAGCACAGCCACAGCGAAATCGGTAGGGCGCTGGGGTTAGAGAAGACGTCATCGGTGAGTTCAGCCTGTTTAAGGATGAAGGCGAGAGAGGGGTGGAGCCTGTTATCCCTTGACTTGAATGAAAACGGGGTGATAACTTCCGTGACGAAGCGATCCGGGCAACGGCAGACCAAAGTCGAAAACAAGGAGGTAATCATGAAGAGAATCTCGTGTGCGATGCTGGCTGCGATATGCACAGTCGCTGTCTCAGCGGGCTTTCCGTCTGACTCTGAAGCCCAGAGGAAAAAAGTCTTAGTTCAGCTAGCCTGGGTCGTCGGCGGTGGCCATACGGGCTTCTTCGTCGCCCAGGAAAAGGGCTTCTACGCCGCCAGGGGACTCGATGTCACGATCAAC
>JACPSF010000062.1 GCA_016193385.1 Deltaproteobacteria bacterium
ACGGCTCTCAGGCTCCAGCCTGGCTGGGAGCTTCCGCTTCAGAACCTTCGGAAACTCGAAGCCTCGCAGAAGCATCCTAACCCTCACTCTAACCCTCTCCCTGCCAGGGAGAGGGAAGGGTGAGGGTCAAAGAGACATAGGGAAGGCATGGTGGATCGAAAAAGGACGATTCTGGCACTAGCTGTGTTCCTGGCGATTGCCTTGCTCCCAGGTTGCGGCGCCGAGACCCAGAAATGGATTCTCGCCACTTTCTTTGACGACGTAGACACCCCACCTCCGCCGACACACCGAGTCCGCAGGGATCTCGACCGTGAAATCGAGGAGCTGAAGCGAAAGCTTGCCGAGGCTGAGCGGAAGCTGGCTGAAGAGCGTGAGACAGCAAAAGGGGGAAAGGGCGCTGCAGAAGGAGGCGCGCCTCTAGTCGAGAAAGCTAAGAGCTGGGAAGAAGCGGCAAAAATTTTGCCCAAGGGCAAAACCGGACAGGTGGACTGGGTTCAAGCGCTCAAAGCCGGCGCGATTGCACCGCGCCCCGGCCCCGATCCGAAAGCCCCAGAACAAGCTATGTTGGAGCTGGATATAGAGCTGGCTTCCTCGCCGAACAAACTCTTTGGAGTGACCTTTTCCCATGGTTTTCACACACGATGGCTCACCTGCAGCAATTGCCACCCAACCATCTTTCCTTTGAGGCAGGCTAAGCCGACGACAGTAACGATGGCTAAAATACAGGCCGGCCAATACTGCGGCGCCTGTCACGGCCGCGTAGCATTCAGCGCCGGAAGAGACTGCTCGCGCTGCCACACAAAGAAGTTCCCCACAGCGGAATGGCGCCCCCCTGAGCCTCGTAAACCCATTGAGCAAGCTAAAAACTGGGACGAGGCCGTAAAGCTTTTGCCCGTCATAGCAGGGACGCCTGATTGGGCAAAAGCCTTAGCGGAAGGCGTAATTGCTCCGCGACCAGGTATTGATCCAAAAGCGGAAGATCAGCCGGTCCTGCCGATAGATGTCGAGCGTGTGCCGGCTTCAGGGGCGATGTTCAAGGCGATCTTCCCGCATCAGGCCCACACGGCCTGGCTGGCCTGCCCGAATTGCCATACCGCTATTTTCCAAATGGCGAAGGGAACAACTCCGATCACCATGGCAAAGATCAATGCAGGGGAGACTTGCGGCATTTGCCACGGAAAAGTGGCCTTTGGCATCGAAGGTCAGTGTGCTCGCTGCCATACCGGGATCCGAGCAAAGTCGGAATGGCGACCGCCCGACAAGGTCGCGAAGCCTATCGAGCGGGCCAAGAACTGGGAGGAGGCGGCCAAGCTACTACCAGTCACAGCAGGGACGACGGATTGGGTGAAGGCCTTGACTGAAGGGGTGGTCGCCCCCAGGCCCGGCATCGATCCCAAGGCAGAAGAGCAAGCGGTGCTCCCGCTGGACGTGGAGCTTGTCCCCGCGGCCGGGGAGATGTTCAAGGTAATTTTCCCGCATAAAACTCACACGGAGTGGCTGGGATGCCCTAACTGCCATACTGGGATCTTTCAAATGGCAAAGGGAGCAGACCCGATGACAATGGAAAAGATCAACGCGGGTCAGTATTGCGGCGTCTGCCACGGCAAGGTGGCCTTTTCCGCAGCCGCGTGCGGCCGGTGCCATCCGGCGATGGGGGGAGGGAAGTGATCAAAATGGCGAATAACCATTGCATTCCCTCTCCCTCTGGGAGCGGGTTAGGGTGAGGGAGAACTAATGGAGCGGAGCATTTCAACGAGACTTCGGGACCGTGCCCTCCATTTGCGGCGCTTCGCGCACGACAACTCTGCGGCGTCAAGTTTCGTCGCCAGCAACCGATCGGTTCCTTCATTGTCGACTTTTGCTGCGTGGAACGTGGACTCGTCATAGAGCTTGACGGCGGTCAGCATGCAGAGGCTCGGGAAGCCGATCAAAGACGGTCGGAGTTTCTGGCCGGTCAGGGCTATCGGGTCTTGCGCTTTTGGGACAATGAAGTGATGGCGGATATCGACGCCGTCTTGGAACGCATCGTCGAAGCCATAAGCGACCCTCACCCCTGCCCTCTCCCTCGAAAGGAGAGGGAAAGATACGGAGAATCATAATGCGACCCCTGGCGAAATTACAGACCGGATTTCTCTTGGTAGCCAGCCTCCTTTCATACCTCCCTCTCCCACTGGGAGAGGGAAAGGGTGAGGGCTTGTTAACAGGCGTTGCCCTTGCGGTCGAGGGCGACATTGTCTTCAAGCGCGAGGGTGGCGCGGGCGGGGTGCCGGTGACAGTTTTCCCCCACTGGATTCACCGTATCCGCTACAAGTGCTATGCCTGCCATCCTGCTCTGTTCGAGATGAAGGCGGGCGCCAACAAAATCTCCATGGAGGAAATCCAGCAGGGCAAGTTCTGCGGTGCCTGCCATAACGGGAAAGCAGCATGGGGCATAAGCTTCGAATCCTGCAACCGGTGTCACGTCGGACAATAAGGAGGGTAAAGTGGCATCTTCAGCGGCCGCTCGTCGCAATTGTGGTGGCCGGGATTTTTTTTTGCCCACCTCAGCCACTGCGCAGTGGTTCCAACTGGGCGAGTGGGAAGGGAGCCTTGNNNCCGGACGGGCGGCTCGCAGGCTAGTCGTGCGCAAAGCGTGCTCTCGGAGAATCAAGTTTCTCTTCGAAATTTTGGCGCCTTTATCTACGACCCTCGACTGATTACTCTGTCTGCGGGAGGGACGTTCGGACTGTCTCAGAACTGGCTTACAACTGACAGCGGCAACGACTCCCGCCAGGGCAGGTTGTTGGGATACGATCTTTTTGCAAGCATTCTTCCAGAGAAGGCCTATTCGCTCAACCTTTTTGCCAATCGGAATCAATCTCTTCTTACAGGGGGTCTGCCTGGCACGATCGAGGTCCTGAGCGAAAACCGCGGTGCTGCGCTCTTTGCAAGGCAGCTTTATATTCCTTCGACGCTGGCCTTTCGGGAGGAGATCCGGGATCACGAGTCCCGGAGCAGCGGGGTTTTCGTGCGCCAGAGAGATCAGCGAAACGTCCTGACCTATGAGGGCCAGCGTGGTTGGACTGACAGCGAAATGAATCTTAGGTACGAGTTTGTTGATCTCTCGAACGAGCCCCTCCCAAGGCTCGGCTACCAAAGCCACGAGACGAGCCTTTACTACAGCCTCGACTTCGGGCCGGAGCTAAACCGGCGCTGGGATTCCCGACTGCGTTTTTTCACACGTACTGGGCTGACAGAGCTGACAAGCTTGAATTTGGACGAGATCCTGCGCATTGACCACACGGAGCGCCTGCAGACCGACTATAGGTACTCCTTAATGCGAATTGATACTACTGGGGGAGCGACGATGAGCCACGCTGGAGGATTGCACTTGCGCCACCGGCTCTACGAGAACCTGACGACAAACTTGGGTCTCGATGCCACCCTCCAAAGTCTGCCAGGCGGCCAGCGGGACTCCTACCGTGGCAGGCTGGATTTTGCCTATGCGAAACGGCTTCCATGGGATGGTCGGCTGAACATAGGGCTGGGTGGCGGAATGCAATACGACGATAACCAGTTTCGAGTGACCGAGAGCTTCGTCCCTCAGGAGACTCACACTGTGGCAACCCCGTTTGCTCTGCGGATATCTCTAACAAATCCCTTTGTCGTCGCGGGGAGCGTCGTCGTTACCAAGATCGCCTTTGGGCCTTTGCCGCTCGGCTGTTTTCCCCCGCCGGGTCCCCCTACCCCGCTTGTCCTCGGCCAAGACTATACCCTCCAAACAGTTGGCGATATTACGGAGATCGTGCCGATTCCCTGCGCGGGAATAACGCCGGGCATCAATCCCGGGGATGTCATTGCTGTGGATTATCGTTTCAGTGTCTCTTCTTCTCTTACCTTCACGACGGCTACG
>JACPSF010000016.1 GCA_016193385.1 Deltaproteobacteria bacterium
GCACCCCCGGTTTATCACTATCGAGGATCTTGGACAGGGCCGGCTTGACCTCCTCAACCTTGGCCGCACGAAACCCTAAAGCACCCATCTGCCGCGCCAGCTCGTCAAAGCGAAGTGGAGTGCAATCCGATCCCACAACCCTCCCGCCATACTCCGTCTTCTGTAATTCACGGATAGAGCCGTACCCATAGTCATTAAAGATGACGATGGCCAGGGCGATATTTTCCCGCACGGCGGTCTCGAGGTCTTGCATAACCATCATGAAGTCCCCATCCCCCAACAGGGCAATGACCTGGCGCGATGGTTCTCCCAACTTGGCGCCCATAGCGGCCGGAAAGGCCCATCCCATGGCGCCCAATCCCAGCGACTTTAGGTAGCTTCTGGGCGTTGTTACACGGATCTTTGCGGCATACCGCGCCGCATATAGACCCGAGCCTAAGGCGATTATAGCGTCCCGCCGTAGAACGCCAATGATCTCTTTAATTAAGAGTTGTGGTTTCCCGGGAATAGATGCATGCGCCGAGGGGTCAAAGAAAGCAGCGCGTTCGGCCTCCCGCTCTTTGACCAGGGAGGCCACCCGCGGGTCAGCTTCGAGACGAGAAGGAGCGCGTCTCGCGCCCCCCATCCTCTTTACCTCTGCCATGGCCGCACGAAGAAAGAGCCCGACATCGCCCGCAATGGATATCTCTTCCCGGTACTGCCTCCCCAGCTCTCCTGGATCGATATCCACGTGAATAATCTTCGTTCCGGGAGAGATCAGGCTCCAATCTCGGGTGGTGATGTCCGAAAAGCGACAGCCCAACCCAAGGAGCACATCCGCTTGCTTTACTTGATTATCTCCAAATGGGGTGCCGTACCGTCCGATGGGGCCGAGAGAAAGCGGATGATCTTCAGGGATACTACTCCGGCCGTTGCTGCTGGTAGCTACCGGGATAACCGAAAACTCCGCGAGTTGGAGCAGAGCCTCACTGGCACCTGATCTCAACACGCCGCCGCCGGCCAAGATCACCGGCCGTTTAGCCGAGAGCAGCAGATCACAGGCCTTTTCCACCAGCATCGGGTTAGGCGCGACCCGTGAGGCATCCTGAATTTCCCGAAACTTAAGGGGCTCACCAACCTCGACGTTGGACTCGGCCCGCGCGACATCCTTGGGTAATTCCACATGCACCGGCCCGGGTCTCCCGCTCAACGCCCGGATGATTGCTGATCGCATGATACGGGGCGCGCCATCCGCCGAAAAAATTCTCATACCCCATTTGGTGATCGGCCGTAACAGCGCGAGCTGGTCGATTTCATGCCAGGAATCACGTCCGATCTTGCTCTGCTCCCGGACACCTGTTAAGGCGATGACCGGACAAGAGTCGCGGTAAGCCGAGGCCAGACCGATCACCAGGTTGCATACCCCAGGGCCCATGTGGGCCAAGACGACCGCTGGGTTTCCTGTCACCCTGGCATATCCGTCAGCCATGGATGCGCCTACCTGTTCGTGACGCACCGGCATATATTCAATCCCGGGCGCACGATCAATGGCATCTATCAGGGCCAACACCGAGTCGCCGCTAATGCCGAACACGTACTTTACCCCGGCATCCGCGAGCACCTGCACGACTAATTCCGCTGCTGTCTTCGTTGACGTAAATGGATCCTCCGCGCTCCATCTCTATAGCAGATCGCGACCGTTGACAACTCATCACCGGGAATTTGGCCCGATTTCGCGTGCGGCAAGCTTGACGCGTCAGGTGGCAAAAGTTATTCTCCGATTCTACCGAAGGCGACGAGAGCGGGGATCAACGCAGGGCCGCTCGACGAAGAGGTTGAGGATGGATCAGGAAGTCATTGCCCGGCAAAAAATAGCCATGGTGGCAGAGGCATTGGATGCGCTGATCGCGATCTCACCCGAAAATGTGATCTACACCTCCGGCATTGTGGTGCCCTCGCAGTCCCTTATGCGCTGGCGGCACGCGATCTGCGTCGTCACGGCGGACGGTCGCACCGCGATGGTCGTCATCGACATGGAAGAGACGACCGTGAGAGGGATCGGAGGAGTTCGAGACCTCAAAGTATACCGCGAGTTCACGGAAGATCCCATGGACAAGCTCTGCGCGCTTCTCTCCGACTTGAAGCTCGAGCGGGCGAAGATCGGTATCGAAATGGAGTATCTTCCGGCAAAAGATTTAATGACGCTCCAGAGGGAGCTTCCCGGCGCCGCATTTGTCGCTGCAGACAGAATATTCAACGATCTGCGCATGGTCAAAACCCGGGACGAGATAACTCTGCTCCGCTCCCTCAGCAAGATTACGGACAAGGCCATCGGCGGCGCACTGAAAAGCGCCCATGCCGGCATGACCGAGATGGACGTTGCGGGTCTTTTGCTAAGCGGCCTCTTTGCCGCCGGCGCGGAGAATTTCAAGCTCATGATCATCGCCACCGGAGAGCGCAGCCAGTATCCCAACGTCGGCCCGACCCAGCGCGTCATTAAGAACGGCGATATCATCCGCATGGAGATTTTTGGCGTGCAGAAAGGCTACCACGCCGGAGTGTGTCGGACGGCCGCCGTGGGCGAAGCGACGGCGGAGCAAAAAAAGATCTGGGCGAACCTGATCGAGTGTAAGTATCGGGTCATGGACCTGATCAAACCCGGCGCGAACTCCAAAGCGATCTACCGCAGTTTTTTGCAAAAATTTACCGAACTGGGCTTTGAGCCGATTAGTTTTGTGGGTCACGGGATCGGCTTGTTTCTACATGAGGAGCCTTACCTCGGGCGTTACGGCGACAAGACCTTGGAAGAAGATATGGTGCTTGCGATCGAGCCGCTGGTTTTTATTCCCGGAAGGTTCGGGATGCAGAACAAGGATATGATCGCCGTGACCAAGTCCGGTTGCGAGCTTATATCCGACTCCACGCCGACGGACGAGCTTATCCGCGTCTCTTGAGAGAAGATGAAGATCAAAAAAATTGAAACCATTCCCGTCCGCCTCCCGACTCGAAGGGTGCACCAATGGGCGAGCCTCACCACCTCTATCGGGGTCTACGTGATCGTCAAGCTGGAAACGGATGCCGGGCTGGTAGGCTTGGGTGAGGCCCCGGTGCTGAAGGACTGGGGCGGCGATCATATGAAGTATTATGGCGAGACCCCCAAGACGACGGCGCACGTGATCGGCGACATCCTGGCTCCCGCCTTGGTCGGGCAGGATCCATACCGGATTGGAGCCCTGCACGCGCGCATGGACCAGGCCATCAAAGGCTATCCTTACTGCAAGGCAGCCATCGACATGGCCCTTTACGATGTCGTCGGCAAGGCCTGCAAGGTTCCCGTTTATCAGCTCCTCGGCGGCTGCTATCGGGAGAGAGTCACAGTAGCCCACAGCATCGGCCTGATGGAGATCAGGAAGGCCGTCGAAGAAGCGCTGCAGGTCAAAGAGGAGGGAATTAAAGCGATCAAGCTCAAGGGAGGGCAGGACCCGAAACGGGACGTAGACCTGGTCAGGCAAATCAGAAAAGCCGTAGGCCCAAAAATCCAGATATCGGTGGACGCCAATCAGGGCTATCCCACACCGAAGGTTGCCGTGCAGATCATCAAAGCCATGGAGGAGTTCGGTGTCCGGTATATGGAGCAGCCGGTTGAGGGCATCGACGCCATGGCTGAGGTGGCGCGACGAGTGGATACGCCCATCATGGCGGATGAGAGCGCCTGGACTCCTCAGGATGTCTTGGAGATCATCCGGAAAAGGGCCGCCGATATGATTTCCCTCTATACGACCAAGCCCGGCGGTCTCTTTAAGGCGCAGAAGGTGGCGGCCGTGGCGGAGGCTGGAGGATTGCAGTGCAATGTCAACGGCTCCGTCGAGACGGGTGTGGGGAATGCCGCGAATCTTCACCTGGCAGCCGCTTTGGGTATAGCGTCTTTGCCGTGCGTGGTTCCGGTCTCGACTCCGAAAGGAAAGGGCAAAGGGGGCATCGCCGGGATCTATTACCAGGACGATATCATTACGGAGCCTTTTAGCTTTGTCGATGGCGATCTCATTGTTTCGACCGGACCCGGTTTGGGCGTGGAGCTGGACGAAGAGAAGGTCAAACGTTACCGCGCTGACTGAACAAAAAAGTTTTTAGTGTTTAGAACTCAAAACTCCAATTATGGCTATTCGGAATATCGCGATACTGGGAGCGGGCAATGGCGGCTGCGCCGCTGCCGCTGACCTGACGCTCAGGGGTTACCAGGTCCGCCTCTACACCCGCTCTCCGGCGACGCTCCAACCGATTCAAGAGAGGGGCGGCATTGAGATCGTGGAGGCCGGGAAGCAGCAATTTGCCGCTCCGCACCTTGTCACTCGCGAGATCGCCCAGGCGGTGGGCGGCGCCGACCTCATTATGGTAGCGGCTCCTTCGGTAGCCCATGATTTCCTCGGCGGGAAGCTGGCTGGACTATTAAACGAAGAACAGATCCTTCTAATGAATCCCGGGCATACCGGCGGTTCCCTGCACATGGCTCAGGTCTTGAGGCGGAGCGGGTTTAGGGCGCGGCTCAGGATCTGCGAAACGGTCACGCTGACATATATCTGCCGGTTGGTTGGTTCCGCACGGGTCGAGATCTATCGGCGCACCTCGCATCTGCGCTGCGCGGCCTTTCCTGGGAAGGCCACATCAGAGTTGGTCGGCGCGGTCGCCGGGATCTATCCGAACGTCGTTCCCGCGCGCAACGTCATGGAGACAGGTTTGGCCAACATCAATGCCATCATGCACCCTGCGGGGATGGTGGGGAACGCCGGTTGGATCGAGAAGACGGCGGGGGATTTCTACTTTTATCGCGAGGGCATTACGCCGGCCATCGCCAACGTAATTGCCGCCGTGGATCGGGAGCGGATACGGATCGTGGAAAGCTTGGGTCTTCCTCCAGTCAGTTTCGTGGAGATATTCTTCCAGGCCGGGCTCACCTCGGAGTCAGCCCGCGCCTCGGGATCGGTCTACCAGGCGACGCAGGAGAGCGCGCCAAACCGGACCATCCGGTCTCCGGGGAAGCTGGACCACCGATACGTCAATGAAGACGTCGGCTTCGGCCTGGTGCCCATGGCTGAAATCGGAACGCTGGCGGGCGTGCAGACGCCCGTCATCGACGCGCTCATCACGCTTGCCTCCGAAATGAACCGGGTCTCCTACCGGCGAGAAGGTCTCACCCTGGAGAAGATGGGTCTTTCGGGGATCAGCCTTGGGGGCTTTAAAGAGCTGCTTCAGGAAGGATTTTGACGGAGAACAGGGGGTCAAGATGCGGTTGGGGCTCTGTTTTGACGGTTTTTATCCGATCAACGAGATGGTGGAGCTTGCGCGGCTTGCGGATGAGGTCGGGATGGAATCGATCTGGATGTCCGATCATCTCTGCTTTCGCGATTGCCTGACCTCTTCCATGGCGTTTCTGGCGACCACCAAGAGAATCGCGGTGGTCCCCGCGCCGCTGAGTCCTTACTCGAGGCATCCGATCATCTCGGCAATGGCGATAGCCACCATGGAAGAGTTTGCGCCCGGCCGGGTTATGGCGACGGCCGGGACGGGAAACGCTGCGGCTCTGGAAGAGGCGGGGATGAAGGTGACGCGTCCGCTCAGGACCATGCGTGAGTATGTGCAGATCCTGCGGGCCTTTCTCAGCGGCGAGACGGTTAACTTTCATGGCGAGATTTTCAACGTCAACGGGGCCAAGATGGGCTTTCATCCCTCCTTGCCGATTCGGATCTACATGACCGCGGTGAAGCCGAAAATGCTTCGCCTTTCGGGTGAGATCGGAGACGGGGTTCTCTTTTCCGCGGGATGCGCTCCGAAGTACATCAGCCACTGTGTCGAAGAGGTGAAGAAGGGGGCCGGGCGGGCGGGCAAATCGCAGCACGACAGGGACGTTGCCGCTTTTATCACGACCTCGGTCTCCGACAATCCCAAAGAGGCCATCGAGGCCAGCAAAACCTTTCTCGCCTATATCTTTCGCAACAAACACCATGCTGAGAATATCCACATGGGCGGAGGAAATGTCGATCAGGAGAGTCTCGCAGCGGCGATTGGGAAAAGGGATTGGGAGGGGGCGAAAAAGCTGATCAGCGACGAGGTCGTTTTCGCCCATTCCGTTACCGGAACGCCCACCGAATGCCGCAAGCGCCTAGAGGAGTTCGTCAATGAAGGTCTCAACCTCCCGATCCTGTTGCCCATGGGAACACAGGAGGCGAGAAAGAAGGTCGTGGAGCTGGCGCGGGTCCGGTAAAGCCTGATGTTGCTATTTTCCTTGGCGGAAGCTAGGCTTTTCCCTGTGGTTGTCTTTGGAAGCAGGAGAACTCTAGGAGGATGCTGAAAAACTCCGAACTTTCACCCGTCGGCCTGGGAGCATCTTTCAGGTCCGATGCAATACACCTCTGCTACGCTCGCCAACGCGGTGATAGAACGTTCGAGCGACGCTTGGATCTCCTCGTCCGGTGCATCGGCCCCTCAAGACGCCCCCAGGCCAGGGGGCTTTGTTTCAGCAACCTGCCGGGTTTGGAGGCGAAAAAACTATGACTACTTTTGAGAACCGGTGGTTGCGTGCTCTGAGCCTGGCAGTGTTCTTTGTCTCCGTGTCTCCATCGAGCAAGCTCCAGGCGCAGCCTGTCAATGTTGAAGCCGCCAAGAAGGAGGGCAGGGTGTTTGTTTACGCGACCGTTCCTCCCCAGGCGATGGAAGGGCTCAACAAGGGTTTTGAGAAGAGGTACGGCATCAAGGTGGAGTACTGGCGCGGATCGGCCACGAGTGTTGCGGACCGGGCCTTGACTGAATGGCGGGCGGGCCGCCCCGGATTTGATGTGGTGGAGGGGAACCCCGGGCTCCAGGTCATCTTGAAGAGAGAGGGCGCTTTTGCGCGGTATACTCCTCCTTCGTCGGAAAAATTTCCTGAACAGTTCAAAGAGAAAGATGGGCTCATGACTGCCTGGCGCGTGACTCCGCTCAGTATCCTCTACAACACGGATTTGGTAAAGCCGGCGGATCTTCCGAAGACTCTCGACGATCTCCTCGATCCGAAATGGAAAAATAAGATCAGCATCCCGGATCCTTCCTCACACACGACTACCGCTCAGTTTTTTTGGAACCTGCAGAGATTTAAGGGGGGAAAATGGTTGGACTTCGTCAAGGCCTTGGCGAAGCAGCAACCCCACTTGGTGGAGTCATTCGCCCCCGTACCCAACGTTATCATCAGAGGTGAGGCCCTGGTCGGCATAGCCTACATCAAATATGTCAAACAGTATAAAGGGCCGATCGGCTATGTGGTCTTGGATAGGCACTTTGCCGATCCCTATTATATGAGTCTTGGCGCCAAGGCGGCCAATGCGAATGCTGGAAAGCTCTACATGGAATACGTTTGCTCGGTGGACGGTCAGAAGGCCACTGCCGAGGAAGGCGAGTTTGTGCTCTACCCGGGGATCTACCCGCCGATCAAAGACGCGGAGAAAGTGTCCCCCACCATAGTTTTTATGGATAATCCCACAGAAGAAGAATTCAAGAAACTCAGGGCTGAGTTTCGGCAGATCTTTTTTGCCAAATAGCGTATGCGACAAAAAATGTCGGAGGTGAAAAATATGGCTGCTTTTAAGAACGGTTGGTTTCGCACCCTGGGACTGCTTGCCGTCTTCGCCTTGATCCATTGCACTGGTAACGCTCAGGCGCAGCCGGTCAACGTTGACGCCGCTAAGAAGGAAGGGAAGGTGGTCGTCTACGGGTCTGTGGTACCCCAGTCCATGAAAGAGCTCCACAGGGGTTTTGAGAAGAAGTACGGGATAAAAGTTGAGTACTGGCGTGGCTCATCGACAAAGGTTGCGGAGCGCGCTTTAACCGAATGGCGCGCTGGACGGCCCGGGTTTGACGTGGTGGAGGGGAATCGGGGGGTCCAGCTCATCATGAGGGATGAGGGCCTTTTCACCAAGAATATTCCGCCATCGGCGGAGAAGTTCCCCGCGCAGTTCAAAGAGAAAGACGGGCTCATCACCCCTTGGCGCGTGCTCCCGATCAGCATTCTCTATAACACGGAGCTGGTCAAACCCGGAGATGTCCCTAAGACGTTGGATGACCTGTTGAACCCCAAGTGGAAAGGGAAAATCAGCATACCGGATCCTTCCTCGCACACGACCACCGCCCAGTTTTTTTGGAACCTGCAAAAATTCAAAGGGGAAAAGTGGCTGGACTATGTCCAGGCGTTGGCGAAGCAACAACCCTTGTTGGTGGAGTCTCTCGCGCCTGTGCCCACTGCCATTATCAAAGGGGAGGCTCTCGTCGGCATCACTTATATTAAATATGTCAAACAGTATAAGGGCCCGGTCGGCTATGTGCTCATGGACAAATATCTGACGGACCCCAATTATATGAGTCTCGGTGGCAAGGCTCTTCACCCGAACGCGGCGAGGCTCTACATTGATTACGCTTGTTCAGCCGATGGTCAGAAGGCCATCGCTGAGGACGGCGAGTTTGTGCTCTATCCGGGGATCTA
>JACPSF010000063.1 GCA_016193385.1 Deltaproteobacteria bacterium
ACCGGTGGTGGGAAGCTTGATGAGCCCGGATGCTCGAAAAGCGCTGGACGCAAAGAACAGGGCAGAGCAAAAAGTGATCCTGGAGCAATACCAGAGTCGAGCCGCGACGGATCTGCTCACCTATGAGGAGGCAAGGCGCCGCAAGGTCCACATCAAATGGGATGAGTCGCAAATAGAGGTTCCCGATTTCACCGGCCGGAAGAGCCTGGCGGATGTTCCCCTCTCCGAGCTGGTTCCGTATATCGACTGGTCCCCTTTCTTTCACACCTGGGAGATGAGAGGGCGCTACCCCGAGCTGCTCGATGATCCCGTCAGGGGGCCTGCGGCCAGGGAACTGTTTGCCAACGCGGAGGAACTGCTCCGTGAAATCGTCGGGAAAAAACTCCTCGTCGCCAGGGCTATCTATGGTTTTTATGCCGCGAACAGTGAAGGGGACGACATCGTTCTTTATGCGGACCAAGCCTGCTCAAGTGAGATCACCCGATTTCACACCCTGCGCCAGCAAAAAGAAAGCCAGAGAGGGAAACCTCAATATGCCCTGGCGGATTTCATAGCCCCTCGCGAGTCAGGGCTCGTGGATTACATCGGCGCCTTCGCCGTAACGGCGGGTCATGGAATCGAGGATCTGGTCCTTCGGTATGAGCGAGAGCATGATCAGTATAATGCCATCATGGTCAAGGCTCTGGCCGATCGGCTGGCAGAGGCGTTCGCGGAAAGTTTGCATAAGCGGGTTCGCGCCGAATGGGGTTATGGAAAGGACGAGTGCTTGACCCACGAGGATTTGATTGCGGAGCGGTACCGGGGGATCCGTCCCGCTCCCGGTTATCCTGCCTGTCCGGACCACACCGAGAAGCGCATCCTCTTCGACCTGCTGGGAGTGGAGCAAGCGACAGGGATTGTCCTGACGGAAAATTTCGCAATGCTGCCGGCCGCCTCGGTGTGCGGGCTCTATTTCGCCAACAAGGAGGCCCGCTATTTCGCCGCGAGCGCGATCGGGAGGGATCAGGTGGAATCCTACGCGGCACGCAAAGGGATGGCGATCGCCGAGGCGGAGCGCTGGCTCTCGCCCGTTCTCGCCTATGACCCGGCCCGGCTCTCGGGCGCGGTCACAAAACCAGCCAACTCGTAAAACATCCTGGCCTGCTTGACCTGCCTCCGCTTATGAGATAGTGTCCGCCTCGGATCGAAGAGGGGCTTAAAATCAAGATATCTGTCGCGGGCAAAACCATGTAGCTCTGTTGACTTTCCTTCCGGTGGATTTCTGACGATGCTTCTGATCAAGGGTGTCAATAAAATCTTCGGTGCCCTTGAAGATGGCTCCCAACCCGTCCAAGCCTTGGAAAATGTGTCCCTGGATGTCCTCGAAGGGGAATTCTACTCGATCATCGGGCCGTCCGGATGCGGGAAGTCTACGCTTCTAAGAATCATCGGCGGCTTGATTCCTAGCTATGATGGGGAGGCCTGGGTGGGGAGCGAGCGCATCCAGGGTCCGCATCCCTGGATAGGGATGGTGTTCCAGGAGGAGTCTACCTTTCCGTGGCGGACGACCCTGGCGAATGTGGAGTTCGGTCTCGAGATGCGCGGGGCTAATAATAACGAGCGAAAGCAGAAGGCTCTGGAGATGATTCGGCTCATGGGGCTTCGGGGCTTTGAGGGACGATACCCATCGGAGCTTTCGGGCGGCATGAGGCAGAGAGTGGCTATTGCCAGGGCGCTGGTGATGGAGCCCAAGATTCTCCTTATGGACGAGCCTTTCGGTGCGCTGGATGAGCAAACCCGCATCATCCTGGGAGAAGAGCTCTTAAGGATCAGGGACAAACTGGGCCAGACGATTCTCTTCGTAACTCACAATATCAATGAGTCGGTTCAGCTTTCGGATCGTGTCATGGTCATGACCGCGCGGCCGGGACGGGTCAAAGCGGTGTTTAAGATTGACCTGCCCGGCTCGTTGGCCAGGTCTGGGGAACGCTCAGGGAGGAATCTTTAAAAGGGTTTCAGCAGATGGAAGAAAGAGATTAAGGAGGTGTGTCCATGAAAGGTATAGGCTTTGGGCCCAAGTGGTTGAGGTTTTTGACCGTCGTGGCTATTTGGCTATGCGTTTTTAGCGTCTCAGCAGCTTCCGTTTTAGCAGCTCCGGTGAAGATCGTCGTGGGTCTGCCTCACCGGGTGCTCTTTAGCGTCGCCGTCGCGGTTTACGTCGCTGAAGAAAAGGGCTTCTTTAAAGAGGCTGGCATTGAGATTGATCCGGTATTCACGAAAGGCGGTGGAGAGACTGTGCAGGGGGTGGTGTCCGGAGATATCAACGTCGCGATGGCCACCGGCTTGTTTGCCGTGCTGGGTGCCTTCGAGAAGGGGGCTCCCGTCATGATCGTCGCCGCGGAGATTACCGGTATGGATACCTTCTGGTACGCGCTCTCGAACTCCCCGATCCGTAAGTTGGAAGACGTGGCGGGGAAGAAAGTTGCCTTTAGTACCCCCGGGCCATCCAGCCATCTGGCAGTTCTCGCTCTTGCGCATCAGCTCAAGGCGATGGGGCTTAAGCCCTCTGTGTCTGTCTCGCCCGGAGGGCTTCCCGACGCCTTTACCGGCGTCAAGACCGGCCAGGCTGATCTCGGGTGGTCGGTGCCGCCCTTTATGCTCGACCGGGTGGAAAAGGGTGAGCTCCGAATTGTCGTACGGGGGTCCGATATCATTGCGCTGAGGGATTTGACTATGCGGGTGCACTTTGCCAATGCCAATTTTGCGAAAAAAAACCCTGAGGCGCTCAGAGGGTTCCTGCGGGCTCAACAGAAGGGGTTGGATTTTATGTTCGCTAACCCCAAGGAGACGACTAAGATTTGGATGAACCGGGCAGATCTTAAATTGCCTGAGGCCGTTGTGCTTAAGACCTGGGATTTCTACACCAGGTCGGCGATGGCGGCTAAGCCCATCAAAGGGATCGAAACGACCATGAAGGATGCCGTACAGTTTAAATTTTTGAAAGCGCCGTTGGGTCAGGCGGAGGTCGCCAAGTTGATCGATCTCAGCTATCTCCCTTGAGCTTTGTGACGTAGCAACGGTCGTCGGAAGAAATTGAGGGCGCCTTGCGCGAAGATACGAGGTTAATGCTCTGGAGAGGGTTCCTCATTCTGGGAAGCCTATCCCTAGTCGAAGCGGCCGTGAGGCGTCGGTGGATCGACCCATTTTTTATAGCTTCCCCTCTCCAGGCGCTGGAAGTTCTGTGGTCGCAATTGACGACCGGGAACGCATTCTTTTTAATGTTAGTGACTCTTTACGAGATCGCCTGTGCCCTGCTGGTCTCAACCCTGGTGGGACTGATGGTCGGCTTCCTGCTATGGCGCTACCGATTGATAGGCGCAAGCTATGAAATGCTCCTAGCCGCTCTATTCTCGTCTCCCATCATCCTCGCCTATCCGATCTTTCTCGTAAGCTTCGGCCGGACCAGCGCCGCCATAATCGCGCTTTCCTCCATCTTTGGTTTGATTCCCGTTGTCATCAACACGAAGAGCGCATTCCAACACGTCAATCCTATCCTCCTGCAAGTCGGCGCGAGCATGAACCTGACGCGCCGGCAGATGTTCCGCCACATCCTCCTCCCGGCGGTCGCCCCTCCCATTTTTAGTGGCTTTCGCCTCGGCCTCACCTATATTCTGAAATCGGTCCTCGGTCTCGAGTACGTCGTTCAAGTCGGAGGAGTCGGGATGTGGCTATCCGAGGCCGCGTTTCGCTTTGAGGTGGGAGAGGTTTACGCGGGATTGGTTGGGACGGTCCTGCTTTCGGTCGTGTTCTTGTACATGATCAGCCGGACCGAGGCCTTGGTGCGGAGGTAGATGTGAACGAACTCAGACAAGTCGGTGTTGCCGCCGCGCAACGTATTCAAACACCGGCGGGAGTGCAGACGCTCACCGTGATCGCGCTCGTGGTCGTGTGGGAGATGATCGGGAGAACCGGCCTGCTTTTCGCCGAACTCTTTCCCTCCGTTACCGGGATCCTTGAATCTTTGTGGGTCTATGTAAGCACGCCGGTTCTTATCCCCCATCTCAAGGCGAGTCTCTATGAAGTAGGGGGAGGGCTTCTCCTCGGGGCTCTGTGCGGGATTCCCCTGGGCGTCATTTTCGGCAGCCGGCGAAGTTTCATGGAGGTCATGGAGCCGATCATTCTTTATCTGGCTGTCGTCCCGAAGATCATCATCTTCCCAATCTTCATCTTGTTCCTGGGAATCGGCACAGGATCGAAGTTAGCCGTAGGCGCTATTGCAGCCTTCTTTCCAATCGTGCTTCTCACAATTGCCGGCATGCGGGAAGTCCGGCCGGTCTATCTCGATGTGGCGACAACGTTGGGTGCGGGTCCCTGGCAACTGGCTACCAAAGTCTATTTACCGGCGATTACGGGATTTGTCTTTACGGGATTACGGATCGGAATGGGCGCATCGGTGACCGGAGCCCTGCTGGCGGAAACCAAGATCGCTAAGGCAGGGCTCGGTTTTATGATCGTGGAATACTACAGCCAGTTTCGGATGGCCGACATGTACTCGCTTCTCCTCTTCATTTTTAT
>JACPSF010000131.1 GCA_016193385.1 Deltaproteobacteria bacterium
AGCAAGATGGTAAGGAGGGCAGGCGGCCGTGCCGAGGGTCTTCATCTTCTCCGTAAGAAATTTCTCCAGACTTGTCGGATTGAGCAAGGCTTTAGTCTCCTGGTAGAGGAAAGTCTTGTTGGCCGACCCGCCACCCTTTGCCACAAAGAGGAACTGATACTCCATTCCGTCTGTCGCATATAAATCGATTTGGGCAGGCAGATTGGTGCCCGTGTCCACTTCCTTGAACATATCCACGGGTGCGGTCTGGGAATAGCGCAGGTTCTCTTCCGTGTAGGTCTTGTAGACTCCTTTGGATAGGTACTCTTCGTCTCTGACACCGGTCCAGACCTGCTGCCCTTTCTTTCCAACAATCGTGGCAGTGCCGGTGTCCTGACAGAAGGGCAAGATCCCTTTGGAGGCAATATCTGCATTGCGGAGCATGGCCAGCGCAACGTTCCGGTCGTTGGCGGAGGCTTCCGGATCCTTCAGAATCGCGGCCACTTTTTCGAGATGCGCGGGCCTAAGCAGAAAGGATACGTCGCGCATCGCTGCGTTAGCCACCAGAGTTAAGGCCTCCGAATCCACTCTCAACATCTCCTTACCATCAAAGCGAGTCACTGAGAGATAATCCTTGGTCAAGAAGCGATATCTCGTATCATCTTTTTCCAGCGGAAAAGGATCCTGGTATATGAATTCAGGTGTCGCCATGGCTGCCACCTCACTCAGATTTATGCTAGCGAAAAAATGATGGTTTGTCGATGGGTGAGCTACGCAAGATTCCCCCGATAATATTGGTCGTGGGAGGCACCTTCGGCACATTCAGCCTTTTTCGTCCGACCACCGGCCGGACAGAGGAGCATGGAGGGTCGGATCTTGGACTTTGTAATTTGAAGGGGGCACTGTCCGCTGGGGAAAAGGTTTCAGGAACCTTTTCTTCAGACTGGTTCCTTCTTTTCTCTGGCCTGGGCCAGGTATACAGTCAACCGATTCTTGACCTCGGCGACGCTAACAAATTTCATGATCAGCCCCCCCTGTGGAATTATGGTCATAAGTATAGTCATAATTCCCGCCTCCGTCAAAATCGACAAGATCCCAGCGCGGCTTCTCCAGCCCCCCTCCCGAAAAGCAGCCTGTCCCCTTTTCCTCAGAGAGATCTTCGCTGAGATCCGATGCTTGTCAGGGCCGGTCCCTTGGACAAAAAAATGTCGCATCGGGGCTAATTCTTTTCGGTTCAAGGCTCCTTAGTCGGGAGCAGGTCAGGCGTTCGCTGGGAGTAAGTCCACTTAGACAACAACGTCCCGTAAAAAAAGCGGCCCGCAGGGCAGGGGAGAGCTGCTTCCGCCGGGCGCGTTAATGCGGGGAGTAGGCAGAGCCTCCGCGAACGCTCAAAAAAGTATTTGACAGGTGTTGTCATATCTGCCAACATACCCTTGGATGACCAGAGACACCGGGCCGATATCATGGATCACCGCCGCCCGCAAAGACTTTGAGGAATTTCCCGAAGGCGCGCAGCTCGAATTCGGGCGTGCTCTCACGATCGTGGCCGAAGGCAGGCATCCGGACATCGCCAAACCCATGAAAGGCTTTGGCTCCGGCATTTTCGAGCTGGTCCTGCGCTTTCGTGGCGATGCATACCGCGTCGTTTACGGCGCGCAGCTAGGACATGACGTTTGGGTAGTCCATGCCTTTCAGAAGAAATCAAAAACCGGGATTAAAACCCCGAAGCATGAAATAGACCTGATCCACGCAAGACTGAAACGATTGAAGGAGATGTTACGATGAAGGACGAAATCAAAATCACACGTGGCAGCGGGAATATCTTCCGCGATCTTGGCCGCGGCGACGCCGACCTCGAACAACTGCGTGCGATCCTCGCGGCAAAAATTATCGGCGTGCTCGACGACCGCAAGCTGTCAGTGCGCGGGGCGGGGCAGATCACCGGCATTGCCGCCGCCGATTTCTCCCGCATCCGTCGCGCCAATCTGGACCGCTTCACCGTCGACCGGCTGATGACGATCCTTGCCCGCCTCGATCAGCATGTTGACGTAACTGTCACGGTTACAGCGCGCCGCACAAAACACCATCCTGCAGCCGCGCGCCCTTCGCGTTGACCAATTAACCATGGCGACGAAACCGCCACTTCCACTACAGACGAGAGCGCAAGGAGCACTTCGGCATCTCACTTTCCGACCAAACAACCCTGAGAGATCTGCTCCAAAAAACTTTGCGTTTTCTGGGACGCCGCACCGCAGAGGATATCAGGAACAACATTTTTTGGAAAGAGGGTCAGGTCTTGGATCTTGTACTATTTTCCTCGGAAACACGTGCTGTTCAAGTTGAGGCCTTGCCGGTTCCTGGCATGCATACTGACTTATAGTTAGCGGGGGAGACGGCCATATACGTCTTCGATGTTGCAGGAACCCTTCAAGGAAAGAAGCGCTTTCCAAATCTCTGCGTCGGCTATGACAAGGTCCAGCGCCCGCTCCACGGCCTCGGGTTCCGTCTTGGCGGCCAAAATTTCTTTGGCCTTTCTGATCTTCGTAACTGGCAAAATAAACTGCTTGCGAGTTCTCGTTTCTGGCTTCATAGCAACCCCTTAACCTGTAATTTGGTGATGGCTCGCCGAAGCTACAGCAGGTCAACAAATTCCTCAAGGCTGATTCCCGCGCCTTTGATTAGGCTGCGCAAGGTTCCTCGATCAAGCTCGCGACGGTCAGGGATAGAAAGATGGCGCCCATCCGATCGGTAATAGATCATATGGCCGCCCTTTTGGGGATGAAATGGGAAACCGGTTTTCCGAAAGGCTTTGGCAGCTTCCCTCCCTGAAATGACGGGAAGAGGAGGCATCAGGCGGGGATTTCGACGAAACGGACATCAGGCGGAGGGACGGGATCGCGCATCTCGCGGCGGACCTCCAGGATACCTTCAATCGCTTCCCTGATATTGTTTAAGGCTTCTTCCTTGGTTCTGCCTTGAGAAACGCAACCGGGCAGAGAGGGGCATTCAGCCACTATGAAGCCATCTTCGCCGGGCGTAAGAGTTACGATGAATTGTTGTTTCATTTGGCCCCTCCTTCCGTATCTGAGAAAGGCTATACCAACGACGTTCGCAACGCAACTTCAGATAACCTGAGCCTGAGCCACATTCTCCCTAATATGTACTTCAGGGATTTTTCATTCATAGCCAATCAATCGATTGGACGAAGTGAGAAAAAATCAGGGTACGCAACTACCGCCACAGGGGTTTGGATTAATCGGAACAGGCTCGACGGTCGATGTATTTCACTCTTTTTCGGCCAGCCACGAGAGGACGCCCCGGAGATACGGCGGAATGTCGCTCGGCCGATAAATCATCCCGCGTGTGCACCGTCCGATATGTTCGTCCGTAAAGCGTTCTCTCGCCTTCTTCGTGATCTCGACAGATTCTGTATCTCCCCGCATTTGGGCGTAAGCCTCTTTCAAAAACAGATAGCCCACGAAACCGGCCTCCACGGAGATATGGTCGATCGGTTCTTCCCGGCGCGGCTCAAACGAGAACGCATCATAAAAAGACGCCAGTTCCGCCATTAAACGGCCCGGGTCCTCGAACCCGCAATAACTGACCTCTCGTGGGGATACGGTTCCCCCTGGACCAAAGAGCCGGTGATAGGTTTCCTCTGTTCCCTGATCGGCCCCCTTTGCGCAGGATGAAAGTTCCCGATCGCTCACCTCGGAGCAAAGTTTTTCAATGTCGCTTTTCCACTCCGGCCGGGGACGTTCCAGAAGAAGAGACGCCAGGCGCCATGCTGCGGCTTGCGCCACAAGCCCCTGCGTTTTGAAGTCGGAAGTGGTCTTCATCGGGCACTTCCCAACGAGAGGGGAACCCAGGCGGTCCGCATTTTTCTGGAGCCAACTTCCTGATGCGATCCCTCCCAAACAGCAAATGCGACTTGTGTTCGCCCTCCGGGTTGCGCGCCGTTCGGAAGAGGGCGGACCAATATGACGGTCCAGCCATCCTTGGAGTGCTTCCCGCTTCCGCTCGAAAGGGTCTTTTCGGCCGGGCGAATCGTCCCCGGGCCTTCGGCCAAGAGATCCTGTACGGGAACAGCTCGCGGGCCTGACATCGGGTTCCCCAAGCTCCGCGCCGGCGCGTAGCGCTTGGCCATCTCCTGTTGCGCGGCTGATCCCGGCTTGAGCGATGCCGTCTCGAACGGATAGTGATCAACTGCGGATTGAGGATAGATGGCCTGGATATCGTCTTTGCGTCCATTGACAACAGCCTGGAAAATTGCCGACCAGTACGTGATCTCGACTGGCCTTCCTTCCTCTCCCATTTGAGGAGCAGGAACGTCTGCGGTAGTCGATCCAGGCAACTGAACCGCGCAGGCGTCCCCAAATCGCCCGGGTCCCGGCACGTCATCCAGCGTTGAATCGTTCCAGGTCAGACGAAAAGCAATTTTTTGTCCGTCCGTGACCGCCTGGACACGCACAAAGGAGGTCGAGCCTTGCATCAGCCTGGGCTCCACCATGTCCTGAAGCAGAAGCTTGGCTGGATGCAGCGGAACACGCTGCCAGGTCCTATCCTCGACCGTGGAGGGAAGTGTTTTTTCGAACACGGCTTTGACTTCAGAGTCGGAGATTGGAGGTTGTTTCTTCTCACAGCCGGCAAACACGGCGTAGATTAGGATGGCGGCGACAACAACAATATTTTGAGCCTTCATGGCTGTTCTCCTTAGGAGATGTTCGTCCGCGCGACGCCGCGCGCGGCGTCAAACGCCTGGCGGATATGCGTCGGCTCGGTAAGGGGAACCCGGATGATTTCCCGGCCGCTATCGTCGTAACCCATCACCTGCTCCCCAACCCGGCTCCATTTTGAGACAATCTGCTCCGTCGAGCCGAAGAGCGTCAGCAGGCCGGAAAGATCTTTGTCCCGGGGCGCGTTTCGGTAGGTTTCTAGCGCCGCATCTATATTCGGCCCGAACATTTGCAGGAGAAAGTCCCGTGGCACGTTGACGGGAGGGATGTAATAGACGTTGGGCTCGAGTCCGAACTGTGGAAAGAGCGGAAGCGCGACCTTCTTCACGTGCACTAAGAAATCGATCGGATTGTCCCTTTTCGCGTTCTCCGGCTTGGAAATCCATCCAGCAAAGCGAATCTTTCCAATGCAGTTTACGAAACATTGAGGCTGCATTCCCATTTCAATCTTGGGAAAACATGCGATGCATTTCTCGGATGTCCCTGTCATCGCGTTGTAAAAGGTCTTCTTGTAAGGACACGCCTTGATACATTCCTGATATCCCCTGCAACGCCCCTGATCGATCAGAACAATGCCGTCCTCCGGCCTTTTGTAAATGGCGCCGCGCGGGCAGGAAGCAAGACAGGCCGGATAAGTGCAATGGTTACAGATGCGAGCGAGGTAAAAAAACCAGGAGTCGTGCACGCCGCTGAAGTGGGCCCCCTTTTCGACACCGCCCGCGCAGTCA
>JACPSF010000044.1:0-6242 GCA_016193385.1 Deltaproteobacteria bacterium
CCACCGCAGCGTTCTCTATACCGCAGTGACCCGTGCAAAAGCGCTCGTGGCCTTGGTGGGGAGCCGAAAGGCCGTCGCGTTGGCCATCCGGAACATTCGGGTTGAGCAGAGGTTTACAGGCTTAAAAGATAAATTACGTGCCAGGATGGCACGAGGCTGATTCGCAGCGAAGACGAGCGACCGTTCACGGTGGGTTGCAAAGCCGGCCCAAGCCGGAGCTTGGCTGGCCCGCACCGATTTTTTCCAGACAAGCCCAGAGCGTTGCCTGATTGCTGTTTACCACAGGCTTATTCAAGCGCGCTTCGATCTCGCTGATGGCCTCGATCATGGTCGTGTTCGCGCAGCTAAGAAGATAGCCTTGGGCCTCGGCGCGCTGGTTTTCCAGCACGATTTCCTCCCACCGGCGTGGCGACACGGCCATGTACTCGTGTGAGCTCGAGAGCGCAAGTCCAAAGTCATGAATGACATCAAAACCAGCCTCGCTTAAGTAGCGCGCCTCGTGCTGATTCGTCTCTTTCACATAAGGACTAATTAACACCAGTTTTTTCACTCCCAAGCGTCTCAAGGCTTGCGTGATCGCCTGCGCGGTGGTGATGGCTGAGCAGCCACTTGCGTCCTGGATCGTCTCCACCACACGACCCTCACCAGCAAGCCCTTCCTCCATCGAACTTGCGGTGCAGTGAAAGACGATGACATCCGGCTTGGTGTCCGAAAGGACAGCGGCAGCTCCGGCGATCTCTCGCCGAAGCTCCGTTGGTGTCTTGTGCCATTTGCCGGTCATCCTTAGCCGGGTCACATGAACGCCGACGTTGGCAGGAGCGTAATGCTGGAACTGCGGCTCGACAAGGCAGTTGCTAGACGGAATGATATTGCCGATGCGACCCATAATCGTCATCGCCGTTGGAGGAGTCGGGCGTAAACTATTTGGCACCTATTTATTCCACGAAAGACTCTCGTGTCAAGACTTAAGGTCTTGACAATAAACGAGGCTTCGACTACAAACAGCGACAATAATGGTCCCCGCCCTATCCACTAAACTCCCGGCTGGTAGGGTAGGGGGGTGGCTAGAGGTGACCGGGAGGGAGAATCAAAAGGAGGCTAAACATGAGAGGGAAGTGGTTTCTATGGCTTTTAGCGGCACTGATCGGGTCCGCTCTGGCCTTTCCTCCGATGATCTTCGCTGCGGAAAAAAAGGCTGCAGAGCCTTCTGCTCCGGCGAAGATGGAGGAAAAGAAGGCCCCGGAGAAGGCGAAAGCCAAGGCACGGAGCGCTACAGGCGAGCTCGTATCCGTTGATAGCAAGACGGGTATGATGGCAGTCAAGGTGAAGGACAAAGAAATGAGTTTCACCGCGGATACCAAGGCTGCTAAGGAGGCGCTCGGGAAGGTCAAGGTCGGGGATAGGGTCACGGTCTCTTATACCGAGAAGGAAGGGAAGATGATGGCCAGCTCCGTCAAGGCGGCTAAAGCTCCGGCCAAAAAGGCTGAAAAGAAGGCTGAGAAGAAGTAGTAATCCTTTTAGGTCCTCAACCTATTTCAGTTCCAGCCGGCCTGGTCGGGCAGGCGAGAAGAGCCTGCCCGACCGACATCTATTCGTCACTATTCGCCAGCCGGAGTGGTAAATTCGATTCTTTAAAACTCCTTTTCCTCACGTAGAGGAACATCCCCAGATAAGCGGCCAGCAGGGCCCCGTAGTTCACGAGCATAAACCACGGCGTCGCCCACGAGATTCCGTTTACGAGCGGCGTCGGCAAGGGCCAGAGATACGGGGTGGGAAAGTATGCTGAGTTGTGGGTGGGGATATCACAAACGATGTGCAGGCTCCAGGCCAAGAAAACCCACGGGGGCCGTTTTTGCAGCGCCCAGATAAGAGCGAAAAGGGCGGCCCACACGACCAGACTGTGAGTCAAGTTATAGGTATGGAAGACAAATTCCGGGAGAATGGACAAGGGCGGCGGGCCGGAGATTTGTCCCGCCAACCTAAGGCTCAGCCAACCCGGATGGGAGACATGGAAGAGGCCGAAGGATAGAAGATCGGGTGCCATTCCCAGGGCGAACCCCGCAGCAAACCTTTTCGCTCCGTGGGGATAGAAAGCAACACCTCCCCACAGTCCATGCGCCAAGACATCCATTTTACGCCAGGTCCGCCATAAAGGACGATAGGACCGTAGCTATGGCATAGGTGGTGTTGCCGAAAACTTGCGTGAGCATGCGAGTCCAAACCACCTCATAGATGGCCCCGCAGCGCCCGAGAGAAAAAAACAAACCAGCGCAATGAAAAAAAGCCAATCCTGTCTCAAACGGTCCACGTTTTCCCTCACCCCCCTCTTCTCCTCGCTTCTCTTATGGTCGAGTTTAGTAAGATAGGGGTGAAAAATCAAAGATAGGGCATCCGGGTGCTCGAGTTTCCAACCGCGCAGAGACATGCTAAATTATATGGCTCGAGGTTTCACACGGAGGAGCGGACCGAAATGTCATCCCCGCTAGAGGCAGCCCTGGCGAGAATAAAAAAGCGGGAGGAGAGCCTTTGGGGAAAGACGCAGATCCAAACCGACCGCTGGCTGGCACGCCTGGAAAACAGCCCCTTTTTCCAGCGCTACGGAAAGCTTAAAAAACCCGCTCGCGGCTTCCCGAGCCTGCGCGCCGACCCCACCATCGATCTGGAGTCGCTTTTCGTCATCTCGCTTCTTATCCATCTCCTGCTGCTGTTTCTCCTGGCACAAATCGCTTCTCGCCCCCCTTTTCCAGCCCGGCCTGAGCCCATCGTGGTTCACCTTTTAGAGTCTGTGGCACCCTCGCAGGAAGGTACGAGGAAACCGAGGAAAAAGGCAAAGAGTAAGGCTTTATCCCGAAAGCGAACCTCTCGTCCACCCGGACCGCCTCGGCCCGCCCCGCCTAAATTGGCTGAGCCCGCTCCGCCACCCGCGCCCTCACTACCTGCGCCAAAAGCTCTGGCACAAACCCCCTTGACAAAGGAGAGGGGCTTTGGCGCCCAGCCGGTGGACTCCCTGATCCGGCTTCCGACGCGCTCCGCCAGGACAGAGTCGTCCACCCTCGCAACTTCGATTGATCCTTTGCCGGAGAGTTTAGCCCAACCCAGGGGGCTGCCCTCCGAACCCTCGCTTTCGAAAGAGGGCTCTCAACCTGCGAGCCCAGGTGGTTCCGGAAAGCTCGCAGCCCTGTCCAGCCCTGACTTCGGGCCCTATCTAGAAAAGATCAAGCGAAAGGTCCAGTCTGCTTGGAACTACCCCCAGGCTATGTCCGGCAACCACAAGGTCGAAGTCGTGTTTGTCATCGACCGCGGGGGCAAACTCGTCCGCGCGGAAGTGCTCGGTTCAAGCGATCGCCGATTAGACAACAGCGCCCTTCAAGCCATGCACCAAGCCTCCCCCTTCCCCCCCATCCCGAACAGCCTCAAGGAGCTCGCCGGCGCCCCACTCGTCATGAAGTTCAGTATTGACTTCGGCGTCAAATTAAGTCACTGACAAGGCACGTGGAATTGGCCGACCAGCGAACCGAAGCTTCGTTATGAGCCATCAACAGCGCCAACTTTTGATCCGGGGAGTCATCTTTGCCGCGCTCGTTGTCCTGCTCTTCCTATTGAGCCGCTACGGGCCCCAGCCACTCTCCTTTTTGCTGCCGGTGGCCGGAGAGTTCGAAGAGATCGAAAACGTTTTCTCCAATAGCGAGAAGCTCCAGCGGCTGCTCATTTCCCTCGGCCCTTATTCATCCGCGGTCTTCATATTGCTCCAGGTTCTCCAGGTTGTGGCCGCACCCTTTCCCGGCGAACTAACCGGAGTGGTTGGCGGCTATCTCTATGGCGAGGTATTCGGCTTTATCCTTTCTACCATCGGGCTTACGCTGGGCTCCTGGGTAACCTTTGAGCTTGCCAGTATTTTGGGGAGGCCTTTTGTCGAAAAATACGTCAGCGGAGAAGTTTTGCGAAAATTCGACTTCGTGGCTACCAACACCGGAACGTTCATATGCTTCCTACTATTCGTCGTTCCCGGCTTTCCCAAAGATTACTTGTGCTACGTTTTGGGCTTGAGCCGGATGAGGCTCGGCACCTTTTTGATCGTCTCCGTCATTGGCCGGCTCCCGGGAACTTATCTACTGACGCTCCAAGGAGCCAGCCTGAGAAGCCAGGAATACGTCACTGCGTTCGTCTTTGCGGCCATCTCCGCAGTGCTTCTGCTGATTGCCTATCTTTACCGAGCGCAGCTTTTCCACTGGGTGAAAAGTAAAAATGGGCGCTAGCTGTGCCTTGCCGTTCGAAGCTTGCCCCCCGGCTTTGATTGACAACCCTCTAGGCCAAGGCTAGAAGTTTAAGAATGGCGCTCGGGTTTTTGCGCGGGAACAAAGCCACCTACTTTTCATTCTTCTTCGTCCTTGCCGCTTATACGCCGGCGCGCGCCCAACGGCCCGTCGCCAGCTTTTTTTACAATGAGCAGGGGCAGGTGATCCGCCAAGAGAGAGACACCAACGGGGATGGGAGGATGGACCGGTGGATCTACTATCATGAGCAAGGTGCAATTGAGCGGGTAGAGCAGGACGAGGACTTCGACGGCAAGCCAGACCTCATCCTAGATTACGCAAGAGGGAATCTGACGCGGGAGGTGCACTCGACCAAGCGCAATGGCCGGTTCGACCGCGTCGTTTATTTCCAGGACGAAAAGGTTAGCCGCGTGGAGGAGGATACCAATGGGGACGGGAAAATGGACACTTTTTCCATCTTTCAAGGCGGCCAGTTGGTTCGAAAAGAGATCGACCGCAAGCATAGCGGTAACATCGACCTCTGGGGGTACTATCAGGGAGGGCACCTTTCCCGGCAGGAAGAGGACCTGAATCGGGACGGCAGGCCGGATCGTTATCTCTACTTTGCCGGGGAGGATCTCGTAATGCGTGAGGAGGACTCGCGCGGCAGCGGGCAGATCGATCTGGTTGAAACCTACTCCCAGGGCAAGCCGGTCAAGCGCCTCTTCGCCAACCAGGGCAAGGGCAGGCTCGATACACTGCAGGTTTTTCAAAACGCCGACCTGGCTTACGAAGAAAAGGATACCGCCGGCACCGGCTATTTTGACTTGCGAATCTACTACGACAAAGGGCAAGTCGTGAGACAGGAAGGGGATACCAACGGAGATCACCGAGTCGATGTCTGGGTGGCTTACCAGAATGGCCAGCGGGTCGAGCAGGAGGAGGACCTGAATTTTAACGGCAAGATCGGTGCCCGCTATTTTTTCAAAAATGGACAGGTCGTGGCACAGGAGCCTGTCGCGGAGGCGGAGCCCAAAACGCCGCCGCGGCCCTTTTCTTCGGTACAAGACGAACTCCGCAATTTGGGGGCGAGAAAAAGCGCGATAGCGCCGGCGAACAAAATGATCGGCGCCCCCGCAGGTCTCGAAACGGGAACCGATAAGATGTAAGATCGGTTATCGCAGAGGTCAGCATGGGTAGCCCCCAAAAGGTGATACCGGTCTTCCTCCTCGGTGTTTTCCTGGGAAGCTGCCAGCCAGTTCCTGTGCAGCAGCCTCCGGGCTCGTCTCCCGTTGCACAGACTTACCCGGGGACACCAACCCCCGCGCAGCCCATGAACCTGCCTCCACCTGCGACCCTGCCTCCTTCTGGGGCTCAACCCCAACCTCAAGTTTCCGGGTCGCGGCGCACCGAATACGTTTGGCAAAAGATGATGGAGGGCGTGGCCATGGGCGGCGCAGTCGGAGGCCCCTTTGGGGCCGGAGGAGGCTTGATTGTCGGACTGATCGCCGGACTTCTCACTGCCGACTCTTTTTACGCAGACCTCAACGCCAAGATTCAGACCGAACAAGCCAAAGATCGCGAACTGGAAGCCCAAATTGAGCGCGAAATAGAGAGGCAACGGGAGCTTGAGGCAGGCCTGGCGGGAAACCCGCCTCCCTCAGACCCAAAGAAGACTGAGCAACTCCCGCAACCGCAAGAACGAGCCAGGGTCGAAAAACAGGCACCGGCGGACGGTGGCGAGAGAGAGCCCACCGCGATGGCCTCGGTCAACAAACGAGAACCCGCTCCCCCTACCAGCCCCTTCAAGAACGTTGAGATCAAAGACCTCAACGGAGATGGTATCCCTGATCTATGGATCTACCATAATCCGATGAAACCAGAAGAGATTATCCGCCAGGAAGAGGCCACCAAAGGCGACGGCAGGGTGGATGCCTGGAGCTACTTCAAGGACGGAAAGCTCGTGCGCCGCGAAGCAGACACCAACGC
>JACPSF010000044.1:6268-10702 GCA_016193385.1 Deltaproteobacteria bacterium
ACACCAACGCAAGCGGTCGGCCGGATACCGTCTATTACTACGAAGACGACAAGCTGGCCAGAGAAGAGCGAGATGAAAAAGGCGAAGGCCACGTGACTTATCGTGCTTTCTACCAAAATGGACGCCTCTACCGAGTAGAGAAAAGCGCGCAGGGGAATGGAAAAATGGATCTCTGGGTCACTTATGACACGTCAAAAGAGGGGGAGATCGTTCTGAGAGAAGAAAGAGATCTCAACAGCGACGGGGCGGTGGATCTTTGGTCCTATTTTGAAAATGGCCGACTCGTGCGTCGAGACGTAAGCGCCGTGGGGCTAGAATACATAACGCAGCGGGGAAAGAACCCCCAGATGGAGTCCCCTAACGCCTCATCGCCAGCGCCTCCCGCCCGATAAGCAGCTACCTCACGGCGATTCCGATATCCTGGAGACCACTCGCGCGGCAGATTCCCAGAACGGCGACCACGCGACCGTAGTCCAGCCTCCTATCCGCCCTGACCAGCGCCGACTTCCTCCCGTTCTGCCCCATCGCCCTAAGCCGTGTCTCGAGCCCGGGGAGATCAACTTTTTCCCCGTTCACGGTTATCTCCCCGCGCTGTCCGACCTCTATCGTCACCGGTGTCGACTGGCTTTCCGCGGAGGCAGCCTTGGCCTGAGGAAGCTGAATATCAAGCCGCCGAGACGGATCGATGATGGTCGTTGTGACCATGAAAAAGATAAGGAGTAGAAAGATGACGTCGATGAGAGAAGTGAGACTGATCCCAACTTCCTCTTCCGATTCTTTCAAGAACTGCATCTCGCATCTCCTCGACTAAGGTTCCCGAAATCGCTCCCGCAGTCTTGGGGACGACTCAGCCTGTCTTACCTGGGACGCAGCGGTCTGCGCGCGGCCACTATAGCCCTCGTAGGCGAGATCTTCGATCAGCGCAAGCGAGACCTCCTCCATCTCAAGCACCCTGACCTCGACCTTGCGCTTGAAATAGTAATAGGCTGCAAGCGTTGGAATGCCGACCATGAGGCCGAAGACGGTCGTGATCAGCGCCTCGGCCACCCCTCCCGCAACGGCCCCCGGGTTTCCCGCCATGCCATAGCTCGCAATGACATCGAACGACCGGGTTAGACCAAGCACGGTTCCGAAGAGGCCAAGCATGGGAGCGACGTTGGCAAGAAAACCCAAGAGCATCAGGTTCTTCCGCAATACGGCCGCCTCATGCTGACCGGCGCCTTCAATCGCCTTCTCTACCGCGTCCAGCCCGTGGTCAAAGCGGACCAGCCCCGCGCGCAGAACCCTGGAAAGCGATAGCTCGTGTTCCTTGCAGGCCTGGATTGCCCGATCGATTTCACGCCGATACCAGTACTTTTTGATCTCTTCGATGAAGGCAGCCGAGATGATCTTCCCCTTACGCAAGTTGATGGCCCGCTCCAGGATGATCGCCAGCGCGAGAATCGAGCAAGCTAGGATAAAGTGCATGGTGGGCCCGCCCTTAAAGTAAAAATCGACGAGCGAGATGGACTGCCTCGGGGGCAAAGGAACTTGAGGTTCTGGGGCAACCTCGGCGCCCAATAGGATAGAGGACATGACGAAGGAGAAGATCACCGGAAGAAAGGCTTTAAAGGTGCGCAAAGCAATCCCTATCGAGGTCGGCCTTCATTGATCTCATTTGCAGGGGGAAGGTTTTGAGACCGTTTGAGGCTCTCCTCTCGGCCCCGGTCGATTTGCCTTTCGATTTCTTCTCGAGTTTTCCCCAAGCGCTCAACCTCCAATTTGAGATTCCTCTCCTTTTCAAGAAAGACTTCCAGCTCGAGCGAACGTTTTCCCCCGTGCTCATAGTACACCGAAACGGAGTCTCGCGCTATGGACCCATCACCAGAACGCGCGAGGACTTGTATCCGATTGAGTCCCTCCGCCACCGGAAGCGCGGAAGAGAAGAATCCATCGGTCGCTAGGCGCAACTGAGTGGCCTTTTGCCCCGTCGTTTCATTAAAGACTGTAATGTAATCGACTCCTACCACCGATATGTTTTCCAAAACTCCAAGGATATCAGCCGGTCTGACAACAGGAGTGAGGATGCCTCCACTCGCCCCGGCAATCCCAACCGCCGCCCGAGGATAGGAAAGCGCTTCCTCACCCAACGCAAACACGTGGATTTTGATACCCGCCTTCCCCGCGATGCGAGCAGCGCTGATCGCTAGATCGGTATCCTCGAGGGTGAGTCTCCTTCCTCCACCGATCGGCAGAGTGGGAAAACCATCTGTCAGAAGCAGTTGAACTTTAACCGCATCGGTCCTCCGCTCACTCTGCCCTAACCCAGCCAGCTCCCTGATGGCCGCGCGGATTCCCTCCGCCATATTCGTCCCACCGTAAGGCCCCTTGATGAAAATTTCCTCAAGAGCCTGTTTTGCCTGCTGATAGTCGTGCGTCAGTGGCTGGACTAACTGAGACTGCTCCGCAAAGGTGACAACGCCGACCCGGGTGGTTTCCGGATTGAGCTGAGTAAGCAATCGTCGCGCGGCCCCGACCTCGGCCGCAAGAATGGAATTTCGTAAATCCCTCAGCGGCGGAACCCCGAGTCCAACTCCTCCTCCGAATATTCCTATCCGTGGGCTCCCCCATCCACCTGGACCAGAAGCCGGGGGAAGGTTCGAATCACCGAAGTCCACTCCGGCATAATGAGCTGTGCTCCCCGAAGTATCTATAACAAAAACGATGTCCACATTAGGCGTTCGATTCTCTTGAGCGGAGACTTTGCCGCTGACCAACACGGTGCTCTGCTCTTGCACGATGCGAGCACCATCCCGCGGAGAAAGGATCTCGACTTTCGGCTCTTTCGCCCCCAAATCCCCGGCAAGGAGTAGTAATACTAAGGTCGTAAAAAACCCGCGGGACAGAATTCGCAGGGTAAGGAGTTCCATAAGTCGCACCACGGCGCGCAAAAACACAAATAACATGAATGGCGCAGGGTGTAAACGAGGGGCTGTCGTTTGCCTTCAAGGCGGGCGAAGGTGTATAATTTGTGCGTGATTTTGAAGAGGATCCTCCCCTTAGTGCTCATGGTCTTTCTCTGCTGGTCCGGGACCGTTCTGGCTCAGTACACCCTGGTCCTCAAAAACGGCCGGCGCATTACCGTCCAGACTTATCGAGAAGAGGGCGGGATGATCAAATTCCAAGGCCTGGGCGGGGAGATCGGTTTAGCGAAGGACCAGATCAAGGCCATACTTAAGCCCGGAGAGAAGGAAGAACGCGGGATGGTGGTTCCGGGTTTGGAGGGCATTCGCGTCGTCCCCGCAGAAGCCAAGCCGGAGGTGAAGGAAGCGGCCGCTCCGCAAGCTCCCGGAGAAGCCAAGCCTGAAGAAAAGGCCTTAAGCCCTGAGGAGAAGTTGGCGGAGGAGAGGGCAAAAGAGGAAAAAGAATATCAGCAAAAGGTGATAGAAATCACGGAGCAGATCAAAGCTGCCAGAGATCGTTATGCCATCGCCACGAGAGGGACCAGCTCCGCCGAGCCGACCCTTCTCAACACCGAGGAGGCAATCAAAGCGCGCACCGAGGATCTCAGTTCAAGGTTAAGGGATGCGCGGTTGATCCCTGAATTCCGCCCTGGCGCAACTACTCCTGGAGTGGAGGTCCAGCCACCAACCCCCAGCAGCAAGGAGAGAGAGTTCAGCGAGTTGAGGAATCAGATCAACCAACTAACAAGACAAAGAGAAACTCTGATAGAGGAGATGAGACAGAAGGGCTTTGATACCGGCGGCCTTTTCTTGGACTAGCTCGTCTTATTACATCCCTACATTAATTCCGCTGGAAGGCAATGGGGGCCAGAGTACTTTTTCTTCCGGACTGTGATGTGGATAACCTGGCCATGAGCAATTCCCACCGCAGAGCGCGAACAGGGTCAAATTTTGGGTTTTCTCTTAGCATCGCTGGCAAATCTTCACTGCAGCCTTTCAACTTGGGATCTTGTTCCATCATTTCTCTGAGCTCTTGCCTCTCGTGACTAAACTGTTGCGTACCTTATCTCTGCTACGTATCTTGCAATCTCTTCCTGGTTGATCCCACTATACCGGCACATCATCTCCATAGCCAGCGCCCGCTGATCCCGATACCCGCTGCGCGTCTTAATCGGCTCCGTTGGTCTATGGCAAACTCCAACAGACTGTTGAAAAAGTCTCCGTAGTCATTCTGAGGAGTCGAAGGCGACGAAGAATCTCTTTGAAAGCCTTGAGATTCTTCGCTGCGCTCAGAATGACAGGCACTCAATAATGACCCGCTAAAAGCGTTTTTCGACACCCTCTCCAAGATTTGACCTCGCACCTGCGTTGGCAAAGGACCGGCTAGTCAAGGGGGATTGACACATATAGCCACGCATTGATAGAAGAAGAAAAGAGCCACCTACATCACGCCCCACTAGGGGTAAGAGGAGGTTTCTATGAGGTTTATAAA
>JACPSF010000045.1 GCA_016193385.1 Deltaproteobacteria bacterium
CTTCCCACTTGGCCGGGATCATGAGCCTCAGAGGGGAACTCTTGCCGGCGGTGGACCTCCGGCCCATCTTAGGCCTGCCCCAGCAAGAACTGCCGAAGATCGCGCCGGCTCTTTTAATCCTCTCGCTTAAAGGAAACAAATTAGCCGTGGTCATAGATCAGGCCCAGGATATCCTTACCTTTCCGGTAAAGGAGCTGCGGTCTCCTCCCTTATCCCTGGAACCGGAACGCGCCCTTTTGATCGCGGGAGAACTGCTGGTCAAAGCCCGACCCCTGAGCCTGATCAATGTGGAAAAGCTGTTTCAGGAACCGCGCTTAGCAGGCGAAACAACTCAAGAGATGATTTGAGCCTGAGTACCGGAGGGAGACAAAACATGAAACGATTAGAACTCCATAGCTTCAGTAAAATCCTCCCCGCAACCGTAAGGGGCAAATTAACGTTTTGGTTTCTCATTCTCTCTCTGGTTCCCATTGTCGCCATCGGCATCCTGGCTTACCGGAACAGCCGAGCGAGCCTGGAGAGGGAAATCATCAACAAGCTCAACGCCGTCGCGGATAATAAGGTATACATTCTCAAAGCTTGGTTTAAGGAACAGCTATCGGACGCTCAGATTCTTGTCGGAGCCTCGGCTGTCAAAGACCTCCTCTCACCCGCCTTCAAGGTTACCTACCCGGATCTTGCGGCAAAGACGCCTGAGGAGAGAATGCAACGAGCAAGAAATCTCATCAGCACACTTCAAGAGACGAATCCTTCCTATGTCGATGTCCTGATAGCTGACAACGAGGGTAAGGTAATCGCCGCCGGCTCCAAAGCCCTCCTCCAGGAGGGAAAGAGCCTGAGCGAGATCGGCCTTACCAAGCTGGAGAAGAACGAGGCCTTCTTTATCAGCCCGGTCTTTTTCTCCAAGATAGCCCAACAGCATGTCTTCATGATGGCTAGTCCGGTCCATGACAACAACGCCAAGGTCATCGGCCACGGCATCCTGGAAATAGAACTACGCCCTATCCATCGACTGATCGAAGAGCGGTCAGGCCTCGGGGAGACCGGCGAGGTCATCATCGTCGATCGCGACCTCAGGATGCTTACGCAGTCCCGCTTCGGCGAGGCGGCCACCGTTCTTACGAGTGTTCCGGAAAATAATCCTATCCGCCTCGGCATTCAAGGAAAGAAGGGAGAAGCGTTTCATGAGGATTACCGCAGAGTCCCTGTGGTCGGATCATTTCGTCCCTTGCCTGAGATCGGCGCGGTCGTGATTGCCAAGGCGGATGAGTCTGAGGTCTTCTCGCCGGTTACCAAGCTGAGGAATACGGCGCTAGCTATTACCTTTTTTACTATGCTGCTTGTGTCAGGCGCGTCCTTGGTGATCGCACGCACCATCTCTCAACCCATCCGTGAAGGCGTAGGGTTCGCGCACCGGGTCGCGGAAGGGGACCTAACTGCCTCTCTCCCTACCCGGGACACATCGGCGATGGGCCTCCTGGCCAATTCCTTAAACCGTATGGTCGAAGACCTCAACCAAATCGTCACGCGGATTACCGATGTTGTCCATAATACAACGGCCACGGCCAGTCAGATCTCCGCCGCCATTGAAGAACAAGAGCACACCGTCGCCTCGCAGGCTGCCTCGATCAACGAGATCACCACGACCATCCATGAGCTGGCCCAATCCTCCGATCAGGTGGGAAAAACCGCCGCGGCGATGGCCGGACAATGGAAGGAAACGCTTCAGCTGGTAGAACAGGGGAATCGCGCGGTACAAAAGGGAATCGCGGAGATGAATCTCATTAAAGCCAAGGCTGAGGGGGTCGCCCAAAGCATCCTCAATTTGAGCGAGCAGATCCAGAGAATCAGCTCCATCGTACAGACCGTCGCCAATATTGCCGAACAGACCAATATGCTCGCCCTCAACGCGGCCATAGAGGCCGCACGGGCGGGAGAACATGGAAGGGGTTTTGCCGTGGTCGCCACTGAGGTGCGCAAGCTCGCCGACCAGAGCCAGAAGGCCGCTCAACAGATCGGCACCATCATTCAAGAGATCCAGACAGCCACCCAGAGTACGATCCTAGCGGTGGAAGAAGGGACCAAGGGAGTAGAGGCGGGAGTCAGAGAGACCCTCCAGGCCGGGGAGACTCTCCAGGGCGTCACCTCTACCATCAAGGAGACAGTCGGGGCGGTCCAGGAAATCACTCTCGCCACCCGGCAGCAGGCCATCGGGGTCGAACAGGTCTCTGAGGCGATGCAGAGCATCGATCAGGGAATGAAGGAGACGGTCATTGGGACGAAGCAGACCAACATCGCCGCCGCGCAACTGGTCACCCTCGGCCAATCCCTCCAAGAGCTGGTGAAGAAGTTCCAAGTAGCCGAGGAAGACCACTTCAAAAATTCCCAGGATTAAAAAATGGAACGCGGCGACCAAGAATACCAGCGCCTGGTTCAAATCTTCCGAGAAGAATGCCAAGAGCACATCCACAAGCTGAATAGCGGCCTGCTGGCGCTCGAGCGTCAACCCCATGAGGCCCCTCTGGATGAGGTCCTGCGCTCAGCCCACAGCCTCAAGGGTGCCTCCCGGATGATGGGCTTCAAGACGATAGAAGCCCTCGCCCACGATCTCGAGACCCTGCTCACCCAACTGGTCCGTGGCGAACAGGAAATCACCCCACCCATAATGGATGCCCTTTTCAAGAACATCGATGCAGTCTCCCATACACTCAAGGCCGTGGAAGAGGGTAAGAAGCCGGGAAGAGGCGACGAAGTCCTCGAACACCGCCAAATTGCCGCAGAACCAAAAGCCCCTGCTGAGGCGCCTCTGAACTGGCCGGCGCCAGGCATCGAGCTGAAATCCAACTCTCCCCAGGGGTCCACTCAGATACCGACCAGAATGGGTGACGACGGCGCTCTGGCAACGATTCGTGTGTCGACCGACAAGCTCGACACCCTGATCAACCAGGTGGGCGAGCTCCTCGTCTCCAAGATCGAGGCCTTGGACAATCTCCGGCATATAGAAGGAGCCTTGGTCCTCTTGGAAGAATGGCGGAAAAGACTGGCACGGGATTCACAGCAAAGCCCGCTGCTCAGTCGTGTCGATAGCCTGGGCGAAGAGATTTCCAGCATCCTCCTGAGCTTCTCTGAGAATACCCATCGCCTGGAGCGGCTCGTCGATGAGATCCATGTGGGAATAAGCGAGCTCCGCCTTCTACCCCTCTCTACCATCCTGGAACCCTTTCCGAGGATGGTACGCGACCTAGGCCGCGACCTGGGAAAAGAGGTAGAGTTGATTGCGGAGGGCGCTTCGACCCGCATCGACAAAAAAGTCCTTGAAGAGCTGAGAGCTCCGCTGATCCACCTGGTGCGGAATTCCGTAGACCACGGAATCGAATCTCCGCAAGAGAGAGAGCGGAAGGGAAAACCCCGACAGGGGAAAATCCTCATTGCCGCCAAGCAGGGAGGGGGAAGGGTTTTCATTTCCGTCGGGGACGATGGCCAGGGGCTTGACTACCAAACCATACAGCAGACAGCAATCCAAAAGGGCATCGCCTCGGCCGAAGAGATCAAACGATGGCGGGAGGAGGAGATTTCGGACCTGATCTTCCGCCCTGGTTTTTCCACCGCCTCCGTCATTACCGAAGTCTCAGGCAGAGGCGTAGGGCTGGATACAGTGATAGCCAAGGTAGAAAGTCTCAAGGGCGCTCTCAGCACAGAGTCCAAGGCAGGACAGGGGGTAACCTTTACCCTTTCGCTTCCCCTCACGCTCAGCACGATCCATGCGCTGCTCCTTCAGACGGGCGGTGACATCTTTTGTCTCGCCACTGATGCCCTGGAGAAAACCCTGCTGCTTTCTCAAGACCAGATCAGCTCCATCGGCGGAAAGACCACGGCGGTCATCGACGGAGAGCCCCTCGCCTTTTCCTGGCTGGCGGATATCCTGAAGCTAGCCAAAGAGGGTGACAAAAACGGCACGATCCCCGCCCTCCTCCTGGCGAACTCCAGAGGAAGAGCTGTCTTCGGGGTTGACGCCCTGTTAGGAGAGGAGGAGATCGTAGTCAAGGGGCTCGGGAAACTGTTAAGCCACATTCCGCATCTCTCCGGAGGAACGATCCTGGGCAAAGGACAGATCGCCCTCATCCTAAACCCCAACGAGCTTATGCGCTCCCTATCGCATCCGTCGTATCATGGCGGGGTGCGACCCTCTGCTGCTCCCGCTCTGAGCCCACCCTTGCCGTTGACCAAAAGAAAAGTGCTGGTGGTGGAAGATTCCCTGACCACACGCACCCTGGAAAAAAATATCCTTGAAGCCGCCGGCTTTGACGTCACTACCGCGGTGGATGGAGAAGAGGCCCTGACCAAGCTGTATGAAAAAGGCTTTGACATCGTGGTTACGGATATCCAGATGCCGCGTATGGACGGGTTCGCCTTGACCGAGAGGATAAAAAAAGATGGCCGATTCAAAAATATCCCGGTCATCCTGGTAACGGCGCTCCAGACGGAAGCGGATAAGAGGAGGGGCATCGAAGCGGGCGCGGATGCCTATATCACTAAGGGCACCTTTAACCAGAAGCATTTTTTGGAGATCATCCGGAGATTTATTTAAATATGATTCGCGTCCTTATCGCTGAAGACTCTCCTCTGATTGCCGCCGTGATGCGCGACCTGCTCGGGCAGGAGCCGGAGATCGAGGTCGTCGGCCGAGCAAAAAATGGCCACGAGGCGATCGAGCTTGCGAATTCACTGCAACCAGATGTGATCACCATGGATCTCAACATGCCGGTTTTAGGCGGGCTGGAAGCGATCAAGACCATAACTTCCATCCGTCGCACTCCGATTCTCGTGATAAGCGGGATGATCGAAAACCGAGATTCTGACCTTGCCTTCGAGGCGCTGCGCAACGGCGCCGTTGATATCATGGGGAAACCTGCCGGCTATGGCGAGAGAGGGCTTCTCAATATCAAAGAGGAGTTGATATCGCGGATCAAAGCGGTGGCGCGCATCCGGCCGATCCGCTTGGTCAGAAAAGCGCCAGCCCATTCACCCAGAATCAAGCTCACAGGTCAGCAGGGGCGTAGGGAAAAGATAGTCGTCATAGGGGCGTCCACTGGAGGACCGCCGGCCTTGGCCGTCATCCTAAAGGCCCTCCCCCCTGACTTTCCCTCCCCCATTGCCATCGTCCAGCATATCGCGCCAGGGTTTGTAACCGGTCTGGCCCAGTGGCTCAGCAGGGAAGCTTCGTTTTCTGCCAAGGTCGCGACCAACGAGGAGCCCCTTAAAGCCGGAACCGTTTACCTCGCCCCTGATAACGCCCACCTGGAGATCGGCGCCGGCAAAAAGATCCTTCTTAGCAACGGCCTACCGGTCCGGGGCCACCGTCCCTCGGTGGATAGGCTCATGGAATCGGCAGCCCGCTCGCATGGCAGACACGCGGTTGGTGTTTTGCTTACCGGAATGGGCAGCGATGGGGCTGAGGGTTTAAA
>JACPSF010000046.1 GCA_016193385.1 Deltaproteobacteria bacterium
CGCCGGAGCTTGCGCCGGCCGGAAGGAACGGTTCAATTTTTTCTAATAGCGCCTTTACCACGGCTTTAAGATCCAGGATCGAAGTCATGGCCAGGTTGATATCGTGAAGGGCAAGCTGGCGCTCGCGCTGGTGTTGAACTTGCACCGTTGTTTTTTCGCGCTCAGTCATCTCGATGCGGACGAGCTGGGTGAAGTAGCCGTAGAAGAGCGAGACCACAAACAGGAAGGGAATCCGCAAGTAGACGCTGGGGTCGAAGGACTGCGCGGTCTGGGAAAGGACATAGCCGTAAATGATCGGCGCGAGCACCGCAAGCAGGATAAGATAGCGAAAGTCCTGACACAGGCTTGCCACGATAATGATGAGAAAGTAGGCGAGGTAGAAGTCGGTGCCGATTTTTCCAGTAATCACAAGGCAAGCCGTGAGAAAAAGAGTGTCGAAGGCCACGAGGATCGTGTAAAAACGGGTGGAACCGAACAGTTGTTCCCTCAGAAAATAAAGAGCGGCGTTGGATAAGAGGTATGCGACGAGGAGGGCGGCGGCGAAGGGGCTCTCAGCAAACCACTCGGTTTTGGAAAACAACAACAGGTAAGAACAGATTAGGACTACCGGCCATCGCAAGCGGATGATCGTGACCTTTTTCGGCAGCTCGAATACCTTCCTCGTTTCAAATAGTGTTGGGGAAGATGGAGCGCTTTGCAGTCCGTCCATAACTGCCTTTGGCCTCTTGGACAGTTAAGTCTAAAAGCTTGCTAGGGGCCGGTCATTTGTACCGTCTGTTTTTTCCTGGTGAGCGCTGGCTCATTACACCTTTACGCTAGATCTCTGATTGCTTTTTTTGCACTGCCCATATCACGGCTCGCTAGGTTTTTTTCTCGTGCTCCCTCAATCTCTTCAGCAGATCGTCCAAGGCGGCAAGGAGCGCGTTCCGGGTACGACAAATGTAACGTGAGCGAATCTGTTCAGTGATGGTTTTCAGGTCTTCTTCAAGCCTTTTCCCCAAAAGAATGTCCCTGATGAAGTCGTTTCCGTAAGACGGGAGAATCGTGCATGAGACCTCGACGATTTTTTTGGTTTCTTTTTCGAGTGCCAGGCCGAGGCTTAAAATATCGTAAACGTGCTTTGCCGAGGTCTCGGTCGGCAGTCTCGCATGGCCTACCACGTAAATGATATCCCTTCCGCTCCTCATCCTTCTTCCCTCTAAGGGGCTTCTTCTTGTCGCCATTTCGATAGCTCCCGAAGAAGAAAGCCCCAGGCAATTTCACAGCTAATACGCTGAGAACGCTGGGGCTTCCTCACTGTTTGAAACAGGGTGCGCCTGTCTCAGTGAAAAGGCAGCGCCTGACCTTTCTCGGATGCAAAACTCCGTATCCGGAAAGACTTCGATAAGCTGACGCTATACTTCTGGCTGATGCTTTATACCCTACTCCTTAGATTGCAGCCTTTCGTCTTTGAGCCACTTTTCTAAGGCGTCGAAGTGGAAACGCCATCTACCGCCGACTTTCTGTCCGGGAATCTTCCTTTCTCTAACCAGCCGGTAGATGCTCTTCACATGGAGCCGCAGGTATCGTGCAGCCTCCTCGGCTGTCAGGACCTCGGCCCCGGGCCTTAGCATAACCCGGTCCTTTCTGTTTCAAACCACGTCGGTAATCTAACCGATATGGTCTTGCAGGGCTAATTTAGCGACCTTAGGCTGTATATTAGCACAAATGAGACCGTTTGCGTAGTATTATTCCTTTTTGTCGCTTTCGATGTAAATCCTGTGTATTTTCAGTGGGTTTCATATTTCAATGCGTGCTGTAGAGAAATTCGGCTCTGCCAATTCGTATGCTTGGGAATAGAGGTGAGAAGACAAACGTCGTTACCAATGTGAGATGAAAGGGCTTTGAGAGGAGCAAGCCTGAAGACCGTGGGCACGGGGAGATAAAGCAAAAATTTCCATTGACAGCCTTTTTTGTAGGGTGGAAGAATGAACTTCATTCGAGGAGGAGGATAAATGAAAGCAGGCGCAGAAACCGAGATAAAATGTTTTCATTGCCAAAAAAGCTACGCCACCGACTTCCTCATTTCTGGGGAATTGATCCGGTCAGGAGTAGCCGACATCATCAAGAAACGTAATCCTGCCTGGACCTCTTCGAACTTGATCTGCCTTTCCTGCCTAAACCTCTTTAGGTCGGAGTATATTGAAGACGCCCTGGAAGAGGAAAAGGGCGAGCTGTCTCAATTGGATCTGGAAGTTATCGAGAGCCTTAAGGAACAAGAGACCCTAACTGAAAATCTGAATCTGGCTTTCGATAAAGATCTCACGATTGGCCAGCGGATGGCTGACAGGGTAGCTTCCTTTGGCGGCAGTTGGATTTTTGTTGCCTTTTTTTTCCTTGCTCTTTTCGTCTGGATGGGCGTGAATACGGCGCTCGTCCTGGCGCGGCCGTTTGATCCGTACCCTTTTATTCTGCTTAATTTAGTGCTCTCCTGTCTCGCCGCCATCCAGGCTCCCATCATCATGATGAGCCAGAACCGCATGGAGGCAAAAGATCGCCTCCGGTCCGAGCACGACTATCAGGTTAACCTGAAGGCTGAACTGGAGATCCGCCACTTGCATGAAAAATTGGACGTTTTGCTCAAGCACCAGTGGAAGAAGCTTTTAGAGATCCAGCAAATCCAGATGGACCTGATGAAGGAGCTTGCGTTTAAGAACCCGGGTTCTTCGTAGCCGTGGCCGTTTTCATGGCGGCAGATGCTGACATTCACTCTCATCAATGCTATAAGGGGGCGATCGCGGAGGGGCGGAGTTGACCCTAACAAGCCGGCTGCGGAGCGAATGGCTTGTAGACCGACACGGGAGGGTGTTGAGACCATGAACAAACAGGTCGTCATCGCATTGATGCTTTTGACTTCTTTGGTTTCTCTCAAAGCCGGCGCGGGGGATATCAGCGAGGTCGCCTTTTTAACCAAGGTTCAAACCTATGAAGCCATATCGAATACAACCCTTGTGACCCTGGAAGGCAAGCGCATTCCGATTACCAAGGGAACCAAGCTTAACGTGGCCGGCTTTACCGCAACCGAGGCTTTTGTGATTTCCCGGAAGGACAAGCCGAACGCCTTTGTGAGACGGACAGATATAGCTCTGGTTGGCAAGCAGGCTCCGCCTAAATACTAGCAAGCAACATCGAGATCAGGTCCGCTTCGGCCAGTTGCCCGGAGGAAATAAAATGAAACGGCACTTCGTTCTGGCGCTGCTTGTTGCATGGGTCCTCTGGAGGTACAGCGAGTTCGCGAGAGTCGTTTCGGACGCGCCGAGCGCCCCGCCCGAAGCCATATGGGAAATTGTGGATGCTTTCGAAAGCTTTCCCCAGTGTCGGAGTGAGCTTATGAGAAATATATCGTTGCTCGAGAAAATGTTCGCAAAAAAAGGGGATAAAGCTGTCACCAGGAGAGGCAATGCTTGGATTAGCTACCGGGGTTCTCGTGAAAGCGCGGGAAACGAAGAGAGGAGGGGAGAGGCTTCCACGGAGGCGACTAACGGAAAGTTCATTTGCCTTCCTACCGGGGTGGATCCACGTTGATTTGGGCACGCGACGGCGTGACACGGCCAGGCCGTTGCGCCGGTCTATGGGGATGCCGCCGTCTGGGTGAGAGCCCCTGTCCTGAAAAGGGAGATTGAGGGAACCATGATTGGGCTGAGACGCCTTACGGAACGCGAGTTGGTCATCGGGCTAGTTTTTATGATCGTGCTGGCGAGTCTGGGACTTGTCGCCTATTTAGAGAGTGAAGTCACACCCGTTTGGAAGGCCGCGCCGGAAAGGATTTCACTTGGAGCCGACGGGTTAGGGGTGTTTATTTGGAAGGTCGAGGGAGGCTTCTGGACGAGAGTCGCCGGTCGCAAGGGGGTCTTTGATATAAGCCCGAGCGCGATCGCTCAGATTGTCTCCCTCAACGGGAATCCGGTTGGAAAGGCTTCGGGCATAGAGCCTAGTGACCGTTCCGGTCGGGTCGTCGTGGTCGTGAGGGTTTCCTCCGAGGGCCCGGTACAGCTGAGAGGCGTTGATCTCAGAAGCGGCAGGTCGGTGACTGCGGTCCGATGGAGTGTTGCCGGATGAGAGAAACGGAGAAGACTGCAAGGGCGGGTTTGCCCTGGAACGCTGGGGGAAAGCCCTACGCGATGCAATTCAAGTGGCAGAGGGTTTCATTCTCGAGTCTACACGGTTGCTCGTTTGGCTGGAGTTGATGTTTATGTCTTGCGGCGCTGACCAAGCATGATCGCGCCGCCGGCAAGCCTGAGGGCTCTGTACCCGTTCGAATCTCGTTTTTTGGATTTGGGCGGCATTCGATATCATTACCTGGACGAAGGGCGTGGCGAATCGATCGTCATGCTCCATGGCAACCCGACCTGGTCCTTTTACTACCGCCGATTGATTCTCGCCCTGCGCCATAACTATCGGGTTATTGTTCCGGACCACGTCGGCTGCGGGCTTTCAGATAAGCCCCGGGCCTACGGCTACACGCTGGAGCGGCACATCGCCAACCTCGAAGCGCTGATGGCGGCTCTCGGTCTGGAGAAAATCACGCTTGTGATGCACGATTGGGGCGGGCCGATCGGTATGGGCTACGCCGTGCGCCAGCCTGCGAAGGTTCGCCGCCTGGTCATCTTTAACACGGCCGCATTCTGGTTGCCCCGAATCCCCTGGTTTCTGCGCCTTTGCCGCCTCCCCGTCCTGGGCTCTCTGATAGTTCGGCGGCTCAATCTTTTTGCGATTTTAGCCCTTTTTGTAGCCTGTCGCCGCGGCGGGCGTATGAGCAAGGAAATCAGGGGCGGTTACCTGGCCCCTTACGGCAGCTATGCCGACCGCATCGCCATTTTGCGCTTCGTCCAGGACATTCCGGTCAACGCCCGCCATCGCACCTTTGCTTTGCTCCGTTCGATCGAGGAGGGACTGAAGCAGTTCGAGGGCTTACCCGTCCTCATCATCTGGGGCGGTCGAGATCCCGTCTTTACTGACCTTTTTCTGGAGTCATGGAAGCGGCGGTTTCCCAGGGCCGCGGTGAAACACGTCGCGGAGGCGGGCCACTACGTGGTGGAGGACGCCCACGAGCGGATCATCCCTTGGCTCGACGAATTCCTCGAGAAAAATCCCGTCTAAGGTGAGAACCAAGATTATGCAATCGTCCGTCACTCCCGAAATATCCGGCAGCGCCAATATCGCCTCCTCCGTGAGCGGCGTTGCCGGCAGGAGTCCCGAACGCATGGCTCTCTGGTTTTCCCTGCGCTCCGGGCCGGCCGCGGAGGCGGCTGATCATGGGCTCAGTTTCCGGCAGTTGGATGAGGAGAGCGACCGCTATGCTCACGGGCTGTTGAATCTCGGTGTCGGCCGCGCCTGCCGAGTTCTGTTAATGGTGCCGCCTGGGGCCGAATTTGTAACCTTGGCATTTGCCCTTTTCAAGATCGGAGCCGTCGTCGTCCTGATCGATCCGGGGATGGGCAAAAAAAATTTGTTGCAGTGTGTCCGCGAGGTCGAGCCGGAGGCGCTTATCGGCGTTCCATTGGCGCATCTTTTGAGGCGCGTTTATCAAAGTCATTTTAAACGCCTTAAATATGCGGTGACATTCGGGCGACGGTGGCTTTGGGGCGGAGCGACTTTGGATCAAGTCCGCGAGAAGGTTTGGAGAAGGTTCCCCATGGCCGAGCTGAACGGGGAGGACCCGATCGCGATTGTGTTCACTACCGGTAGCACCGGGGTCCCGAAGGGAGTCCTCTACCGTCATCACGTGTTGGAGGCCCAGATCGAATCCATCAAGAGCCATTTTCGGATCGAGGAAGAGGAGGTGGGGCTTGCGGCCTTCGCTCCCTTTGCGCTTTTCTCCATTGCCATGGGAACGACCTGTGTGCTCCCGTTCATGGATCCGACCCAAGCCGCCCAGGTTGACCCCCGCGAGGTGATCCGCTCGATCCGGGACCATCGCGTGACTTACTCCTTCGGCTCCCCCGCCTTCTGGGAGCGCGTCAGCGAGTATTGTGGAGAGCATCGGGTCGAGCTCTCCACGATGAAAAAGATCGTGATGGCGGGCGCCCCGGTGTCTGAGAGGGTTTTGCGTCAGGTGGGAGCCATCCTTCCCGTCGACGCCGAGACGCACACGCCCTACGGCGCCACCGAGGCGCTCCCGGTCGCCTCCATCGGTGGCACGGAAGTCCTCAACGAAACGGCGGAGCTCACCCGTCAGGGCGCTGGGATCTGTGTTGGCCGCGCGCTCCCGGGCGTCGCGCTAAGGATTATCCAAATCGTGGATGAGGCCATCCCCCGGTGGGATGAGGCTTTAGTCCTGCCGCCGCGCAAAATCGGGGAGATCGTTGTGCGGGGACCTGTCGTGACCGCGGAGTACTGCGGGAGGGAGGAGGAGACTGCGCGCGCCAAGATTCGTCAAGGCGATATCGTCTGGCACCGGATGGGTGATCTCGGTTATCTCGATGAGATGGGGAGGCTTTGGTTCTGCGGCCGGAAGAGCCACTGTGTCATCACGCCGCAAAGGATCCTGTTCCCGGTTCAGTGCGAGGCGATCTTTAACTGTCATCCGGATGTGCGTCGCTCGGCGCTCGTTGGCGTCGGGCCTATTCCTAAACAGCGTCCAGTCATCGTCGTCGAACCGCGCCCGGGCAAAATGCCGTCGCGCGCTCGGGACCGGGCGAAATTCGTTCAGGAGCTTCTCGACCTGGGGCGACGAAATCCGCTCACCCGGGATATTATGGAAGTGTTGTTCCATCCCAGGTTTCCCGTAGATTTCCGCCACAACGCAAAAATCCTGCGCGAGAAACTTGCGCTTTGGGCCGAGGCGAAGATTCGTGGTTCGGCAGGCTCCCTTCGGCCTGAGGCTCAGGGCTCGAAGGCACCATGGCGAGGGAAATCGAGCCAATGAAAGCTCTGGTCACCGGCGGCGGCGGGTTTCTCGGACGCTACATCGTGGAGGAGCTCTTAGCGCGTGGAGACTCGGTTCGCGTCCTCGGCCGCAGCCGCTACCCGGCGCTGGAGCGGCGCGGTGTCGAGACCGTCCAGGCCGACATCAGGGAGGAGACGGCGGTGGTGAAAGCCCTTGAGGCGATCGATGTCGTGTTTCATGTGGCGGCCTTGCCCGATCTGTGGGGCAAATGGGAAGACCTTTATTCGATCAATGTGAACGGCACCAGGAACGTGCTCCACGCGTGTAGGATTCAGGGCGTCTCACGGCTGGTTTATACCAGCACCCCGAGCGTGGTGTTCGATCAAACTGATCTGTGCGCGGTCGACGAGGCCTATCCCTATCCCCACCGCTACATTTGCCACTACCCTGCGACCAAGGCGATTGCGGAGCGGCTCGTCCTGAAGGCCAATACTGAGGGAGATCTCCTGACGGTCGCGTTGCGGCCCCACCTCGTGTGGGGGCCGGGGGATCGCCATTTGATTCCCCGGGTGGTAGAGCGCGCGAAAGCAAGGCAACTCTACATTGTCGGAGATGGATCGAATCGAGTTGACCTCACTTACGTCGAGAACGCTGCGGCGGCCCATCTTCTGGCGGCCGATCATCTCAAGCCCGGCTCTCCGGTCGCTGGACAGGCCTACTTCGTCAGTCAGGGAGAGCCCGTCGTTCTCTGGGACTTCATCAATCAACTTTTAGAGAAGCTCGAAATCCCGAAAATCACGAGGGCCGTTTCCTATCGCGCCGCGTGGGCGATCGGCGCTATCCTGGAACTCTTGTACGGCGTCCTGCCCTTGAGAGGGGAACCCCGCATGACGCGGTTTCTCGCCGCCCAATTAGCCCGGTCCCACTATTTCGACATCACCAGGGCCAGGCGGGACTTGGGCTACTCACCCAGGGTCAGCACTGCGGAAGGCCTTGAGCGGCTCGTGCGCGAATTCCGGAAGCGGTGAGGGCGTCGCGATCTTCCTAAGGTTGCGACAAGGAGAAGGTCGCCACGCCGGCGCCAGGACGTTTGACCTCCGTAAGGATTGACTCTAGAGGGGATTTTGGATTACTAATAACGATCCTGCAACTAGACGAATGGGGCAACGTTAGATCCCAACGACTTTTTTTCGGGCGGCAAGCGAACGGAGGACGATCATGGGGTGGATGCAATGGCGGCAAAGACGGGGCAACGGGGCTGGCGCGGCGATCGACGAGGGAGTGAGGGAGGATAGGGCAAGCTGCTACGTCATCGGTGCTGACTACTATGTCCCGGAGCGAGAGGTGGGATCGGCCGAAATCGAACGTAGCGCCGGCCTTCCCGAGTTGGGGTTGAGGGTGGGAACGCTGGAGGCGGGAACGGGGGTCAGGAACCGGCGTTTCGCCGCCGCCAACGAGCACCCGAGCACGCTGGCCACGGTGGCTGGCGAGCGCCTGCTCAAACGTTTGGGAATGGAACGGGAAGAAGTAAGCGCGCTCCTGTTTGCCGCCAACACCCTCGATGAGATCGAACCGATCACCGCCATGCGGGTGCACGAGGCGCTCGGTTTGCGGAAGGATGTTTTCGTGGCGGATATCAGGGATGCCTGCAACAGCGCGCTCAAGGCGATGATCCTGGGGAGCGGGTTGATACGGTCGGGTATCGTGCCCAATGTCCTCGTGGCCGTAGGCGAGCGGTTGCACGACGGGATCTGTCTCAAGATACGCTCGCGGGAAGAGCTGATGACCCGCTATCTGTCGGGTCTGACGCTCGGAGATGCGGGAGCCGCCGTCTTGCTCTCGTCTCGAAGATCCGCTTCCTCGAGGTGCGCCGAGGTGGTCTACCAGAGCTGGGAAGTCGATTCGACCAAGCGTCATCTGGCGAGCATCGAAGGAGGCGGGACCCGCTACATGGCCGACCCGGAAAAATTTTACTTCATCAGCAACGCCAAAAAGCTCTGCCAGGTTGCAGCCGACAAACTTCCACCCATGATCAGGCAGGTATGCGGCAAGTTGGGTTGGGATATGAGTTCGATCGGCGTGATCCCGCACCAGGTTAGCAAAGGCATCACCGCCACGGTGGCGAAGCTCTCCGGCATTCCCTTGAGAAATTTCCTCGTCACGCTCGATCGGTTCGGCAATACCGGGGCCGCGACCATCCCCATGGCCTTGGCGATGGCGTTCGAGAACGGGTTTGTCCCAACCTTTCGCCGCATCCTGCTGGTGGGTGGCGCAGCGGGGTTCTCCGCAGCCATCCTCGCCATCGAATTTCTTTCGCAGCAGCTCGAGCAGGTCACCTATCCTATCGAGCCTGCCGCCGCACCGCAGAAGGTTTCTTTGTAGCGCGGTCGCTCGCGAAATTTCCTTAATCCGGCCTCTTGTGTTATGGTCAGGGAAGTTTATGGGATCTTCTCTCGCCCAAGATCGTGCCGATGATGACTCCTTCATGCGTCTGGCCTTGAGGGAGGCCGCCCGGGCGGCACAACTCGAAGAGGTCCCGGTCGGAGCCGTGGTCGTCCGTGGAGGAAAAATTGTCGGGCGCGGTCGTAACCGACGCGAGGAATTGAGGTCCCCGATCGCGCACGCCGAGATGCTGGCGCTCGCGGAAGCCGCGGCGGAGCTTAAGAGCTGGCGCCTCGCGGATTGCACGCTTTACGTAACGTTAGAGCCCTGCGTTATGTGCGTCGGCGGAATGATTCAGGCGCGCATCTCGCGCCTGGTCTTTGGATGTCTCGATCCGAAGGGTGGCGCGGTAGAGTCGCTTTACCGTATCTGCGAGGATCGCCGCCTGAACCATCGCGTCGAGGTCACTCGTGGCGTATTGGAAGGCGATTGCGCGCGGATCCTAGGCGAGTTCTTTAGTTGTCTGAGGTCGAAGAAAGTGAATAGCGAATGGCAAATGGCGAATAGGAAGTAGCGAGTGGCAGGAGGAGGGGACTATTCACGATTCGCCATGTACTATTCGCTAAGCGTGGAGAGGTGGCCGAGCCCGGTTGAAGGCGCTTGACTCGAAATCAAGTGTGCCCGGAAGGGCACCGGGGGTTCAAATCCCTCCCTCTCCGCCAGAAAATTTTTCCGCCACTTTCCTCAATTCTTTCACGGCTGATATCTTCTTCGGAGAAGAGTTCGGTTGTGTGTTTTGATAATCTTGGGGCATGAAGAAGGCGAGCAAAGTGGAAGGCGAAGGAAATTGAAAACCCCGACCGACCCGAAGTCATGAGGGTCGCTTTTCTGCTTCCCTTTGCGGGGTAAAAACCAGATAGCGGGGAGTTCGTCTGTACTGGGTAGCAGGAGGACACGATGGAAGCAAGTAGTCAGATCACCATAAAAGCCGTGTGGGACTCCGAAGCGAAAGTCTGGGTGGCGGAGAGCGAGGACGTACCTGGCCTAGTTACCGAGGCTGAATCCGCCGAAGCGCTGCTTGAGAAGTTGCGAGTTTTGATCCCTGAACTATTGGAAGTTAATGAATGCCTACCCGTTGGCCAGAAATTCGTGGACGTTCTCATCCATTATTAATTCTCTCCCGCCACACAGCAAACGGCATATTGAGGCAAGCCGGCATTTCCAAAGCATTTTAGTGGCACGCTGCACCCTCCTTCGCGGTCCTTGCTCTACTGCCTGCGTTATTTCAGCAGCTTCAGCCACGACAGGAGCCACGAGAGAACGAGCACCAACCGCAGAACAACGGCGAGAAGAGTCGGCTCTGACCTCTCATAGACGAACCTAAACGTTCGTCGTCGGTCCTTAAAATGAAACGTAAAATTCATCAGACACTCCTGACCCTCTCACGCTCAAAACATCGGCCTCGCGCTTGAGGCGATCATGATCGCCCTCACTTACACGGATGAAAAGTGCCCTTGTTTTCGGTTTCATGGTTTTCTCGTTTCTCCCTTCGAATTTTAGTCGAGTATAGCGCAGCGTCGGCGGAAAGATACGCTCTGTGGATAAGGGGTGGACCGCTTAAAAATAAATCCGCTTGCGACATGAAAGCGATTGTACAGGCTCGGTGATTGAGCGGAAGGTTTTTCCAGGTAAAAAACTTTTGGCGTTTTTACCCGGTTTGCGTGGGGGTGGATCGTTTCGAAACCGATATGGGGAGAGAAGCGAGATTGGGATAGGTTAGCTGTCGCCAGGAAACATCGGGGATTATTTCTTTTGGTCCTTCCTATAGTCCTGCACGAATTTCTCTGCAAGCTTCATCGGGTTCTTTTGTGCGAGGATTATTTTTTTCAGTCCGGCAATGTCCCGTGGATATCATGGCGTAGCGCGATGGGGTCATCCCGATGCTGCCCTTTTATCTTCCTTAGTTTCCTGGCGAGCGGTTCGTATTTTTCATTGAGCTGGCTAAAGGTGAGTCTCGGGTTCTTTCTGGCCCGAAGCGGGAAATTGAAGGGCGTGAGCAGCAAGGCCTCAAGGGCGTCTATTCCAACGCTATCTTGAAGAAGCTGAGACAGCGTCATCCAATCCCAAAAGGCCTGGGTCAGGTATTTTGGATAACTAGAACCCATCTGCTTAAAGGCCCATTCAATTAGGCCAGCATGAACCATCGGCATTACCCTAGGCAGGGCCTCAAGCAAATGTTAGCTTTTTTTGTTCGTCATCGTTCTCTGCCGCAAATCTCATGTCCTTTATAATTGCTCTGATCAAGCTCTTTGTATGACGGCTGATTTTTACAGCGCCCTCTTTCGGGTCGCCGATGTGCTCTCTCCAATTGGGTATGCCCATTGTCCCGCCTCCTCGGGTTTGCTCCTGCTAAAAAAGAAGGGGCCAGGCCGGGCAGGAGGGCTCCGGCTTTTCGCTGATCAGCCTAGGCCCCTTGATTCTTTTGGAATCTTATTAAGGAGTACAAAAGCTACTATACATGATTAGGCGGCGTAACGAGTGGTTTCCGCCTGGAAGAAGGATCGGACGTGGGCGGGATTTTTTTGCAAATAACGCAGCCGGGAGACGA
>JACPSF010000047.1 GCA_016193385.1 Deltaproteobacteria bacterium
CGGCTTAGCCGGGCGGTGCTCAGGAGATTCAACCTGACCGAGGAAGACGTGAAGCTCCGGCCGATCGGCGGCAGCCAATCGGAGCGCTACAATGCGATGCTCCAGGATCTTATCCAGGCGATCATCGTCACGCCTCCTCTCGATGTGCGGGGCAAGAGGGACGGCTTCAACATGGTCTTTCACCTGAACGATCTCAACCTGCCGTTCATCTACAGCTCCCTGCACACGAACTCCAAGACGCTCAGGGAGAAGCCGGGGGTGGCGCAGAGATTCGTGGCGGCCATGGCCGAGTCCATTCAGTTCGTGGAGAAAAACCCGGACAAGGGCAAGGCGGCCGTCTCCAAGGCATTGAAGCTTAAGGACCCGGAGGCGCTGCAGTCGTCGTATGACGCCTACGCGAAGCTGATCGTCAACCGGCGCCTGACGCTGCCGGGCAGCGCGGTGGCGGAGGCGGTGGAGATCGCGCGCAAGACCGAGACCAACATCCGAAAAAAAGCCACGGAGATCTACGACAACAGCTTCGCCGAGGATCTGGAGAAGAGCGGCTTTTTGAAGGAGATATGGGGCGGAAGGGTGCCGTAGCTGAAGTGATTAGTGCCGGCCTAGCAAACCCGATACTCGGCGAAGAGCCGGTCCAGCGAATCGAAATCCGCCAGGGTGCGCAGATTGAAGTATGTGGGCATTGCCGATTCTTATCACATCGGCCTTTCGTGATGTGATTATCTTATCAGCCCTTGATTCGCTCCCATTCGGCATCCGGCCCGCGGCCCAGGCACTTCACCTTTCGTGCCCGTTTTAGATCCGCCAGCGCGCGCTGTAGTGTGGGATAACTCACGCCCGGACACGCCCGTTTCAGGTCGCCGATGCTAAAGCGCCCGGTCATGCGTTCAACCGCGAGACGGACCATCTCCCGTTTGGCACCGCGCGCGGAGGTGATGGTTCCGACTCTCAACTCAAACTCCTTGTAGGCCGCCATCAGCATACCAAGGAAGTAGTTCCACCACGGGCGGAGGTCGTGCCGCGCCTCATGCCACTTCTGGGAACTCTTGAGAAGGGCTTCATAATACGTTTCCTTGCTCTCTTCCACGATCCGCTCTAGGCTGATGTACTGGCCTACTTCATAACCAGCTTGGTATAGAAGCAAAAGAGTTAGTAGGCGCCCGATGCGTCCGTTGCCATCCATGAAGGGGTGGACACACTCAAAGTCAAAAATGAAGGTGGCAATCAGAAGTAGCGGATCGGCCTTACCCTCTTCCAGAGCACGGTTGAACAAAGCGACAAGGCGCTCCATGAATTTTGGCGTTGTCACCGCCGAAACTGGCTGAAAGCGTACCACCTGCCGGCCGTCAGGAAGAACCTCCAAAATCGCGTTGTCTTTGGTTTTCCATTCTCCGCCAGACTCTCCGGTAAAGCGATACATCTGTTTGTGCCAGCTCCGAATCAGGTCTGTGGATAGATGTATTTTATTGCGGTTCGAATGGATCGTCGCCAATACGTCCCGGTAACCGGCGACTTCTTGCTCCGAGCGATCCTTAGGAGTAACTTTTTTGGCAACCAAGGCCTCAATCCGGCCGGCTGCCACGGTGATTCCTTCTATACGGTTTGAAGACTCCGTGCTCTGGACCATGGCTACACGCCTCAACGTCTCCAGTACATCAGGTGACTGTTCGGAATATAAGACTTGGCGGCCTCGAAACTCGCCGAGGAAACGACCCGTTACAAGAAGAGAGTGGGAGAGGGGCGTGTCGAACAAATAGTTGTGTTCAAAGGATCTCACAATGTCTCCGATTTATAATTTGGAAGGGATAGTGCTATTGGAAATACCTCAAAACCACCCAGGAGATTCGCCGCGTTTTGCTCGCTCTACGTGATCGACAATCCTGTCCAACAGCTCGTCCACGGTTTTCGGGCCGATATCCAATAACGGCATCCGCTCCTTTCCTCCAGCCTTTATTCTTTCTCTGAAGCGCAAAATGGAATTTCTAATAACCATGAGAGTTTCGCGGAAACGGCGGCGATCCCTGGAAAGGGTATGGATTAGGTCCCACTCGGGCAATTTGCCCTGAAGTGGCCTGTTCGGTGTGACTTCTACAATTAAGCCGTTAATGCAATGGATGAAAGCCTTGTGCCATCGTGTCTCTTCGGGCACCTGCTCCCGGCATTCCTCACAATCCCATTCTTCTTCGATCCAATAATCGCCGTAATAGAACGGTTCGATGGTATCCCCGACCTCAAGGTGCAACATAAGGCAAGGTCCCTGCTTAGTCTGGATCTTACGCTCCTTCGTTGAGCCGCAGGCAGGGCAGGGAAGCGTCGCCCTAATCGTATCAAATAGTCCCATAGCACCACCGACCTTGTACCACAAGTTTTCGATTGAAGACACCGTTGTCCAGACCAAAGTGCAATAGCCAGTATTCTACACCGAATATATAAGAAGGCAACAGGAACGTTTAGTCAGAACAAGCAAAGTCAAGTTTTATTCACGGCAAAGCCCAGTCCGTCATAGTACAGAGAGGAGAGGGGACAAGCAAAATCCCGGCGCTGCGTAACGACTGGAAATAATGAAACTTTCTAGGCCGCTGGATACTCCTCGAGCAGGCGGTCCAGGGAGTCGAAATCGGCCAGGGTGCGGAGCGCGCTGAAAGTCGGAAAGATCATCGGCAGCTCGCCGGACTCGCACAACCTGAGCGCCTCGTCCGGCGTCAGCCATAGACTGTGCGCCACCTCTTCGGAAGTCGAAAGCGGCTGCTGCCCGGCAGGGAGGGCGGCGAGGTAGAATCGGGTGTCGAAGCGGGTGGCGAACTCTTCGGGGGTGCGCCAGTGGGAAAAATAGCGCAGCGACGCCGCATCACAGAGGAGCCCTTCAGACTCGAGCAGTCCCAGGAAGGCTAGCGATCCGTCGATCAGCTGGAGCCGTTTTCCGGACCATCGCTCTCGAAGCCCGTCCTGATCCGCGTCCACTGGCGCGCCGCTCTCGGCGACGCAGAGCAACACCCCCACCTCTTCGAAAAGCTCCCGGATTCCAGCCACCCAGTGCGCCAGGGAGAGTTCCGGACTCAGCTCGGTGCGGAGAATTGTTCGCGCATGCTGTGGAGACAGGCCGTGACAACGTTTCAGGATTCTTTCGGCGCAATCTCCATCCCTGACGCTGCCGCCGGGAAAGACATACGCGCCGCCGAGAAAGTCCATCGCCCGCGGCCGGCGGGTCAGGAACACCTCGAAGCCTTCGGGATGCTGCGGGCGAAGCAGAACGACCGTTGCCGCGTGCCTGGCCTTTGGATACCCGCTCACCGCGCCTCCACGGAAAGGTAATTTTCATATTCGCTGCGGCAGGGAGCGGAGGGGGCGTGATGATAGAAAAACCGTTTCTCACTGAGCATGTAAAAAATCACCGTGGAGGAAACGGTGCCGTAATTGCCCGAGTGGACGCAGATGGCGTCTTTAGGGTCCTTGGAGCCGGCGCGCAGCGCATGGTTGCCGAGGATTCCCCGGAAGAGTCGCAGAGACGAGGGCTGGTCCCAAACGGGCAGGCCGCCGCCGAACCAGCGCTGGAAGAAAGAGCGCTCCATGCTCTTTTGGATTTGTTTGGCGGCGTCGCCGAAGAGCGTGTGGGCGTGATTGCTTTTTACAGCTCCTGCGTCATACAGCGAAGTATTGCTGATGACGTGGAGCCCCTTGGGCAGTCTTTTGTATTCGATCTTCTCTCTCATGTTGTGCGCCACGTAGGCCTCGTTCGCGTTGGCAAAGAGGAGATTGAATGGTTGGTACGTCGAGTCCGGCTCCCGCTCGAGGAGGGC
>JACPSF010000048.1 GCA_016193385.1 Deltaproteobacteria bacterium
CGCACGCGATACGATTTGCCGCACCGCAAAATCCAGTTCCTCCTCCGTCTTCCGCTCTCCGGGCGCATGTTTCATTAGAACCGCTCGCACGGCCTGAAAGAAGTCGACGTCATCGCGAATCCTGAGTGCCTCCTCGTGCGGCACCGCCAGGGCGAAGGCATATAAAAGGTCTCGCACGACATCGACCAGCCGCTCCTTCCCGTCTTTCTGCTTTAAAATATGCTCCTGGGCGGCCGGCAGGATCGATAAGCGCTCTTCGGCTTTCTTTGACTTCCATTTCGACCAGTCGAACCCATGGAATAGGCCGCAGCAGATTTCGTATTTCTCCAGCATGATCGCCACCGCCTCTTCCTGGTCAATGGCGGTCTTGCCGGTTCCGCCGCTTTCCGTATAGGTCCCAAGGGCTTGCTTCAGCTCGTGCGCCAGGCCGAGATAATCAACCACCAGGCCGCCCGGCTTTTCGCGAAAGACACGGTTCACGCGCGCGATGGCCTGCATCAGGCCGTGGCCGCGCATGGGTTTGTCCACGTACATCGTGTGAAGGGATGGCGCGCCAAAGCCCGTTAGCCACATGTCCCGGACGATGGCGATCTTAAACGGATCAGCCGGGTCCCGAAAGCGCTTGGCAAGCTCCTCCCGCCTCGCCTTGTTGCGGATGTGCATCTGCCAGCCCGCCGGGTCGGAGGCCGACCCTGTCATGACGACCTTGATAATACCCTTCTCGTCGCCATCACCGTGCCAATTGCGGCGCAGCTTGCTAATCTCCCCGTATATCTCCACGCAGATGCGGCGGCTCATGCAGACGATCATGGCCTTGCCTTCATCGCGCGTCTGCCGCAGCATCGCCTCAGCCCGCTTTTCGAAATGCTCCACAACGTCTTGCGCGACGAGCCTTAAGCGTTTCTCCGCTCCAACGATGGCTTCGAGCTGCGCCCACTTCGTCTTGAGCTTCTCTTTCCGCTCTACCTCCTCGCCCTCGGTTGCCTCCTCAAAATCGGGGTCGATCTTGGGCCGCTCTGACTCGTTTAGCTCCAGCTTTGCCAGGCGGCTCTCGTAATAGATCGGTACGGTCGCCTTGTCCGCGACGGCGCGCTGGATGTCATAGACGCTGATATACTCCCCAAAGACCGCCCGCGTGTTCTTATCCGTGAGCTCGATCGGCGTCCCGGTGAAGCCGATGAAAGAGGCGTTCGGCAAGGCATCCCGCATGTGGCTCGCAAACCCGTCGATAAAGTCGTACTGGCTCCTATGCGCTTCGTCGGCAATCACCACGATATTGCGCCGATCCGAAAGCAGCGGGTGTCGATCCCCTTTCTCCTCCGGAAGAAACTTCTGAATCGTGGTGAAAATAACTCCGCCAGCGTTTACTTTGAGCTTCGCGCGCAGGTCGGCGCGGCTCTCCGCTTGCACCGGCGGCTGTCTCAGCAGCTCCTGGCAGCGCGAGAAGGTGCCGAAGAGCTGGTCGTCGAGGTCGTTTCGGTCGGTGAGAACCACGAGCGTCGGATTGGCCATTTCAGGTTGTAAGATCACCCGCCCGGCATAAAAGGCCATCGTCAAGCTCTTTCCCGATCCTTGTGTGTGCCAGACTGCACCTACCCGACGGTCGCCCGGCTTCCCGCCCGGCTGTTTCGATGTCCTATAACCGCCGGGAAGTTCATGAACTTCTTCACGCATGCGTGCCGCGCGCAACGTCTCTTGGACAGCCACGTTTACCGCATGAAACTGGTGGTAGCCAGCCGTCTTCTTTTCAACCGCGCCACCGCCGAAATCCTCGAAGACAATGAAGTAGCGAAGGAGATCGAGAAAGCGTCGTTTCTCGAAGACCCCCTGGATTATGACCTGAAGTTCAGGAAGGTGGGTTTCCGCGAGAGTTTCGCCGGTGATCGTCCGCCACGGCTTGAACCACTCCCAACCTGCCCCAAGCGACCCTATCTTTGCTTGAACGCCGTCGGAGATTATCAGCGCCTCGTTGTAGGAGAGCAAAGACGGGATCTCCGCCTGGTACGTCTGCAACTGTTGGAAGGCGCTCGTGATCGTTGCATCTTCGTCGGCAGCGTTCTTAAGCTCGATCACGGCCAACGGCAACCCGTTTACGAAAATCACGACATCCGGCCGGCGATTATGCTTGTTTTCGACGACGGTGAACTGATTAACGGCGAGCCACTCATTGTTTTCTGGGGTGTCGAAGTCCAGAAGGCGTGCCTGCGCGCCACGGATCGCGCCGTCCGTCCGATACTCGACCGTGACCCCGTCCACGAGCAGTCGATGAAAGGCACGGTTCCGCCCGTCGAGCGTCGCGCCTTCAAGGCGCGTGATTTTTCGGAAAGCATCGTCGATCGCCTCGGCGGGCAGCGTCGGATTGATTCGGGCGAGGGCCTGGCGCAGGCGGTCCGCCAGAACCACTTGTCCGTAGTCGGCACGCTCGGCAAACAACTCTCCAGGCCCGATCTCAGGTCCGTGCTTTACCGTGTAGCCGAGGCTCTCCAACCATGCCAGCGCGGCGTCTTCGACGACGGATTCGGTGAAGTTAGCCACGGCTCTTCCTTGCTTGGCTTCGAGCGCGGTAAAGTTTTTCGGTAAAGCCGCCCTCTTCCAAAAACTGCTGCTCAAGCTGGCGCAGTTGCTGGTCGAACAGGTAGTTGGTTTGGTTGATTAGGCAGATGAGCGTGTTCGCGGCGACCTCC
>JACPSF010000049.1 GCA_016193385.1 Deltaproteobacteria bacterium
AACGGCGTACTCCAGGCTGAAGCGGGCTTGTTCGGCGGTTCTAATCCCGTCCGGCCTCAGCAGAACCCTAAAATCGAGCTGGTGAATCGAGCATTCAACCTTTTCGATTTGCTCGGGCACGAGCCGATTTGAACTGCGCAGCGCAAGCACCGCCTCCAGACAAAGATGCGTCGAGGTACAGGTAGGAAAGCGCTTCAGAGAAACGCCCGGCGACAAGAAGTGGAACGGCCGGCCCAAGACTTCTCTCATGCGAGGCCCGGTGACGGAATCGCCGAAGCTAAATACTTCGATCATCCCCTTCTCTGCCTCTAGAGAGCCTGGGTTCGCCGTAAAACCTTTCTCCGCCAGAAGCGCAGCCAGGACACCATTTCTCGCAGCCTGACCTGCATGAAGCGGCTTGGTCATGCTGCCGAAGTTTGCCTGTAGTCCTCCGGCCATGGAGGATGCGATCCCCAGAGCATGGCAAATTTTCTCCGGCGGAAGACGCAAAAGCCAGGCCGATCCCACCGCGCCGCCCAACGTGCCGATGATCGCCGTGCTGTGCCACCCCCGGTGATAGTGCTCAAGGGAGATCAGAGTTGCCAGCTTACACTCCACCTCAACGCCGGCGATATAAGCGCATAGCGCGTCCATTCCGGAGAGATTGCGGGCTTCGGCAAGGGCGAATACCGCCGGCAGAACCGGAGCGGAAGGATGCATCGGAGTCAACGCCACTCCCCCGTCGTCAAAATCGAGAGCATGAGCGAGGGTCCCGTTCACCCAGGCGGCATCCGCAGCCCTTGACTTCCCGATTCCCGTCCAGAGTGAGGACTCGGCCTGCCCGGTCCCCTCAACCATCTCTCGAAGAATCCCGGATACCGCGCTGTTGGAAGAAGCCAAGGCGACTCCGAGCGTGTCCACCACGTGCTGCTTGGCCTTGCCGAGCGCCTCTGATGGAATGCTGCCGGCGTCCGTACGGGCGACGAATTCAGCGATGGCTTCGCTGGGTCCCATTGGGCATGCGAGGAGGCCGGGCGGAATGTGAAGAAGCAAACGCTCAGGCCTCCTTACTTTCCGTACCCTGCCCGCGTCCTTTTGCCTCCATGGCCGCGGCCGTCAAAACGGGAAGAAAGCTGACAAGATCCGCGACGATCCCGTAGTGAGCAACCCGGAATATGCGCGCCCTCGGATCCGAATTGATCGCGATAATCAAAGAAGAATCCTTCATCCCCGCCACGTGCTGTGACTCCCCGGAAATCCCGCAAGCGATGTAAACTTTCGGCGAAACCGTCTTGCCTGAAATCCCCACCTGTCGTTCCACAGCGAGCCACCCGAGATCGGCGATCGGGCGGGAGCAGGCCACGGCTGCTCCCAGAGCACCCGCCAGGTCCGCCACAATCTTGAGGTTGTTTTTCTCACCAATTCCGCGACCCACGGCGACAATCTTCTCCGCCTTGGAGATATCCTCGCTCTCGGTCCGGCAGGTGATCCCCCCACTGCGAATGCGAAGCTTGGAGGGACGCTTGAGGCCGATCTCCTTGATGCTTGGCGGTTCCTCGTTTGTGGAAACATCTTTGTGAAGGGAAAATCTCTGTAAGGCGATAAAATAAGGCGGCGATCCTTGAAGGGATACCCTCCCCCAGCACAGCTCGCGCAAAAAGGGTCGGATGACTTCGACCCCGGAATCTTTGACCTCGACGTCGAGGCAATTGGAGACAACCGGCGCGTTCCAACGATACGCCAGGGCGGGCGCTAACTCCGCGCTCACGTAGGAGTGGCGAAAAAGGACGATATAGGGCGACGTGGCCTCAAGGATCGATTCGAGGGCCGATCGGTAGAGCTCGGGTTGGTACTCGCGCAGACCCGGGTCACGGACCACCGCAATTTCTTTGCACTTTAATTTCCGGGCCTCGGCCAGCAATTCCTCGCCGATATCTCCGATCAACGATCCGATGGTAAATCCGCCCAAAGCCTGGGCGACCTCGTTCCCCTTGTCGACGAGCCTCGCGATGTCCCCTTGAAGCCTCCCGCCATCGTGCTCAAGGTATAGAAGGACGTTTAACCTCATCGACCTAAGTGCCCTGGCGGATCCTCTCCACAATGAATGTCGCCAGCTCTTGAGGGCTTCCCTGCAGCATGACGGCGAACTGCGGGACCACGGGAGGCATAATTTCCTCGATCCTTTCCTTTCGATAGCCCTTTAGTACCTCCTCTGGAAAGCCGAGTTGTTCCGGATCAAGCACTTCGATCGTTTTTTGCCGCGCCCTTAACCGGCGCGCCGGAGGCGCGTACGTGAGAGGGCAGATGCCGGTTTGAACGGCAAGGACGGAGGGAAGCTCAACTTCAAGCCTCTGAAGCCTCCCTTCTCCGAGTTCTCTTTGCACGATAACCGAAAGGCCGTCTGCGGCGATCCCGATCGCAGTGACGGCAAAAATAAAGGGCCAGCCAAGACTCGCCGCCACTAGACCTCCGACCAGGCTAGCCATATGGTCCGCCGATTGAACACCGACGAGCGCGAGATCGGCTCCTTTCGTCTCAATGGCCTTGCCCAGAAGTCTCGCCACTTCCCACGGACCCCCGGCCGAGCTGTCTATTCGCAGCGCATCGTCCGCCCCTTTGGCGAGCGCCAGGTAAACGATTTCCTGGCTCTCCAGGCCGCCCAGGGTTATCGCGGTGACTCTGGCGCCGATCTTTTTCTTCCACCTGATCGCTTCATCCAGGGCATACTCATCCGACTCGTTGAGAATGAAGGAAGCCGTGTCATGGCTAAGGTTGGTACCACCCGGCGCAAGGGAGAAATTCCCCGCTTCTTCGGGAATCCCTTTGCAGCAGACCGCAACGTGCATCGCTAGCTCATCCGCGCCCCCTAGCGGCCCTTGGCATAGCGGGCGGCGGAGATTCCGGCCCTTCGCCCGGTGACCGATCCCCGCGTCAGCCCCGAACCGCTGGGGTAGTTGTGATAGAAAAATCCTCCGACCATCTCCCCGATAGCCCAAAGCCCGGGTATCAAACTGCCATCTTCGCTCGCGACCCTGCACTGAGGGTCGACCCGAACACCGCCGTAAGTGAAAGTGATACCGCAAGTGACCGCGTAAGCGTAAAAAGGCGGCGAATCGAGCGGGACAGCCCAGTTGGACTTGACAGGCGTGATTCCCCTGGTCCGTTTGCCGTCTCTCCTGGAAGGGTCAAATTCGCCATCTTGAGCGGCGCGATTGAAACCTTCGACGTTGAGCTTTAACCTTTCGCTATCCGCTCCCAGCTCATCGGCAAGCTCTTCGATACTCTCGGCAACCAGCGCGCGGCTATTCAAATAGGGACTCCTGAGTAACGGGACTGTTTTTTTGTCAAAGATTTGATAAGCGACGCATGCCGGTTGCTCCAGGATCTTTCTGCCAATCTTCGCGTAGGTGTAAACCTGGAAATCCTCTCCTTCGTCGACAAAACGCTCACCGTCCCGATTCACCATGACGCTGAACGGGTAAGAATAGCGCGTTGTGTCTGTGGACTCTGCTTCCACGTCCGCAGCCTCCGCGTCTATGACCGACGCATGGCACCCGCTCCAATGGCCAAAAGGCGCCGCCCCCATCTCGAGAGACATACGGAGCCCGTCCCCCGTGTTGTAGCGCGTTCCCCGAACCTTAACCAGATCCCAACCGGGACCGAGATAGCGCGCTCTCATTTCCGGGTTGGCCTCGAATCCGCCGCACGCAAGGATAACGCTCTTGGCGCGAAACTCTTTTCGCCCCTCAGGCGTTTGGGCCAAGACTCCATAGACGGCGCCGCTTGAATCCGCTAGCAGGCTCACGGCGCGCGCGCCGTAGCAGATGGGAATCCCAATCCGGCTGACGATGTCGAAAAGCATCTCGACCAGCCCCTTGCCCCCTCCCCTGGCCATCACCGGGACTGTCCCTGACCGCCAGATGAACTTTTCCCCGAGCCTCGCGCCATGGGTCAAATGGAGCTCCCACACGATCCCGCTGGAGGCCATCCAGGACATCGTGGATAAGGACTCCTCGACCAGGAGCTTGGTCAACGTCGGATCGGCGAGTCCTTCGGTGACGCGTATCAAGTCGTTGTTGAAGCTGTCCGCTGAATATGGCTCCACTTCGACCCCGGCGAATGGCAGCGTGGGCGATTCGACCAAGATTGGGCGGAGCTCGTCAAAATTCCGAAAGGCACAGCGGAAGATGCCGCCGGAGAAGGCCGAGTTCCCGCCTCTTCTTTCCGCCGGCGCGCGCTCGATGACCGTAACCTTCGCGCCCTCCTCGTGCGCTGCCAGGGCAGCCACGAGACCGGCATTGCCTGATCCGACGATCAAAACGTCAGTATCATCTACCGATCCAACTGCCAATGCTTTCCCCCTTTTTGGTTCACGATGCTATAGTTCCAGAGAAAATCGTTGGGGACAACCTCTTCTCTTGTAGATTCAGGAACGCTCACCGTACAGGGTGCGGAAGAAGCCGCTATCCTCCAGCTCCTTGACGTAGCGGTGATCGACAAACTCCGCCGGCTTTCTACTTTTGGCGCCGGGATGCCGGGGGGAGATTTCGACGAGGATATTCTCAATCCCCTTGAGATCCACGTAGGGGATCCGCTCCAAATATGGAGCGTACGTATCGTAGGTCTGCGCGAGTTTTTTGAAATCGGAGGTCCGCGTATATTTTTCCAGGACCTTGATGCTGAAGTCCCGCTGGGTGCGATAGATTTTGATCCCTTCGGCAACGGCTCGCATAACTCCGCGCACCGCCTGATCCCTTTGCTTCATCGTCGCTCTTCGGGCAATGAAAGGGGCGTGGGGGAAAAGGAGGTCGCGGCCAAAGTCTACTAAAACGTTGAAACCCAACTCCATTAAGTCAAGGTTCAGCGGCGAGGAGACGAAGCCGGCTGTGACGGCTTTAGCCTTGAGGCCGGCTGCGATCTCAGGAATCCCTCCCAGTTGAATGATCCCGACATCCCGATCGGGCAGAAGTCTGAACTGCCGGAGGGCAATGCGGCTGAGAAGGTCCGTTGCCGATCCGAATCGGGTAATCCCCACGCGGCCCCCACGGAGTTCTTCCACGCTCTTTACGCCGGGCTGGCCCATCATGTAAAAACCCACCGGCCGGTTAAGTGCGGTAGCTAAAATCAACACATCGGCGCCGCCCAGATTGGCCTCCACGGCCGGATTGGCGGCGACATGGGCAAGGTCAATGTCCCCCGATACGAGCGTTTGGATCATGGTCGAGGCGCCGCGAATGAAGATCAGCTCCACGTCGAGACCGTTCTTCTCAAACAGCCTGGCTTCCTTAGCGATCCAAGGCACAGCCAACGCCCCGGAAGGAGAAACATAGGCCAGCTTGAACTTTTGTAGCTGGGCTGAGCACTCTGTGAGGATCGGTCCCGCGAGGACGATAAACACCAGAACCAATATTTCGATGACAAATTTGCCGACGGCCTTCATCATATCTCCTTTCGCGTCTGAGGATAGACCCGGTCGGCGCGTATGGGCCTGGGGGAAGGAATTTCGCCGGTTATGTCGAACGTCGATGGAGCAACTCATGGATCCGCTCGCCGATCATGGGGAGCCGGTTTATGCGGACGCCGATGGCATTGGTTACCGCGTTGGCTATGGTCGCCCCCACAGGGTCCAATGAGCCCTCGGCGAAGCCCTTCGCGCCAAAGGGGCCTGTAGGCTCAGGGTCTTCGACAACTTCAATCAGCAGCTCCTGAGGAACGTCGAACGTAGTGGGAATGAGATAAGTCGCAAAGGAGGAGTTGGTCACTCCCTCTTCTACCCTTACCTCCTCCATCAGGGCAGATCCCAGGCCCATCATCATGCCGCCATGCACCTGGCCTTCCACGGCCAGCGGGTTTATCATGCGGCCCACGTCGGTGAGGGCGACATACCGGAGAACCCGAACCTGCCCGGTCCCTTCATCCACCTCCACCAGGGCCACGTGGACATTAAAGTTAAAGGTTCCCGCGGGGCTACCCTGTCCTGTTTCCGGATCCAGAGGGACAGTGTCCGGCAAGAATTCCGCAACCGACGTCATGCTATGAAAAGTGTGCTTGCTGAAAAGTTCCGCCAGCCTAACGCCCTGCTCCCGGTACACCACCGATCCGTTCATCAATCGTAGATCTTCAGGCGCGCAACCCAGGTCCTGAGCCGCGAGCTCCAACACACGCAGGCGCGTCTTGGCGGCCGCCAGGCGAACAGCGTTCCCCGAGAGGTAAGTAACGCGGCTGGCAGAGGTAGACTCGCAGTCTGGTGCGACGGCGGTATCATTGGTTATGACCTCTACCCGCTCCACGTCCACTCCCAGCTCCTCTGCGGCTACCTGAGCCATCATCGTGTTGGAGCCCTGGCCCAGGTCCACGTGTCCACAGGCTACAGTGACACTGCCGTCGGGATGCAGACCGACCACGGCGGTGCTGCGCGAGGCCTTGCGGATGCTGCCGATGCCGCGGGTGCTGCAAGCCACACCGACTCCGCGCCGCTTCGATTCTGGTGCCTGCTCCAAAAGCGGTCGGAGCGCCTGCACGGTGAGTTTTGCCCTGCCCAGCATCTCCTTTATCGGGACGCTCGCGCGCATGATCTGGCCCGTGGCGTTAGGCAGCGTAGTGTCGAGGGCATTGCGCATCCTGAGTTCTATCGGGTCCAGTCCGAGGCGACCGGCCAGTTCGTCCATCAGGGATTCCAGAGCAAAGGCCACCTGGGGAACCCCGTAGCCTCGCATGGCGCCGCAGGGGACACAGTTGGTAAAAACCGCGTACCCGTCGGCCTTGATGTTCGGGATATAATAGGGGCCGGAGACGTGGGTAGCGGACTTCGTAATCACCGCTCGTCCCTGAAGGAGGTACGCTCCCGTGTTTCCCACAAGAGTCGCCCCCACGGCTAGGAGCTTGCCCTCCCGGTTGGCGCCGAGCTTCATATCTATCACGTATGGATGGCACTTGTAGCTGGCGATCAGGGACTCCTCACGAGAATAGCGGAGCTTGGCGGGGCGACCCGTCTTCCAAGCGATGAGCGCTGCCAGGCACTGAGCGTGTGGGTTAAGCTTCCCACCGAAGCCGCCGCCGGTCATCATCTGGTGGACGCGCACGCGGCTCTGGGGCAACCCCAAAACCCGAGAGACCTCCTCCCGGTCGAGGTGCGGGTACTGAGTGGAAGACCAAACGGTGACCCCTCCCGAAGGGTCGCCCGCCACCAGCGCGATCTCCGTCTCCATATAGGCGTGCTCAACCCGCGGATAGAAAAACTTTTTTTCTACAACTTCGGCGGCGTCTCGAAACGCCGCCTCCACGTCGCCGCGGCGAACTTTATAGTGAGTTCCGATGTTTCCCCGGGAATGTACCTGAGGTGCGCCCGGCTCCATCGCCTTGAGCGGATCTAAAACAGGAGCCAGCGCCTCGTACTCCACCACGATTTGGGCGAGGGCTTCTTCTGCCGCCCGCTCTGTCTCAGCCCCAACCAGCGCCACGGCGTCGCCCACATACCGCACCACGTCGCTACAAAGGACAGGTTGGTCCTTAATGATGGGTCCCATCGTGTTCTGGCCGGGGATGTCCTTAGCAGTGAGGACAGTGACCACTCCCGGGCATTTGCCGGCTCGGGACGTGTCGATGGAGCGGATACGGGCATGAGGGTGCGGGCTTCGGAGCACCTTACCGTAAACCATCCCTGGAAGGGAAAGATCGTCGGCGTACCTCGCTTCACCCAGCACTTTGCTCCGGGAATCCGCACGCGGGACTGGCCTGCCAATGACTTTGTGGTCGTTACTCACGATCTACTTCCCTCCGCGAAGGGCCTTTCCAGCGGCGGCGATGGCTTTTATGATGCTTACATAGCCGGTGCAGCGACAAAGGTTTCCCGCCATAGCGAATCGAATATCCTCCTCTGTGGGGTTGGGCTCCTCTTCCAGGAGAAATTTGGCCGCCATGATCATCCCCGGAGTGCAGAAACCGCACTGGACAGCGCCGTGATCGATGAAGGCCTGCTGTAAGGGGTGCAACTGCCCTGCAGAGATCATCCCTTCAATGGTGGCGATGCTGGCCCCGTTCGTCTCCACGGCAAGGACGAGGCAGGAATTGACAGCCTTTCCGTCCACGAGCACCGTGCAGGAACCGCAGTCGCCGATGTCACACCCCTTCTTGGTGCCCACCAGTCCCACGCGGTATCGCAGGAAATCCAGCAGCGTCTCATTGGGAGCCGCCGAGACGCTGTAGGCTTCACCGTTGATTGTGACGCGGATGTCGCGAGGCTCATTCATACGGCAGCTTCCTTCTTCACGTCACGGGCCACGTGTTCCAAGGCACGCCCAACCAGCACCTGGACCATGGCACGGCGATAACTCGCTGAACCACGTATATCGGAAATGGGCCGCGCGTCCTTCTCCGCTGCCAGTTGGGCCGCATCCTTCGTGGTGTGCGCTCCAATCGATTGGCCCCTCAGCGCCTCCTCGGCGTTACGAGCTCGGACAGGTATGGGCGCAACCGCGCCCAGAGCGATCCTTACGTCTTCCCAACTCTTCCCTGCGGCATCGGGAATGGCGAAGACCGCCACACTGGCGATGCAGATATCCTCCGGAGCCCCACGCGGCCCCAGCTTGTAGAAAATGCCGCGGCCCGCCGCTGAAGCTGCCGGAACATGCACTTCCGTCAGCACTTCGCGGTTGATCACGGTTTTTCCCGGACCCAAAAAAAAGTCCTCAAGAGGCAGCGAACGGTCTCCTTGCGGGCCCTCCAGCTTTACCCATGCCCGTAGCGTGAGGAGAGCGGGCGCGCTGTCGGCCGCAGGAGAAGCGTTAGAAAGGTTTCCGCCCAACGTGGCCCGATTGCCAATTTGCATAGAGCCAAGAATCCTGAGAGCTTGGGAGAGAAGAGGAAAGCGCTCCCGCACGAGCAGGGCCTTGGCGGTAGCACGGGCGGTGACGGCAGCGCCGAGACTGAGCCCGCCATCTTCCGCCCGGATGGCGCCGAGCTGCGGGATATGCTTGATATCGACAAGGGCCTGAGGTTTTAGCCGGCGATCCTTCATAGCCGCCAGAAGGTCAGTCCCACCGGCGAAGACAGAGACATTCCCCTCCAGCCGCTCCAAAATGACTAGCGCTTCTTCAAGCGTCGAGGGTTGATAATAGTCGAACGGTGGAAGGATTCCCAGCATAATCTATTCAGCCTGAACGATTCACGGATTAAGACCCGCCTTTGAAATCGTTTCTGGGAGGATTGCGTCCCGCTTGCGCCCCGAACTCAACCACCTGTCCTGCCGCTGCTCGCTACAAAGCAAAACGCGTACCATTAAAACAGCATCGGAAACCAGCAGCAAGGCGGTAAACAGGGAGACGATTAGTGGTTGTGTCGTGCAATTTTTCCAGTATTTGAGAAATCCCGAGCCGGTTTTTCCTAAAAGCGGAAAGGGCTTGGATTAGCGCTCCGTAGCATCTGCCGGTGACGGCAAGGAGTCGTCCTCCGGAAGAAAACCATTTTCTGTTGCGACCTTGTCCCGGCTCTTAAATAGCGGCCTGCGGCATACGGCCCGGTCATCAATCACCAACTGGAAGAGATCGAAACGATTGTAGTGTCCGGTCAAGTCGTGGCTGATCTTCTCGGAGAGAACAACTTCGGGATCGACCTCCGCGTAGAGGATCTTTTCACCGCCGCTATCGGGGCCGGCCAGGTACTCTCCGGTAGGGCCGATGATGGAGGAGAAAGCTCCGGTGCCAGCCAACTGCTTCTTTTGCTCCGGTGCCGTGCAGAGCAATTCCCTCATCTCATCGCTAAACACCGCAAAAGGGCCATTCGATAAAAGCTGTTGGTGTTTTCTCCGCAGATTAGACCCCCCACGGGACCGACGTCGATGTGGAAAATTTTCAGGGTGCTCGCGTCTCCGCCCGCATGGACGAGACGCTCCGTCCACGTCGGCACGAGCTTACGGTGCTTCCCTAAGATCTTTCCGTCCGGGCCGATAAAGAGCTGCGTATTGAACAAAGTGCCGAGGGTTCCCGGCTCGCGCTCGTTAACTCCCATGACAACCGTGGCCCCCGCCTCCCGCGCTGCCTCGCATAGAGTATCGGTAACCGGACCGGGAATTTCGACCGAATTCTTGAACAGCTCCATGATCAAGGGCTTGCAATCGCGGGCGATCCGGTAGTCGAACCAGTGCGGGAAGCCGGGAATGTAAGCCTCGGGAAATCCGATGACACGAGCCCCTTCCTTTCCCGCCTCGCGAATGAGCCGGCAGGCCTTCTCCGTAGTCTTTTCCCGGTCCAGAAAGACAGGCGCCGCCTGGACCGCCGCCACTTTAAACTTCGGATAACTGTCACCCATATTTGACCTCCGTGAAGCCTGGCAATCTTTCTCCCCAAAAAATGAGAAAGACGGGCCCGGTCGATACCGAGAACTACTCCTCCACGCGAATCCGCCCGCTGGAGTCATCCACAATCTCGCCGATGAGCGCCGCCGACGTCGTCTTTCTTGCTTTGAGGCGCGAGCGCAGATCCCGAGACTTCTCCTTGGCAACGGCAATTAGAAGACCGCCGGATGTCTGAGCATCCGAAAGAACCAGCCGGGTCATCTCATCTATCCCGGGATCCCATGCTACCGCCGCCTCCTCCTGTAAGAAGCTATAGTTTTTTCGCGTCCCACCGGGGATGCACCCCTCTTTGGCCAGTTCCCAAACCTCAGGCAGAATCGGCACCTTGGATAGCTTGATTTTAGCCCCCACGCCGCTCGCTCGGGTCATGCCGTAGAGGTGGCCCAACAGGCCAAAGCCGGTGATATCCGTACAAGCGTGAGCGCCCACCTCTGCCATAGCCTCAGCCGCGTCGCGATTCAGAGTGCTCATCACCTGGACAGCTCTCTGGACAAGTGAGGCGGAAGCTTTTTGTCTTTTGATCGCGGTCGAGATGATTCCCATGCCTAAAGGCTTCGTGAGGATCAGATCGTCGCCCGCCCTCGCCCGCTTGTTGGTGACGACCAGGTCCGGATGAATAACGCCGGTGACAGCTAAGCCATACTTTGGCTCATCATCGTCGATCGAGTGGCCTCCGACGATGAGAACTCCGGCCTCCATAGCCTTCTCAGCACCGCCGCGCAGGATCTCCGCTAATAATTCCTTGGGCAACTTGCCAATTGGAAAGCCCACGATGTTCAGGGCCAGAAGCGGTTTGCCACCCATGGCGTAAACATCACTCACCGCGTTAGCAGCCGCGATGGCCCCAAAGCTATAGGGATCATCGACGATGGGCGTAAAGTAATCTACCGTCTGAATCAGGGCGATCTCGGGCCCCAGACGATACACCGCAGCATCGTCGCCAGTTTCGATCCCAACCAAGAGGTTCGGGTCTTCCCGCTTCGGCAGTTGGCTCAGAACCTGAGCAAGATCGGCCGGGCCGATCTTGCAAGCTCACCCAGCCCCGTGGGACAGACTGGTAAGTCGTATCGTTTCGGCCATGGTTATCGCCTCAAATCTTATCGGGGTGTTTGTCCTCTGGACGAGGTTTTCGCTCACCGCGGAATGCCCAGACACGACCGACCCCTTATTCCACCTACTGCATGGGCTGGCTTCTGTCAAGGAATTGCGGCTCTCTGGAGCTCGCTTCTCCCGAGCGAAAGC
>JACPSF010000099.1 GCA_016193385.1 Deltaproteobacteria bacterium
CATGGCATCAAGGATTTCCAGGACCGAGTCGCCCGATACGCCCGCCACATAGCGGATGCCTGCGTGGATAAGAGACTGTACAATTAACTCACCTGCTTTCATGCGCTCTGCTCCTTGTAGCTGATTTCAAAGACGCACGTTCCAGTGCTTCCTCTTGGAGAATACCCGAGTTCCAGCCAATAACATTTCCTTGAAAGATATATAGAGTCGAGCACCGGAAGTAAAGGCTTGGAGGATGAAGTTAGAGGGACGGCGGGAAGGGCTCAACCTTCACGGTCGCGATTCCCTACAGAAACTAAAGCGAATTCTTAGTGGCAAAATTTCACAAGCCGCGGAGCGCTACTCACTCGTCTCCCAAAAGAATACCGATACCGTTGAGGAGCTGGCTGCTGGTGAAAGGTTTGGTAAGATAGTAGTCGGCACCTTCATTGTAGCCTGCTAAGATATCTTCGTATCGCACCTTTGCTGTGACGAACATCACAGGGATAGACGACATATCAGGATCACTTCTGAGTCGCCTCAGGACTTCGAAGCCATCCGGTGGACGCATCATGATGTCGAGTAGGATGAGGTCCGGCCTTTTCTCATCCAAACGGTGGAAGAGATCCTCGCCATCACACGCAGGAATAACTTTATATCCCTTTGCCTCCAGGATCGTCTTCATCACTATGACCATATCTTCGTTGTCGTCCACAACTACTATGGTCTTTTTCGTACTCATGTTTTTTTCAGAGTTCATAAAAGAGAGATGAACCGTGTGAACGCACGATTCGTGCCAAACCCATCCAGGTCCCTGCATTTGTGATAATCATCCATTTTTTCGGATGATTTTCATTCTTGCAGTTTCAGCAGAGACTCGGCTGCCGCTCGACCGGCCGCGGTTCAAAGTGTCATTTTTCGGTCGTCAATCCCGGCTTTTGTCATCCAACGGAGGAACAGGCGGCAGAAAAATACTTCAGTGAGGCCGAAGGTCAGGAGCCGCCCTGCCTTCACACCGCAGCCGCGTGTGTCTACCCCTGGGAGAAACCACTGAAACACCGTCGTTTTCCCGAAGGGGTTTTACCTACTGCCATAGGGAATCCCCCACACAAAAGAGAGCCGGGAAATTACCGAAGGTTTCAAAGTGAGTGCGGCCAGTAACTTCGGGTATCATCTGGCATCCTCTTTGCTTCAACCAACAATCTGCTGGTGTTTTTCCGGAGCCTGGTTTTAGGCGATAATATGTTTTACAGGTCGAGGAGGCGAAAAACCATGAAACGATGGGGTATCTTTTTTCTCGCTTTCGTCGGAGCCATGTATCTAAGTAACAGTTCGGTGTTTGCCCAACGGGGCGGCGGCGTTGGAAGTGGAGGCGGGCGGAGCTTTGGTGTACCAGGCCCGTCTGGTGGGAGAGAAAGCGGTTTCGGTACGTCGCGGACACCCAGCGGTGGTCAAGGCATCTATGGCAAATCAGGGATACCCGGCGAAGAACCGGGACATGGCGGAAAAGAAATGTCGTATCCCGGACAGGAAACCTCGAATGTAGAGTCAAAGGGGAGCCTATCCGAAACCGCGACTAGGAAAACGACGAGCGATCTCCTCACGCAGAATACGAAACTGTCTTCTAAGCTGCAGACGCTCCTGCCAGTTGGTGCGAATCTTCAGGATGCCGCCGAAGGATTTGATCATCTCGGGCGGTTTGTGGCTGCTGTACATGTCTCACGCAATCTGGACATCCCTTTTGACGAGCTGAAAGCGAAAATGATGAATGGGGACAGCCTCGGTCAAGCCATCCACGAACTTAGACCAAATGTTAATGCCAAACAGGAGGCTATCAAAGCAAACCAACAGGCTCTTGAAGATATGGAAAAATCGATGGCCTCGAACAAACCTGCAACAACTGGCAAGAGCTCAGCCGCAGCTGGAAAGTGAGCCGGCCGTATATTCCAGCATTATCAATACATAGCCTTCGGGCTAGCCGGAAGGGGTACCTCAACCCCTTCCGAACTGAGATCATCTTTCCTAACTGCCGCGCGACGTTGACATAACAGGTCGTTATCGGATATTGTCCACGCCAAACCAAGCGAGGGCCGGCGAGCTTGCCTATGCGGCAGCCGCATAGGCCCGGAAGGATTGGTAACGGGTGGCTGTTTCGGGAATTCTTGCGTTCTCGGTGGCCACCAACGATCAAAACGGGAATTCCTATCATTCCTTGCCGATCAAGGTGACGCGCGCGGTGGCTGAGGTGGAATCCCATCGTCCGAAGCTCGAATTGGTCGAGGTCTCGCAGGTGTTCGCCACCGGGACTGACTCGGTGGTGACCGCCCTGCAACCGATCGATCTCGCCGTCCCGCCGGGCAAGTTCGTCAGCATCATCGGGCCCTCGGGCTGCGGCAAGTCGACCCTGTTCAACATCATCGCCGGCTTGCAGCGGCCGACCGGGGGCGACGTGCTGCTTGACGGCCAGGTGGTGACGCGGATGATCGGCCTGGTCGGCTACATGCTGCAGAAGGACCTGCTGCTGCCGTGGCGCACCGTGCTCGACAACGTGATCCTCGGGATGGAGCTCAAGGGCATGGCGAAGGCCACGGCGCGCGCGCAGGCGCTGCCCTATCTCAAGCGCTACGGCCTCGCCGGCTTCGACCGCCACTATCCCGCGGCCCTTTCGGGCGGCATGCGCCAGCGCGCGGCGTTGTTGCGCACGCTGCTCTACGATACCGAGGTGGTGCTGCTCGACGAGCCGTTCGGCGCGCTCGACGCCCAGACCCGTTCGATGATGCAGGCCTGGCTGCTGCAGATCTGGGCGGATTTCGACAAGACCGTGGTGTTCGTCACCCATGACGTCGAGGAGGCGGTCTATCTCTCCGACCGCATCCACGTGATGACAGCCCGGCCGGGACGGATCAAGGCGACGCTCGAGGTGCCGATCGGCCGGCCGCGCGACCGCCATGTGCTGACCGATCCGGCCTTCCTCGAGGTCAAGGCGACCTGCCTCGAGCTCTTAATGGAGGAGCTGCGCGACGAGGCCGCCGAGACGGCGGCGGAGTAGCGCGGCACCGGGAGGGTCGCGAGGCCATGGCGCAGAAGCTTTCGGCGGAATACCAGGCGCGCGGGCTCACTGGCTTCATCGGCCGGCGGGTCGCGCGACGAGTGGCCGGCGGCCGCGGACGCGTGCTCAAGACGCCGCGCAAGGCCTCCAACGCCGAGTTCGCCCTATGGCAGATCGGCATCGTGGTGGCAATTTTCGGTCTGTGGGAATACGGCGCCGGGGCCGGCTGGATCGATACCTTCTTCTGGTCTCAGCCCAGCCAGGTGTGGAGAAAGTTCCTGGTCTTCGTGCAGACCGGCGACGCCTACGTCGACACCTCGTACACCACGGCGGCGACCATTCTCGGCTTCGTCTACGGCACGGTGGGCGGCGCGGTGATCGGGTTGTCCTTCTGGTGGTCGCGCACCTATGCGACCGTGTCGCAGCCCTTCATCATCGTGTTCCACGCCGTCCCGAAATTCGCGCTGGCACCGCTGGTCATCCTGGTGTTCGGCCTCGGCATGCCGTCCAAGGTGGCGATGGGGGTCGCGCTCACCATCGTGGTGACCATCCTCACGACCTTCACCGCGGTGCGCGCGGTCGATCAGGATTCCGAGAAGCTGATGTATTCGCTCGGCGCGAGCCGCTGGCAGGTGTTCGCCAAGCTGGTGGTGCCCTCGGTGATGCCCTGGATCATCGCCTCGCTGCGGGTGAATATCGGGCTCGCCCTCGCCGGCGCGATCGTCGGCGAGTTCATCTCGTCGCAGCACGGCCTCGGCCGCGCCATCCTCTATGCGAGCCAGGTTTACGACATCGCGCTGATCTGGGTCGGCGTGATCGTTCTTTCGGTGCTTGCTGTGCTGATGTACGTCGGCGTAGCGTGGCTCGAACGCATTCTGCTCAGGGGTTTCATGCACGGCGCGAGTTTCCAGTGACGCGCCGTTGGACTAACGGAAGCCAAAGGAGGCAATCATGTCGGGCATAAGCATAGGACGGAATATCGCGCCCAGGATGCAGGCGCTCGTTGTGGTCGTCGCCGCGGCAATGCTGTTCGCTGCCGCACCGGCGTGCGCGCAGGACCGCGAACTCCTGATCGCCGAGCCGGTGCACGTGATGGGCTACCTGCCGTTCTACACCGCGATCCACAAGGGCTTCTTCGCCGAGGAAGGGATCAAGGTGAAGTTCGTCACGCTGCTCGGCGGCGCGGCGCATACCAACGCGGTGCTGACCGGCCAGGCCTGGGGCTTCATCGGCGGCCCGGAGCACAACGCCTTCGCCAAGGCCAAGGGCGCCGACATCCGCGCCGTCGTGCCGGTCATGGTGCGCGGCGACACCCACATGATGGCGCGCAGCGACATCATGCCGATCCAGGGCGATCTCAAGTCGTACCTCAAGGGCAAGCGGATCGCGGTAATGCAGTATGGCGGCACGCCGCATTCGATCATGCTCTACATGCTGCATCGGATGGGCCTCGATCGGCGCCGGGACGTGCAGGTCGTCGAGACCTCGCACCCAGCGGTGCTGGCAGCGGTCGCCTCGAAACAGGCCGAGTTCGGCATCACCAACGAGCCGCTCCTGTTCCAGGGGGTGCAGCAGGGCATCTGGAAAGGACCGGTATTCAATGCGCCGAACGAGCTCGGCCCTTACATCTTCACCGCGATCAACGTGCCGCTCAGGGCAATCGAGACCGATGCCAAGGTGGTAAGGTCGTTCGTGCGCGCGGTGATCCGCGGCTCGCGCTATGCCAGCGATCCGACAAACCGGGCAGAGCTGTTCAAGGTCGGCCAGAAGGAGATGCCGACCCTGAAGGAGGCGGACTTCAACGCCATCGTCGACAACGCGCTGGCGTACAAGCTGTGGAGCACCGACGGGCAGATCACCCGCGAGATGTGGAAGACGGCGCTCGCCGTGGTGCGCACCACCGGGATTCTCGACAAGGACATCGGCTATGAGGAGGTGATCGACATGCGCTTCGTCGCCGAGGTGCTGAAAGAGATGAAGTGAGGGCCGTATCGAAGGGCTGAGAATGCGAGGACGGCGCGACATGACTCGCCGCTTCTACTTGCCTGCGTGTACGCGCAAGTAGGTCGTATGGATGGCTTTCCCGTCGTAAAAGACCCCTTATCCCGCCCCGCACACTGACCCCATATTCGTGTTGGACGACGCAAAGGTCACACATGATGCCTAAAGGGCATAGAGGATCGAGTTGTTTTCTAAACCCTGCGGTGGTAGGAGGACGAGAAACGTCTTTGGAGGAACCCTATGCCTGAAAATCTGATCACGTCTGTAAAAAGAGAGATCGACCGGCTTAAAAAGGAGCTAGATCGGCGAACTTCCGAACTGGCCGCCTTTAAGGATGATCTGATAAAGCACCAAAGGGCCTATCGACTCCTGGCAGGTGCGGACACGAGGGCACAGCGACCGGGAAAAAAGCGTGGCAGGGCCAGAAGAGCCACGCCAGCAAATTGGGATTCCTTGTTGGATCGGCTTCCCGGCCGTTTCACGATTGGGGATATCGCCAAGGCAGCGGATCCCAGACGAAAATCGTCCGTCTATGTCCGCCAGGTCGCGGTGAGGTGGGCGAAGCAGCGGAAGACCAAAAGGGTTGGACGAGGAGAGTACCAAAAAGTCCGGCAGGGACAGCCGCGCGCTACGGCGGCTTCCCACAGGAACAAATAATAGCGGCTTAGAATAGCCCGACCCCTTATCCCGCCCGGGCTAAGATCCGTAAAAAAAAGGGGCAAACCGACTTGTTGCCCCTTTTTTGGTCACTCAAAAGACGAGAAAACTACCAGCGGTTACGGCCGCCATCTCTGTTTCCTCGACCTCCACTTCCACCTCCACCATCGCGCCTTTCC
>JACPSF010000100.1 GCA_016193385.1 Deltaproteobacteria bacterium
GAGTGGGCATCTGTACTCGCAGGGATCTGATCGCCAATTCTCCGGATCTCATCATGCGCCTGGTGAAAGGAATGGTTGAAGCAGTGGTCTTCATTCAGGACCCGCGCAACAAGCAGGACGTGATGGAGGTTTTGAAGCGGAACCTTCGGCTCAGTACCGACAAGGACGCGGAGACCACTTACAACGCGTTGCGGTTGGTAGCAAGCCTCGATGTGGCACCCGATCCGGAGGCGTGGAGAAACATCCAAAGATTTGTCTCTCGAGTGAATCCCAAGGTCGCACAGGTAGACATCCAGCAGATCGTCAACGGCAGTTTTGTGAAGAGCCTTGAGGTAACCGGCTTCTTGCCCGCGGCGAGAAAAAAGCTGGGACTGTGACCTATGGCCGCCGCGCAGCAGACCCAGAAAAGAGCCGCGTTGACGGCCACAGAAAAGGTTCGCGTCCCCTTTTTCTGTCACGGATTTGGAACACTTTGAGGCCGATTTTAAGACCAGGAGGAAGAAGTGAATAAAAAAAGATCGAGGAAATTGTGCCCTCTCTGCGCCGGAACGAAAAAAACCGGGACGACAACGTTCACTGCCGATCTGGAATTCGGTGTTGTCGTCGTGCGGAAAGTGCCGGCTACGGTTTGCAGCCAGTGCGGAGCGGACTGGATCGACGACCGGGTCGCCAAGCAGCTCGAAAACATTGTCAACGACGCGAGAAAAAAACGGCTACAAGTAGAAGTCACCTCATATAGCTGAGTCCTATGGCGTACAACGCGAAAAAAACCGAGCATGCGGGACCTAAAAAAGGCAGCGGGGCGTTCTATGGCCCCAGGGCGGACGAAGAAGGCAAGCAATCACCGTCGCCGCGAAGACGACAAACGCGCAACATTAAAAAATGGCACATCACAAGCGTATGCGTCCAAAGAATCGCCGGAGTGAAGTGAAGGTGAAGGGGTCAAGTCCGCTCTTAGCCCTTGATATGCCGAACAAGATTCACTAGATGGCTTTTTATGGCTCGCCCCCTGCGCATTGAATACCCTGGGGCATACTACCATATCATGAACCGCGGTCTTTCCCGCAGGGACATTTTCCTGGAGGACAAGGATCGAGGGCAATTTTTGGACTTACTTTCCGACATCTCCCGGCTGTGGAAAATAGAGATCTACGCCTACTGTTTGATGGATAACCACTACCACCTCCTCCTTCAGACCCCCAAGGGTGGACTAGCCCGGGCGATGCGCCACCTCGATGGGATCTACACCCAAAGATTCAACCGCTCTCACCACCGAGACGGTCCCCTGTTTCGGGGCCGCTACAAGGCGATCCTGATCGATGCTGAGGAGTACTTTCTGTCTGTGGTTCGCTACATCCATCAGAACCCGGTACAGGCAGGGGTGGTATCGGATATGGATCGCTACCGCTGGAGCAGCCATCGCGGCCATCTGTATCAGAGCGAACGTCCTCAATGGCTCAATACCCGCTCGGTACTATCTCGGTTTGGTGAGCTTAGGGAATACCAGGAGTTTATGCGCTCTGAGATGGAAAAGGAGGTAGTGGATTTTTACAGGGGGCCGTATCAGAGGCCGATCTTAGGGGATAGAGGCTTTGTGGAGTGGGTCAGGGGGAGGGTTGGTGAGAGGGCCAGGGTGGGTCAGGGAGAGGGTTGGTGAGAGGGCCAGGGTGGAGGAAGAAAAGCCTGAGTCTCGCAGGGTATTTGGGTTAGGGGTTGAGCAAATTGCCCAGGTAACAGCTAAGGTGTACGGTAGGCGGGTGGAGGAGCTGAGGAGAAAGCGGCGAGGGGAGGAGAACGAGGCACGGTCGATGGCGATCTATTTGTGTCGGAGCTTGGGAGGGCACAAGCACAGCGAGATCGGCAGGGTGTTGGGGTTAGAGAAGACCTCATCGGTAAGTTCGGCATGTTTGAGGATGAAGGCGAGAGTGGGGGCAGAGAGGAAGATAGCCCGCAGGGCGCGGAGGATTGAAGCAGAACTCCAAAAGAGCCAAGAGCGGACTTGACCCCTTTCCGGACAGCCTCGTTAGCCAGACAATGGCGACGACGAGATGAAGAACCAGTACCTCGGTGACATCAACGACTATCGAAAGTACGGACTCTTGCGCGCTCTCCAATCCGGCAGCAATTGCAGGCTCCTCGTGGCATGGATGCTTACTCCGGACGACAGTGGACGAGACGGCGGATTGCGCTCTTACCTGCGACGGCCCGAAGAGTGGAGACGCTTCGACCCCAAGCTTTTCGATGGCCTGGCTGACGCGCTTGAAGCGAGTTCTGCACCACAGGTGTCGCTCATCGAAGGCTCCGGCCTGCTGCCAGGCTCGACGTTTTATTCGGCAGTCGTACCGGACACACGCCGGGAGCGCGATCTCTGGCAGCAAGGTCTCATGGAGTCCACCTCGGGGGTAGATCTCGTATTCGTCGATCCAGACAACGGAATCGGGATTCCCTCGAAACCTGCAGGACGGAAGGGCTCCTCAAAGTACATCACTTGGTCGGAAATCCAACAGCTTTGGGAGACCGGCTGTTCGGTACTCATCTACCAGCACTTCCGCCGCGAGTCTCGCGAAGCTTTTGCCGCTCTCATGGTTACAGAGCTACAGCAGCGTACCCGTGCGCGGTTCGCGCACGCCTTCCGAACCGCACACGTCCTCTTCTTGCTAGTTTCTCAGGTAGAGCATGAGGATGGCTTCCAGAATGCCGTTTCCCGCACTGCCAGTCGCTGGGAGGGCCAGATCGAAGTGATGGGGATGGCTAACAACAGCGCAAAGGGAGGAACACTTGGCTGAGTATAATCCTCATTTGCAAAGAGCAATTTTTGAGGTTATCGATAACCAGATCGAAGCGAATGATCCGCCGGAAACGCGTGAGACGTTCGACCGCCTTCTTCGCGAAGGGTATTCGAAGATTAAGGCGAGAAAGCTAATCGGTACGGTTGTTGTAGTGGAGATCTACGACACGATGAAGCATGGCAGGCCGTTTGATCGGGAGCGGTTTGTCGGCAACCTTAAGAAACTACCGGAGCTGCCGTTCGATGATGGAGAATAATGAAAAGGTACGTTAGCTGGACAAGCTTAGGCGCCTCTCTCCGTATCGCGCTCGTTGGATCAGGAGGCGTAGAAGAAAAGCTTAACGTGGCGCTTCAAATCGATCGCGTAACACCGGCTGAGCTTAAGTTTACGTGACTTGAAGGTGTTGTGCGGCTGAAGTAGACTATAAGAGTTTCGTGAATGCTCGGTAAAAGGACGACGTCGGTGAATGCCCAGAATCAAGGAAATTCGTGGACCCTACTGGTTTTTCTTTTACAGCTTTGATTGCAATGAGCCGATTCACGTCCACGTCCGGCGCGAGAGAAGAAATTGCAAGTTTTGGCTGCAGCCCATCCAGCTTGCGGCGAATTATGGCTTTACTGCAAGGGAGTTGGGCGTCATTCGGCGGTTGATCGAAACACACTATGAGGTCATTACCGAGGCATGGCATGAGCATTGTGGTTAGCACAGAGGCGCGTATCCGCAACATCAAAGTTGCTTCCAACACCATCACGGCCTATCTAGTCGACGGACGGGTTGTTAGTGTGCCGCTTGCGTGGTCGTGGCGGCTTTCAGAGGCCACCCCTGCACAGCGGGCGCGCTTCGAAATTATCGGAGATGGGCAGGGAGTTCACTGGCC
>JACPSF010000101.1 GCA_016193385.1 Deltaproteobacteria bacterium
CAAGGAGCTATAGGTATGCGTTCAAAAACCGTCGCCACGCCCGGAAGCCAATCGTTGGCTGAGTTTCAAACTGTCGTCCAGCAGCAGGAAGGTATCTTCGGACCTCTAACAGCATTAGGAAAAAAAGATCAGAATAACACCATTACCCTGCAGATTGGCCCCGGTCCTGGTAACCGCGCCGTCCTTGAAACTTACAAAGGTAACAACCCGCCGGAGAAGGGCGGCTTCGATCTCATCTGTGCCGGGGACTGCCTGGTAGAAGGCCAGCCAGCGAAAGTCGCGGCCTACAGGCGAACATAAGGATGAAGCGTTGCTGGACATGGCATCGTGGACCTTAGAAAGAAGGAAAACACAGGGGGGTATCTCCTGCTCATTCGTAGGAGTCAGATAAGGTTCGTAAGCTCACTGTAAAATGGCACGAATCTATACAATCAAGAAGGGTGACACCTTAAGGAAGATCGCCAAAGCGGAGCTTGGTGACGCTAACCTTTACACCGTCCTTGCGGGATATAATGGCATACGTGACCCTGAAAGGATCTTTGTGGGGCAGCGCATTGAGATACCGGGGAAGAAAGAGACTCAACCCCCTTCTCCCCGCACAATATCTGGGTTTGACCTTGCTCCTCCTCATGGTCTTGATGCGATCCTTGATTCCTTCGGCGACATCTTTGACTACATCCGTGACGACGGAATTCTCGATCCTCGTTGGGAAGTGGAGCAGTTGTTGCGAGCCCCGCTTCCTTACCCTATCCCTCTCTCTTGGGATCCGGGCAAAGAAGTCCAAAATCTCTATGGGCATAAGAAACTAAAAGAACTATTTCCCGAGGTCTTCCGAGAGATAGAACGGCGCAGATTGAAGAGCAAAATCCGCACATTTGGTGGTTGCTTCAATTTCCGAAGTAAGAGAAGCAGCGGCAAGCTTTCCGTCCATTCTTGGGCGATAGCTGTTGACCTCAATCCGGAGACGAATCCAATGGGATCCGCTGGAGATATGGATCCGGGAGTCGTGGAGATTTTTAAGTCCTTTGGTTTCACTTGGGGCGGTGACTGGTCGGGGAAGTCTAAAGACCCCATGCATTTTCAGTTTTGCAGCGGATATTAACGGCCAAATCAAAATAGATTCGTTGAGACATAGCTCCAACTCACAGGGAGGTGATCGATGGCCCGCCAATGGGATTTTTTGCAGAAATGGGCAGGACCTCTGGTGGTTTTTGTGATCCTTGTCATTCTGGCCTGGCTCCTGTGGAGCTATTCGGCGCCACCACCGAGTAGTCCTTCAGCCGTCGCCCTTTCGTGGTGGGTCAAAGCCATTCTTTTGCTGCTGACTGGCGCTGCGGTCGTCTTCATCAGTTGGTTTCTCTATCTTTTCACGGGCGCGGTCACCGACCAGAAGATCAACCAGATTATTCTCTTCTGCTACCTGTTTATCGTGCTCTCGCTTCTGGGATGGGTCGTTCCTTTCGTTGTTTTTCCTCTTGTGCCCGGTCTCCATCAGGCGATGGTGAGAAGTCCTATTGGAGTGGTTGCGGGCTGCAGTCTGCCGTTGACGGAGGCACCCACGGGCTCCGCAGGGACTCCAAAGGAACTCAAGTGCGATAATAATACCGATCAGTGGGTCGTAAATATCGGCGGCACCATGGGAAGCGCGAACAAGGCATCGGCTTCTGAAAGGACGGCCGAGGGAGAAAAAAAGGGTGGGGCAGGAGTGCAGATAACTAAGGCGCCCCCTAAACAGGCCGTCTCCAGCTCAGCGACTCCGTCTGAGGGAGTGAAGGCCGGTTGGCCTCCCGTGCGCATCCAGGGAGGGTTAGTGGTTCCGCTCTATTTTGTGGTTCTGTCGCTCATGGGCGCTGCTGTGAGCATGACACGTCGGGTCCCGGAGTACCAGGGAAGGCTCGCGCTCCCACAGGGCAATCAAAAGGCAATCACGCGCGAGCAGGCGCGAGAGTATTTGGTCTTCCAGATCATGCAGGTCGTTTCAGCGCCGCTCATAGCGATCACTGCCTACTATTTGGTCGAACCGTCGCTCCGGGCGACTTCGGTGGCGCTTGGCTTCGCCTCCGGCTTTGCGTCGGAAACTATTTTGCTTGTCATCCGGGCTCTCGTGGAAAAGCTGGAGCCCAAGACAAAACCTCAAACCTAACACTGTAGACACAATGCTCTCCACATGGATTGTTCCAGGTGCCCCTCTCGAAGGGGGTGTGGGGTGGCGGGTCTGGTATTCTCGTCCTGGCCACGGAGAATTCACTCCCGGACGCATAAGGATCTCCCGAGCGCAACAGGAGGAAGAAACAAAGCAAGATTGGAAAATTCTGCCCGATCTGCCAGGACTCGATCGGCGGATGGGGATATTGACGCTCAGGCTTACGAGCCCAAAGCCGGGCTCTCTGTATGAGATCAAAATACCGGAGGCGGAGTCATCCGAGCCTTTCCTGTGGCGAACTCTACCCAACACTATAGACTCTGACCCCGATGTTATCGGGCCGCATGGCGTCTCTTTCCTCATGGCGTCCTGCTTTTGGCGTGATAACGACAAGGAGGGAACGTATTTAGCTGCGGTCCGCCAACTCGTCAAGCAGTGGCACCCGGCTTTCAAATTGTTGTTGGGTGACCAGGTATACGCGGATTGGCCGGCAGACTACTTGCCAGACTTCACAGGGCACCCGGAAATCGAGGTATACGCCGATCGCTATGCCGAGTACTGGGGTGACGTTGTTTACCGCGAGCTAATGCAAACATCTCCGAACTTCTTCATGTGCGATGACCACGAGTTCTGGAATGATTATCCCGAAAAACAAATCCATCTTTCGCGCAGCTTGCCGGAGTTCAGAGATGCCTACGCAAAGGCCGCACAGCAGCTCTATGTCCGATACCAGCAATGCCTTAATCCGGGAGATAGGCCCTGGTACCGTTTCGCGATCGGGGAGGTTTCTTTTTTCATTGCCGACAGCCGATCCGAGCGCGACTTCTTCGACGGGGAGAGGCGGCCGCCTCGCTTTTTCCAGCAGCTCCAGCGGCAGGATCTGGAACGATGGGCGCATGAGCTGCGCGGTCCCGGAGTTCTTGTATTAGGACAGCCCATCTTCCAGAAGGACGGCGATTGGCGCGATCATTCCCTATCAAATTTCGCTGAGGACTACGGGCACCTTTGGTCTATTATTGAGGGCAGCATCATGGGTCGTAATGACGAAGGTAAGCCCCACGACATCCTGGTGCTTTCGGGAGATATACACACGGGTCGCTTCGCTGTGGGTCGTCGCGGCGGTCTCGATGCCCCCGAAGGGGTACCGGAGCTGATTGCTTCGCCGGCCTCTATGATCCGGCCAGGCTCCAAAGAGCCAGAGAAGCCTGACTACAAGTTCACGGTTCGCCAAAATGGACATACGACTTCCTGGGAGGTAGGCCGGAATCCTTTCATGACCCTTCACAATAACATCGGCATGGTGCGCCTCCTGCGAGGAACCAACAGGCGGGTGTTATTCGAGTTATCCATTTATCAGATCCGACCATATGACTCACGCTCTTGGTGGAACAGATTGGTCAGAGAAGCAGCAGGCGGGTTGCTCGCCCTTCTCTTCAGAAGGGAAATAGAATTACGTTAACCCATGTGGGTAGCAAGGAGGCTGGAAAAATATGAGGCACTCGCGGTCAACCACTAAAAACAACAATTTGATTGACTGGACCAACTCCCATAAAGACCAGGACAATTTAAAGTTCTTTGGCGATGCCCTCACCGCTTTAGCTAAAAATAAAGTCGGCAACGGTGGCCTAATGGTGATTGGGCTCTTGGGGCAGCGCGATTTGCCTGGTTACACCCTACGCACAGCTCAGTCAGTGCTCCGGTGGGACGCTCGCCCCAGCCTATGGTCCCACGTGTTTCTGATCGGGAAGCAGGTGGGCTCGCGGCCTGGGGACCTCGGTAAAACGCCCGTATGGGAGGTAACGCTTCACCCGCGCGACGGGGAATTCCCAAAACCAGAGGAGAACGGGGTTGGCGCAGTGGAAATCCGCCACTACCAGAACGCGAAAGTAGATGCGAACGCGGCCCTCTTAGCCGTCAAGATGACTGACGAGGATGCAGCGAAGGTACGCCGGCGAGCAGCCGACCATAACGTTGACCGCATCCGTTATAATCTCTGGGAGACTTTGGGGATCTGGCAAAGTTACCTTTGGTCTCAGGGTGCCCGTCCTAACCCCCTGCGCGACGGAGTCCCGATCTTTTCATCATCCTATGTGGAGATGGCCTACGAAGCGATCAACTTGGACCTGACGCCAGGGGCCTCGGAACGGAACAGCGCGCCGGAACACATCTGGAACGCAGCGGTCTGGTGGCATGAAGCCTTCGCCCGTGAGAATCATCCGATTCGAGGATACTATGTTCTCCGGGACAAAGGTTGCTCCCTCTTGAGCACGGATGATTGAGGAGGCCATACGATGCGCTCACTAATCCTCGCGGGTGGCGGAATCAAGGTCGGCTTCCAGGCAGGTGTCTTGGAAGTGTGGTTGGATGAGGCGGGCCTGACCTTTGATCACGCCGATGGGGCGAGCGGCGGCTGCTTCAACCTCGCCATGTACTGCCAGGGAATGAGCGGTAAAAAGATCGCTGATAACTGGCGCGATTTAGACCCCTTCATGCCGGTGGATCTTAACTGGGAGCACTACTGGAAACTCACCTACGCCCCGTCCTTGTTTACCTATGACAACTTTCGTGAAAAGGTGCTGCCCTTCTGGGGGATCGATTGGAAGGCCATCAATCGGTCTAAGAAGCTCGGAACATTCAATGCCTTCAACTTCTCCAAGAAGGAGTTGGAGGTCATTACTCAGGATAGGATGAACGAAGACTATCTAATCGCCAGCGTCTCTCTCCCGATGTGGTTCCCGCCTGTGGTGATCAGCGGACAAACCTATATCGATGCGGTCTACATCACCGACGGTAATGTTGAGGAGGCTATTCGGCGCGGGGCCGATGAGATCTGGGCGATCTGGACCGTCAGCGCGCGGGACGAGTGGCGCGACGGTTTTATTGCCCAGTACTTTCACATCATCGAGACCGTGGCCGACACAAACTTTTTCAGTATCTGGAGGCGCATCAAAGAAAACAACGATAAGATCGCTGCTGGAAAAAAGGGCGAATTTGGCCGGCACATCGAACAGAAGCTTCTCCAGGCCGAGGTGCCGATCCACTACCTCATCAATTTTTCCAAAGACCGGATGGCAGAGACGGTCAACCTAGGGGTCAAGACGGCGCGGGAATGGTGCAAGCAGAACGGCGTTCCGGTCAAAAAGAAGGGGGAGGATTATCCCCTCGAGATCCACACGGCCGAGACCAAGCTCCAGTTTACCGAAGAGATGAAGGGGTACTTCACCGAGGGAGTCGAGGACTACGAGGAGGGTTTTGCCCAAGGGAAAAACGATAACAACTTCCTTATGTTCCATCTCACGATCAAGATTGACCGGGTCAACCGCTTCGTCATTCAACCTGAGCATGAGGCTGAAGCCGAAGGCTGGATCGAGTATGAGCCCCTGGGAGGAAAGCTCACGGTCAAAGAGGGAGTATTTAATCTCTTTGTCCACAAGGACGACCCGAAGCGGAAGAAAATGCTCTATCGCCTCTTTTTTAAAGGCGACGACGGTAAGGAGTACACCCTTTCCGGCTTCAAAGATATCCACGACGATCCGCAGTTTGATCTCTGGTCTGACACCACGACGCTCTACACGCGGATTTACCGTGGGAAGGTTGAGGCCACAGATGAGGCCGGGGCGAAGATCTTCGGCTCCGGTATCCTCCACATCTACGAGCTGGACTTCATCAAACAGCTCACCACGTTTCGTGCCGATGGTCCCACGCCTCACGACCGCATTTCAGCAATGAACCGCTTCGGGATGTTTTTCCTTGGCAAACTCTGGGATGTATACGCGCGCCACTTCATCGAATATGGGCCTATATAGCGGCATCTCGAGAGGAACAGATGGCGTTAGATTTTGACGCGGTTGTGATCGGCAGCGGCTTCGGCGGCGCCGTCACCGGATGCCGACTGGCAGAAAAGGGATACAGAGTTCTCATTCTAGAGAGAGGCCGGCGTTGGCAGGTAAAGGACTACCCGCGTAGGCCGGAGGATGCTTGGATCTGGGGCCAGGAACATCCAGAAAAAAAGAACGGCTGGATCGATTTTCGGGTGTTCCCCAACATGGCAGTAGCACAGGGAGCCGGTGTCGGTGGCGGCTCTC
>JACPSF010000086.1:0-1568 GCA_016193385.1 Deltaproteobacteria bacterium
GCAAGACAGACCAGACCGTTGACCAGCCCTGGGCCAAGGGCGCCGGCCAAACCGACAGCCAGCAGCACCGACGGAAAAGCAAAGAAAACAGCGGTGATCCGCATGATCACCATGTTTGCCTTGCCGCCAAAAAATCCTGCGACGATACCGATGGCGCTGCCGATCAAGGTGGCCGTCGCTATAGGCAGAATTCCCATTAACAGCGAAACCCGACCGCCATAGATCAACCGGCTCAGCATGTCGCGCCCGAGCTCGTCCGTGCCGAGGAGATGCCCGGCTGTCCCGATTGGCTGCAACCGTTGGAGCATACTGGTCTTGTACGGGTCCATTGGCGCGACCCAAGGAGCAAAAATCGCCGCCGCAATCATCAGCACCAAAATACCGGCGCATCCCATCGAGATCGGATCCCGCGTAAGCCGGCGGCGCACGCCCTGCCAGTAGGTGAGCTGGATTCGCCCCGGTCGGCGAACGATTTCGATCCGTGGCTGGGTGGAATTCGCTGTCGCGGTACTCATGGGCTCAGTGCCTCTTAATTCGGGGATCGAGGAACGGCTGCGCGAGATCGACCAGGAAGTTCATCATTACGAAAAAAAATGCCAGAATAAGAATTGTCCCCTGAAGCAGCGGCAAATCGCGCGTCGCGATCGCGTTATTCAGCAGGTAGCCGGTTCCCGGCCATGCAAAGACCGTTTCCACCAGAATCGAGCCCCCCAGCAGTTGAGCGACCTGCAAGCCCATGATTGCAAGTACCGACGGTGCGGCGTTCTTGATGACGTGCAGAAAGATACGGCGCCGACCCAGGCCATTGGCGTAGACCGTCTGGATAAATTCCTGTTTGAGAACGTCCATCACTGTTGCGCGCACGCTGCGTGCGATGATGCCAGTCGGGATCATCGACAGCGTCAGGGCCGGCAAAACCATGAAACGCAGATCGTCCAGGCCAAAGCCCCCGTTATCTGGGGGCGCCATTCCCATCGCCGGCAGAAGACCGAGCGTGACGGCGAAAATGGCAACCAGGACCATCCCTGCCCAGTAGGGTGGTACGGAGACGCCCAGAATTGCAGCGGTGGTGATCGCTCTGTCGGCAGCGAGCCGGCGAGTATAGGCCGCCCACACACCCAGGCCGATTCCCAGCACGAAGCTGATTACGACGGCTGCGACTGCGAGTTGGGCAGTGTTCAGTATGGCAGGGAGCAATTCGTCCCAAACCGGCCAGGCTGTCCTGGTGGACATTCCGAGGTCGCCGCTCAGCACGGCCCCGAGCCAACGGAAATACTGGATCGGCAACGGCTTGTCGAAGCCATATGCCCCCTTGATCTGCGCGATGAGCTCCGGCGAGGCGAAATCGGGCATCACGGCGGTCATCGGGTCGCCGGGCGCCAGATGCACGAAGGAAAAGCAGACTATCGATACGCCAACCAGGATCGGCAGAATATAGGCAATGCGCCGCAGAGTGTACCAGAGCATCGGCTACGCTTCCGCCGCAATCCTCATTCGATCCGGATCCGCGTCAGATCCTGAAACCAGCTTTGTGCCTGCACGAAGCCCTTCAAGTGGCTCGCCAGACC
>JACPSF010000086.1:1581-3827 GCA_016193385.1 Deltaproteobacteria bacterium
TCAAGTGGCTCGCCAGACCTAGCGGATTCATGTCGTGCACCACGAAGCTCCAGATCGCCTGGTCGACGAGATATGCATGCAACTCGCCAATCCGCTTGTTCTGCGCATCGATGTCGAACTCCCGCAGCGACTTCGCCGCAAGCTCGTCCGCGTGAGGGTCGGCGAAATTTCCCCAATTGTATCCCGCCACACGATTCTTGCCGTGAAATGTCTGACCAATGATGCCAAAGATCGGATATTGAATGGTCAAACTGTAATTGATCCCGTGTATGCCCTTGTTCAGTGGACTGTGCGCGCCGGCCATCCGGCGCGAGCGCAGCGCCTCCCAATCCATACTCTCCAGCGAGACGTCGATACCGACGTCGCGCATGTTCTCTTGGATGAACTCGTTCATCGACAACGGTTGCATCTGGCCCGAGCCGGCGGTGGACATCAAAAACTTAACCTTCACCGGATTCTTCGGCCCGTAACCCGCCTCGGCCAGCAATTTGCGTGCCGCGTCAGGGTCGTATTTGATGTTGAAGGTCGGCTTGCCGAACCATGGATGGTCCGGTATCACCATGCCTTTTGCCGGCACTGCCAAGCCGCGCAACAACTTCACCAGCTTGTCGCGATCAATCGCGAGCATTTGGCTGAGCATGTACGGCCAAATATGCGGGTAAACGTTCGTGGAAACCTGCATGCCGGACGCTTTGACCTGCGGCACCGCATCCGGCGGCAGCGCTTCCACAAAATCCACTTGGCCCGAAAGCAGCGCCGCAACTCGCGTGGTGGCATCAGGCATGGGTCGCAGAACCATCCGGTTGGTCTGCGGTATCTGCTTCTTATTCCAGTACTCGGAATTGCGCACCAGCTCCGCGCGATTGCGCGGAACCAGGCTGGCGAGCTTCCACGGCCCGGTACCGGACGGCTCGAATGCGAATTTCTTCCAATCTCGACCGAGCTTTTCCCATTGCCTCGGGCTGGACATGCAAATATTGACCAGGTCATAAAGCAATGTACCAGCCGGCTCCTTCGTGGTGATCTCCAAGGTAAAGTCGTCGACCGCTCGGGCGCCGCTCACCATGACAAGCCAATTGGCTGCGTTCCGGGCCTGACTCCGGTCGTACTGCGGAGCTTCCGGCTTGATCAGCTTGTCGAAGTTCCACACCACGTCATGTGCCGTGAAGAGGCTACCGTCGTGGTATTTCACTCCGCGACGTAATTTGAACCTCCAGACCTTTTGGGTATCGTCGACCGACCAGCTTTCGGCGAGGTTTGGAATAAGGCCCGAGGGGCGATCGGCACGGGACAAGTCCCACGACAACAGAGCGTCGTAGAGGGACCGGTTTATGAGGCGAACTCCCTCCGCTCCCCCGTCCGCCTGCCCCGTAGTCAGCGGGATGTCGGACAACGTCATCCCGACCCGGAGAACTGTCTCCTTGGTCTGGGCATGGCCTAATCGGTATGGCCACGCCAGGGAACCTGCGCCAGCGAGCATAAGTTTCAGAAACAACCTACGCTGCAACGCGTCCGCGGCCACGGTACCGCCCGCATCAGCGGTCCGACTCTGTAGGTTGGCAGACCGGAAAGACGGCGACTTTTTCTGGAATGATGACGGCATATCCAGCCTCCACAAACTGTTTGATGAATTATTGACCTATAGTGACGGAATTAAATAAATTGACATCAAATCCTCCCTCGCTCTCCTAAATCCTCCTCTATCCCTCTTTACCAAAGGGGGAGAAAGGGGGATTTGAGGGAGGATAGGGGGATTATGGTAATTTCCCTTTTTCTTTCACTATAGAACGTTTTTTTTACCTACCCTAGGCATATAAAGCCAGGTGTGTCAATGGAAGTGGCCCGACAAATTCGGATAGGGGTCTACCATAGGATTTTGCAGGTGACAGGGCAAGAGAGGTTATTGTACGAATCGTTAAATGCCCGGCCGCTTCCCTGACCTCCACCTTCATCACGGAGACTCGCCAGGCTTTAGGGGGCGGCAGACTGCTGAATGAACACCGTGCCGTTTTCTCCGTTTGGAGTTCCGTCGGAAGCGGTGATCTTCGAGACATCAAAGGCACTGATATCCTTATGATAGATGGCGTGCGAGCGGTTCGCTTACTTTCGCGTTGACCGGGCGCCGAGGAGCGAAGCGACGAGGGAACCACACAGCGGAGTTAGCCAAGTTACCCTAGCACGGCGGATTCGATCCGAATCGAGAGGCTTTGCAAGGTATACTAGGCCAGGGATGGGACGGAAGTCGA
>JACPSF010000087.1 GCA_016193385.1 Deltaproteobacteria bacterium
CCTGACCTCTTGAACATAATTGGAGGCCACTCCAGTAGTGATAATCCCGAACTCCTCATCGCCCTTCATCTCCAGCCTGTTGAAGGGTAATTCATTCGCCAACTCCTTCATTAGCTTCAACTGATCCTCTTGCCACCGCTTTCTAGCGTGGATACCAGGCCCTCCGTGCACGCTCCAGCGGCTTGCGTCCGTGACCACATGCGCAGCCTTACGGATCTGCGGGAAAGGGCCCAGTGTTACGGGAGAATGGGACCACGCCACCTCATTGGTTATCAGCAACAGCACCGGGATCTTCAGTCGCTCCGAAATGTCGAGCCCGGCCACAATCATGTCCTTCGCCTCCTGCGGGTCCGCTGGGTCAAGACCTACGAGCCTCAACATCGTAGCGTAAAAACGGCAATCGAATTCGCCGGAAGAAACGTACCCCCCTATATCGGTGCCGGCGATCATCACCATACCCCCTTCCACTCCACCGTAAGAAAATTGCAGGACGCTGTCCGAGACGACGTTCATGCCAAGGTCTTTGCCGCCATAGCAGGTACGGAGTCCCGCCATCGCACCTGCCGCCGCCACCTCGAAGGCCACCTTCTCATTGATGGACCATTCCACGTACATACCGAACTCATCGGCTACCGCGGCTAAAAGGTCAGGATAATGACACGCCGGAGCTCCTGGAAATGAGGTAACAATTTGGGCTCCGCCTTCCAGCAGCCCGCGCGCGAGCGCGGCATCCCCGGACATGGCAACCTGCTTCCCCGGGGCATCGAGCCTGAACCCGAGGGCCCTCGTGGGGGTATTTAACACAGTTCTCTGCAGAAGTTGCTCGTTCACCTCTTTACGGGTAAGTTCCCTTGCGACAGTGTGCATGTTGCCCTCCTGATCTCTTGGAAAACAGCGAGCGGCCTGCCAGAGGACTCTTGAGCCCGACCGCAGCAAACCCAGCCGTTCGTGTTTGTTAAATTCAGAATCGAGCTTTCTTCAATTCAATGTTAATCGAGTGCACCAGGTTAAAATCGTAAACGCTTTCCGGAGAAATCTCCTTTTCTACTTTAAGCGCCCTTCTTTGGAAGGTAATCATCCGCTCTTGAAGAGTCCTGGGAATGGTGCCGTCGGCGGAAAAGGCCAGTATGGAGCTGCGGTAAGTTTCAACCGCATCATTTTCCGAGATTCGCCAAATCTCGGTTAATTTACTCGCCACCTCCTTTTCGTGAGATTTCCACCATAAAAAGCCTTTCAGGGTGCCCCGCAAGAAACGACGTACCAGTTCCGGTCGTTCAGATAATGTCTTCTCCGTTACCACAACCCCGCCCGATACAAATTCCATTTGATCGCCATAAAACAACAGCTCGTTAAACTGTTGCTTCTTCGCCACGAGGCGCCCCATATGGTCAACGACAGCCGCGTCGACCGAGCCACTGACTAATGCGGCGAGTCTGTCAGGGGCGTTCCCGACTGCGCGAAGCATCACGTCCCGCTCGGGGACAATCTCATATTTCCGGAGCACCTCCCGGGTGACCTGATCCAAGGCGGCACCAAAGCTTGAGATAGCAATTTGCCCGGCTCCCTGTTTGCGGCCTTTAATCATCTGCAATGTCTTGACGCCCTTGCCGCCATAGAGCCACCAGAGTGGCTTGACATCGAAGACCATGACGATCTTGAGCGGAAAGCCCCGAAGGATGGCCCCTGCGCCCTGCCCGAGGATCTGACTAAAGTCAAAGCTGCCCGCGACCAACCCCTGGATTCCTGGTAGCATCCCTGCCATGATAGGGAGCACCTCGAGCCCTTCATCTCTGTAGAAACCTTTATCATTCGCGAACCTATAAACGAGAGCGTTCGGACTCGAAGCCCCGGACACGTGGAGCTTAACCTGCTCCAATGCGAATAACCGCTCCGCCGCAAGCAACCATAGTGCCGCTGCCAAGAGAAGACCGACACGCATCATCCGTTTTCGGGAGTTACCGGCCTTCGACTCCGTACCCACGCTCATGCCCAGCATCTTTCCCCCCCTTAAAAATTGTACCTGCCCGCCCCCTGGCACGATGTGCGGGAAGACGTCGATGATCTTATAGTAAACCCTGGTGTTTCCTGTCGCAGAGGCTCAGCAACTTCTATGCCACAGGTGAACCGATCTGCTCCCGGCTACGAAACGAAGTGAACTCCCTTAGAGTCGCGTGGGAATCGACGAACCACCTAAGAGTTTTTCTTATTTTTCGGTAAAATTTTCTTATTTCGTGGAAAATCTGCCCGTCTTTTCTAAATTCAAGGAAAGGAAGCTAACAGCCGTAGCCTTCAGGGCTCCCTTGAACGGCCAGGGGCGGCATGGTAGTAGTAGGCACTCGATTTGCGGTGAGAGAAGGCGCAGACAAAACGGAGATCCTAAGATGAAAACCGCGGCGTGTCTCTTTACAATTGTCATACTGCTGCTGGTTCGGTTTCCCGCTTACGGCCAGGACAAAATCCGCATTGGTATTTCAGCTATCTCGCCAGGTTTCCTTCCGACGGTCGTCGCCGAAAAGAAAGGGTTTTACCTCAAATACGGCTTGATCTCTGAGCACGTCATAACGCCCTGCGCGGTCGCCACTACTGCCCTCCTCGCGGATGATCTGGATTACGCCATCTGCGCGGGACCGGGTGTGTCCGGAGCCATCAAAGGAGCCCCGCTAAAACTCGTCATGTTCACGCAGGACAAGCTAACATACCTCCTACTCGTCAAACCCAACGTCCAAAAGGTTACGGACCTGCGCGGAAAAACCGTCGGCATCAGCACCTACGGAAGCCAGCTCCATCTCAGCTCGATAACCGTGCTCCGCCAATTTGGATTGGAGCCCGGCAAAGACATAAACTTACTGCCCAGCGGCGACGACAATGCGAGATTGGCCGCGCTTGAGTCGGGACGCATCGATGCCACCTTTGCCGCCTCCCCCACAGAAATCATTGGGGCTAGAATGGGTTATAAGGTTCTGCTGTGGACGCGCGACTACGTGCAGCTCCCGCATAAAACGCACGATAAAGGGCACGATTGAAGCTCTTCGATTTCTGCGTGAAAAAAAAGAGGAGGCTATCGAAATAGCTTCAAAGTGGACCAAGCTAGATGCGGCCACCACGCGCGCGGTCCTGGAAAATTACCTCCAGGCCTATAGCGCTGATGGCGCCATGACCGATCCCATGCTCCTAGCCGCCATTCAGATGGAACTGGAACGGGCAAAGACACAAAAAGAGATCCCGATCTCGCAGGTGGCTGACCGGACGCTGCTATTGCAGGCCCACAAAGAGCTCGGCTTAAAATAGCCTCCTATCGCTAAATCCGCCAAACACCGAGGCAGCTAATCTAATCTTCCGCGGTGATGACGTCGAGCACCGCAGCCGTCTTCTTTGATAGGACGTCGTCCATGGCGCGCCTTAGCTCTCGCGGGTCGTCTACTCGTCTCCCGTATACCCCGCAGGCTTCGGCAAATTTGGCGAAATTGAAATGTCCTATGTCGTAGATAAGGTCGGAACCGACCCCGCCTATTTTCCCAGCAAACTTTGGACCAGCGTTGGTGCCGTTGTTGAAGACAACTACCTTGATCGGCAAGTCGTTTTGAACCGCGGTCATTAGCTCTTCCATACACTGAAGGAAGCTGGCGTCTCCTTCGGCAAGCACAACTTCCCTTTTCGGATATACCAACTGTGCCGCTATGGCGGCAGGCATGCCAAATCCCATGCCTTGGTATCTTCCCTGCATTAGAAGAAGATGTTTCTTGACCCTGAATGATTCCTTAAAGTGAAAGGGGCCAGAATCGGTGACAACTATCGCATTCTCTCCCACCGAATCTTCCAAGATCTTAGTCAGGTAGTAGTGGGTGATAGGCTTGGACGGCTGATTCTTCATCTCTTCTGTCATCTGAAAATTTTCTTGAGTTTCTTGTCGCACCTCGTTCAAAAAAGCCAAGCCGCGCCTCTGGGCGACCTGCCTGTTGAGGAGGGCGATTGTCTCTCCTGCGTCTGCAAGAATCTGAACATCAACTCCTATTCTTTTGCCGATGTTGGCTGGATTGGTGTCGATTTGTATTACCTTCGCGTCGCTGCGAAAAGCCTCGGACATATACGGATAATCGGTTCCTATGAGAAGAACCGCGTCAGCACGCTGTCCAACCCTGACGGCAAGCGGCGCCCGTCCCATGATCGTGCTCGCGATGAGGACTCCCATGTTGTGATCGAGATCTATTGGCGCCACGCTAGCGCCGGTGGACCTGGTTGTGAAAACCGGCGCGTGGAGCTTTCGCGACAGTTTCTTTATTTCGTTGCCATGTCCTACTGCGCCACGACCCGCCAATATGAGAATCCGATCTGCGTTGTTGAGTATTTTCGCAGCCGCCCCGACCGAGTCTTCTCTGGGCTCGGGTCGCCACATGGTTGGAGGTCCAGGATATTTTGCTTCAACCTGCTCGATCACTTCGGACTGTATATCTGTTGGGACGGATACATGCGCTACCCCTCGATGAACGAGCGCGGCTCTACAAGCTCTGGAAATCATGAGGGAAGCATTGTTGCCCGTCACCAGCAGGTGATTGTAAACGGTAAACGCGCTGAAAAGCCGTGTCGTGTCAATCTCCTGAGTATAGTCTGTTCCTATGTGAAACGACTCTACCTGTCCGGTCAGTGCTACGACGGGAAGACCGTCCAACATAGCACCGTATAATCCTGGCAACATTCTCACCGCCCCTGGCGCGCCCATGCCAAGACAAGCTCCGAGTCCCCCCGTTAACATTGACATTACACCTGCAGCAGTGGCGCCTGCGCCCTCGTCTCGAACGACAATGAATCGTAACCCTGCTCGTGCAACGCCGTCCGCGAGCGTGTTGACCTTGTCGCCGGGAAGACCGAATACGTATTTTACTCCGAACCTGGCGAGCGTCTCGCCGATAGAGTCTGCTACCCGCTTTCCAGCCGTCAAGTCTTTCGCTCCAATCGTGGGATACGGCAAAGTGCGCGATCAATACACGCGATCATATTCCACATTACCGTACTGTGCTCAGGGAATGGACTATACTGAAATCGAATACTTTCTCCGGCGGCGTCTCCTGCTCCGCCTTGATCACGCTTTTGTGAAAGGTCAGCAACCGTTTCTGAAGGTCCAGCGGAACGGTTCCATCGGAGGTAAAAACTTCCAAGACCCTCTGGTGGATATCGGAAGCGTCGTCCTTAGAAACCTTGTAGAACCCGGCGATTTTGTCGACCGACCCTTCCTTGTTAGAGCGCAGCCACTGCAAACTCTTGAGGGTTCCCCGGACAAAGCGGCGCACATAGTCGGGCTTCTGGCTCAAGGTCTTCTCCGCCACGACAACTCCCCCGTTGAGCGCCTCCAGCTCCGATCCGAGGAAGAGCAGCTCCGGAAGCCCTTCCTTTCTGGCCACGATCCTCTCCCCGACCGTTACCACCGTCGCATCAATGGCCCCCGTGAGCAGGGCGGCGATTTGCGGGCCGCCGTTCGCTATCACGCGAAAGGCCACATCCCGTTGGGGGTCGATGCCGTGGTTCGCGAGCGAGGCTCGCGTCATGACGTCGTGGCCCGTTCCGAATCCCGACACACCCACCAACTTCCCACCCTTAAGATCTTGGACATTTTTTATTTTCTTCGAACCGTAAAGCCACCACAGAGGCCGGGGATCAAAAATCATGATAATTTTCAGCGGAGCGCCGCGCATGATCGCGCTCGTGGTGGTCCCAAGGATCATGCTAAAATCGAAGCTCTGAGCTATGAGCCCTTGAATCCCCGCCGTCATGGCCGCCCCAACCCGCCTCACCTCCAGCCCCTCATCCCTGTAGAAACCCTCGTCAACCCCGATCATAAACGGCAGCACATTCGGGCTACTCCCTCCGGGCGGGACATGAAGGTTCACAATGTCAGCGGCGCTCGCCAACCCGATGGTGCTCCATGCCAGCGCCAGCGCTATGAGGAGCACGCTGCTTTTCGTCCTCACTATTAACAGTCTCCTTCCTCAGAAGCCTACTTCTGTACTGCTGCTTGGGGCTTGCCCAAAGCGGACTGGAATTCGGCTCGTTCGCTGATTTCCTTATAGATTGGTTAGCGTAGCGCCAACACCTGGCGCGCATTGCCCTCGAAGATCTTCTGACGTTCGGCCTTATCCAGAGACAGGGCTTCGACCGTCGCAATGTTGTCGCGGATGTACTGCAGCCCGTCCTCCTCGCCGAAGGGCATATCCGTGCCAAAAAGGATATGCTCTACCCCAAGAAACGAGAGGGCGCATTCCAGGGCATGCGGGGCCACCCCCTGCATCGCAGTATCACCATAGAACATCTTGTAGTAATCCAGGATGTCCTTCTTAAGGATGTCCGCAACCGGATGACCTTCAGTCCCGCGCATCTTTGACTGCGCGACAATACGCATGGCATGGTGGGGCACCATGCCCCCGGCATGATGTGTAATGATTCGAAGGTTGGGATAACGATCCATGATGCCGGAGAAGATAAGCCTCGACATGAAGATTGCCGTTTCATAAGGCCACCCAAACGTCGTCGACAGCCGATACTTCGAGTAAGACTCGGTAGGATAGTCAGCCGCCGCCGCCGCCCTGGTCGGGTGCGCCCAAATCGCCTTGCCCAGCGCAGCCATTCGCGCGTAAAATGGCTCAAAGCGCGGGTCGTCCAGCGGAGCCCCGTTGACGCTGGTGCCGACTTCCACGCCTAAAGCGCCCAGCTTGCCAACCGTGCGGTCAAGTTCTTCAAGCGCCGCGTCGGTGCCGAGAAACGGCAGCGAAGCAGCAAACCCCACAAACCGGTCGGGATGTTTGGCCACCAGTTCGGCCATACCGTCGTTGGCCAGCCGAGCAAGCTCTTTAGCATCGGGGTCCTGGTTCAGCACGTCGACCACTGAGATGGGAACAGTCAGTACCTGTTTATAGTTATCGACCCGGTCCATAACCCTAAAACGCACCTCAAGATCATACTGACACTTCGGACCGGGCCACCGCCCGGGAAGACCGGATTGGTAATAGCGCTCATAAAGACCCTGTGGCACGATATGCGGGAAGACGTCGATGATCATGGGACAAAACTCCTTTTTTCCCCACAAGGGCAGCAACTTCTATGCCACATACTGGCACATCTGCGTCTGGTCCTCAACCAGAGGAGACGGCCTTGAGATAGACAGGGAATCGAACAGTGCGTCAGAAAGCTTTTCTTATTTTGTGGACAATCTTGCGGATATTTTCTAAATTTATGGAAAGCCAAGCATGCGAGCTACACATACAGAGGCGGCAGCGCCGATCTGGCACAGGCGTTGCTCGTCACACCGCAAAGCGGAGACACTAAGGGCCGGTCTCTTGATCGGGAGGAGGCGGCATGCTAGGAATACCTGCCTGCGTGCGCCAAAGAGCTGAATTTCAAGTAGCGGCATCGGAAACCCCATGGAAGAGACTTTACCTGCCCCTCTAAGCGGAATTCGAGTTCTTGATTTTACCCACGTTCTTGCAGGACCCTTTTGCACCAGGCTCTTGGCCGATCTGGGCGCTGATGTGGTTCGTGTTGAAAGCAGCAAACACCCAGACCATCCATGGCCGTCTGCCTTCAAGAGATCCGACGGTCGTCCGGCATCCTATCTGAATACCAGTCGGAGCAAGCGCTCCATCGCCATCAACCTCAAAAATGAGAACGGACAGAAGATTGCCACGCGTCTAGCCGCTCTAGCGGACATTGTGACCGAGAACTTCAGCGCCGGAGTCATGGCCAGATTGAAACTCGATTATGAGACCCTTAGACCGCTAAACCCCCGTCTCATCTACGCTAGCATGTCAGGCTACGGCCACAACGGTCCGCACAGTGACTGGATGAGCATGAATATGAATCTGCAGGGCTATGGCGGATTAATGATGGTCACTGGGGCAGAGGGCGACCCGCCCACTGCAATTTCCAATTCATGGAACGATTACATCGGGGGGCTCCACGCCTGTTCCGCCATTCTTCATGTTTTGGCGGAGCGGGTGGTGAGCGGGGTGGGGCAAAAACTGGATCTCAGCCAATTTGAGGGCAGCGTCGCCATGATCGCCCCTCTGGTGCTGAGCAGCGCGGTGAATAAAACCTCTCCACGCCGGCTCGGGAATCGCTCGCGGAGCGTGGCTCCTCAAGGCGTATACCGCTGTGCCGGCTCGGACGAGTGGTGTGCCATCAGTGTCCAAAACGATGGACAATGGCAAGCTATGGTCGCGGCCATGGGGAACCCCGCTTGGGGCACTGACCCGCGTTTTACAACGATTTTAGGAAGGCTTCGCCATCACGATGAGATCGACGGGTATATTGAGGCCTGGACTAAACAGCTTTCAAACACCGAGGTGGAGCGGCGCCTGAAAGCCGTTGGAGTCCCGGCCGAACGCATGCGCCGAATCCAAGATCTCATCGACGCGCATGACGGCACTGAGGTCTTTAAAAAAATGGAAGAACCGGAAGTAGGCTCTATGCTGACGACCTGGCTTCCCTTTACTCTCTCCTTGAGTCAGTTCCCCCCACCTCGCCCAGCGCCGAGTCTGGGAGGGAATACACGTGAGGTCCTAAAGAGCTGGCTCGACCTTTCTGAAGGAGAGATCGATGAACTCAAAACTCAAGGGGTTCTGGTATGAGCGAAGCAGCCAGTTCCTTAATTACGGAAGAATTACGGGCATGGATCGGCCGAACGACACCGCTACGGCCACTGGAGATGATCACGACCTCAGACATCCGCCGTTATGTAGATGCTACCGGCGATGCCAACCCGCTTTGGCTGGAGGATGAATTTGCCCGGTCTGTGGGTTATCCGCGGCGACTTCTCCCTCCTATTCTAGTCGGGTGGGTCCCTTTCAGCGTAAAAGACCAGAACAAGGATCCGGAAACCGCTGATCTCAGAAGATTGCTGCCCTTGCCTGGAAACTACACCAACGTTAGAAACGCTGGCTCTGAGACGGAGTGGTTGAAACCCGTATACCTCGGCGAGGGGCTCGCAACCCAGAGCCGTATTGTCGATATAGTCGCCCGTGAAGGGAAGACGGGATTGGGGATTTACGTTACACAGGAAGAACAGGTTCTGAATTCAAATGATGAGATTGTCTTGCGCAGGCGTCACACCATGGCTATTTTCCCGGAGACCAAAGTTTCTGAGACGTAAAACGCGGAGGAAGACAAGTAAATGTGGCGAATCATTGAGGTTACCGGCCTATCGGGTGCCTATTCCACCCGTCTTTTGGCGGAGGCAGGACATGATGTAATAAGAGTAGAGCCGCCGCAAGGAGACAACGTAAGACGCTTGGGACCTTTCCTTGGCAACGAACCCAGCTTGGAGAGTGCCGCTTATCATCAATTCTTGAATGCCGGCAAACGCAGCATGACGCTAGACCTGCAATCAAGCTCAGGCTGCAAACTTTTTCTCGACATGCTCAAAAAAGCGGACGCTCTGGTGATCAATACTCCCTTTCCGGTTGAGGAAAAAGAGCTGATGGAGGTTAAACCGAATCTTGTGCTCACAAAAGTGGTGGAAGAGGACCCAGAACTATGCGCTTTTGCCCGCTCTGGTTTGCTCTCTTTGACCGGCCATCCAGACCGCCAGCCAGTGTTGCTGGGCGGCCATCTGATTTACCTGGCGGCGGGTCTCTACGTAGCTGTGGCGACGGCTACGGCTCTTTGGGCGTTAAAGCTGACAGGCAAGGGGCAGGTTGCCTCGGTTTCATTCAGGCAATGTCTAGAGACCTTTGTGGAACAGGCGCTGATAGAATACACCTTTTCGGGCACCAAAACGGAGCGCAGGGGAAGCCGAGGTGGTATAACCCCGATCTCCGGTGCCATGCCCTGTAAGGATGGCTATTGGGTGATCAGTCAAATGTCTAAGAAAGATCGCTGGCCGGAATTCGTGGAGTGGGTCCAAGATCCGGAGCTAGCAGCCGATCCGTCCCTGGCACAAGAAGAAAACCAGATAAAAAAACGGGATTTCATCATAGACCGGTTGCAGGCCTGGGCGAATCGTTTTACCAAATCCGAGTTAGTGGAAGAAGGACAAAAGCGTGCCTTTCCGGTCTCGCCCGTGTCCACGCCGCTCGAGCTGGCTCAAGACCCACAACTCGTGGCGCGAGGCTTCCTCACCGAGATTGAGCACCCTCTTTTCGGACGCATCATGTTCCCCCAAGGGGCCATTGCGAGTATCCTAGGAACTCGTCTCCACCCTGCTCCGAACCTAGGGGAAAACAACGCTGAGATACTCGCTGAACTCGGTTATTCGGGAGCGGACTACCAGGCCCTTTTGGAAAGCGGGGCGATGTGAGGATATAGCTCCATGGCTGGGCAGAAAGAGCTGTACTTCGAGGAGATCGGGCCTGGCGACTCAGCGCCGAGTCGCCAGTACGGGCCGCTCACGATCGTTGATACGGTACGCTGGGCCGGATTGCAGGAGAACTGGCAGCATCTCCACTTTGACCGGGATCACGTACAACGGCACAATGGGCTGCGCACGTTCATAGCAAGCGGCGCTTACCGACAAGCCTTGCTCATGCGCATGCTTACGGACTGGATCGGGCCGCGCGGCATGCTCCGCAAAATAAGCCTGCGACACGTCTACCCTACTTACGAGGGAGACAGCATGCTTTTTTCCGCCCGCGTGGTCGAGAAATCTGCCGACAAAGCCGATTCTTGGGTTGCATGTGAGCTCGAAGGAAAAAATCATGAGGGGCGCCAAATTCTCACCGGCCGTTGCACGCTAGCCCTTCCTCGCAAGTAATCCGGGAACCACCCTGAGCATCTTCGGGCAGGACATCAAAGCGCGAGCGCGTCGCCCTTGCAAGCGAAATTTAAACTATGGCATCTTACGGGCCAAAGGAGGTCACAGGATATGGAAGCTGCAACCCAAAAAGCGCCCGAAGCTGTGGGAGGGGTCAGGCATTTGGATCATTTTGCCATACCCGCCATGGAGCTAGACCGAGCGGAAAATTTCTACACGGGAGTGCTCGGAGCAAAAGTAATAGCTAGGGCTCCGGATGCCGCCGGCGGGGTTTTTCTTAAGATCGGCCGTCGACATCACTTGGGTCTGTTCGCCCAGAGTAAGGCGACAATCCCAAAAAGAGACACCGTGGATTCTTACCCGAGGGTTGCCTTCGTATTGTCACCACAGGAGTTTGATAAGGTCTCGGCCAAAGCCAAAGAAACTTGTTCCGTCGCCAAGGAGATCGAAGAGGAAGGAGTCTCGGGTAGCGCGACCAGCGAGCGTGGGATCGGCTTCATCGATTCGGAGGGGAACATCTTGGAGATATTTAGGGGCAAAGACGATAATCCGATCGCCGTGGACCATTTACATTTCGACACCCCCGCCCTGGACAACGGCATCAGGTTCTACACGGACGTCTTGAACCTGGAACTTATCAAACAGGCAGACGGCAAAGCGATCTTAGCTATTCCCACCGGCCAAGCCCTCGTCCTTCACCAAGTCCACGAGTTATGTGAGGTGACCAAAACATCTTACGAGGAGAGACATTTCGCTTTCAGCGTAAGCGATGACGATTTTCATGCGATTGTCGATAAGCTTCATCAGAACGGGCTCCGGGAGGCCGATGAGCTGGGAGGAGGAGTACACCGCAAACCGGGAGATCTCGGCACGTACTTCAAGGACCCGACCAATGGGATTTACCTGCAAATCCTCAATCGGGACTCCACGATTTTTGCCCGAAAACACGGCTTTCCGGTGTAGGACGAAGCGAGCCAATGGAAGCGAAAGCGAGCTTTTCCAAGGAAAATCTCATACTGACCGCTGTGGGGCCGGATAAGGTTGGCCTGGTGGAGACCACCTCAGAGTTCGTTTTCAAGCACGGCTGCAACATTGAAGACAGCAAAATGGCCGTCTTTTGCGGCGAGTTCGCCTTAATTCTCTTAATATCGGGCGCAAGCCAGGCCTTGCAGGAAATTGTGCAAGGTTACGAGGAGCTTGAGAGCCAAACGGGCCTCAACATATGGGTCAAGACGCCGTCGCAGAGAAAGCCAGCCGAAGCTTCGCTGCGGTATAAGCTTAGCGCGTCCTGTATGGACCATCCGGGCGTGGTCTACAGGCTGAGCGCTATTCTTAGCAGTCTCGGCATCAACATTGAGTCGATGGAGACCAAAACTTATGCAGCTCCAGTCACGGGAACACCGATATTTCGCCTGGAAGCCGAAATCTCCGTTCCCGCCAAACTCAAGATCGATGCATTAAGAGATCGTCTGGAAGCATTTGCAAGAGAAGAAAATATCGACATGTCCTTCGCGGCCATCGCGGAATGAACATCCAAGGGTGCATCTTTAGAGGCATCGTTTCTGAGGCCGTGGAGCTGAGCAACGCCGGAGCTTAAGAGATAAGGTCTCATGTCATTTAACGAAAAATCCGTCCTGGAGAGGATCGACCGCAAAAAAGGCGTCAAACTCCTCATGGATCTCGTTGATATCCACAGCCCCACGGGAAGCGAAAAGGGAATGTCTGCTTATCTCGCCGAACGCTTCAGAAAAATGGGCCTGGAGGTAAAGCTCCAGGAAGTCGAAGACAACCGATTTAACTGCATCGGTACCCTGCCCGGCTCCGGGGCCGGGCCATCCCTGATGTTCAACGGCCACATGGATACCTCTCTGACCGGCGTGGAGGAGCACGATCTCCCCGTGCTGGGGAAAATGCACGACGGCTTCCGCCCCAAGGCATTTATCGAAGACGGCTTTGTCCGCGGACTCGGGGCATGGAACATGAAGCACTCTTTGGCAGCCTACATTATGGCTGCCGACGCCATCATCAAATCGAAAGTGAAGCTTAAAGGCGACCTGGTCATTGCAGGCGTGGTTGGGGAGATTGAAAAAACCCCCGTAGATACGCTGACGCGCCCCTACCGGGGATCCCTGTATCGGGGAGCCGGCTGCGGCACCCGGTTTCTGGCCACCCACGGGATCCAAACCGACTATGCGGTCATAGGGGAAATCAACGACCTCCATATTAGCATTGCCCACCCAGGCTATTGCTGGTTCAAGATCGCCTGCCGCGGCACCTTCACCCGGACCACCGCGATCTCCCGTGGGGTCAACGCGATCCAAAAGATGACTCAGGTCATTGCGGCAGTGGACGAATGGGGCCGCCGCTACACCGAAAGGGAAAAACGTCTATACCAGCAGCGGGTAAGAGGCCATCCTTACGCCGTGATCAAGCCCAATGTAAACATCGGTGCTATCGAAGGAGGACTGCCCTTCAAGCCGACTTGGTCCACGGCAGTATGCAATCTCTACGTAGACGTGCGAACGCTTCCGGGCAAGCCGCTGATCGAAGTGGAAGAGGAGTTGAACGAGGTCCTAGGAAAACTGAGACGGAAAGACCCCGAAGTGGATGTCGATGCCGAAATGTACATGTCCAACCCAGGTGCGGAACTTTCCAACCCCAATTCCCCGGTTGTGCAGGCGGCAGAGAAGGCCATTCGCAAAGTGAGAGGGGAAAAACCCGGTCGACTGCCGGACGAGTTTGCGAGTTACTGGTGCGACATCAATATCCTGAACCGCATGGGCGTTGAGGCGATCACGGTTGGACCCGGCCACGAAAGAGAGGCGCGCTGGGACGGCAAGGGAGAGTACTGCAAGATCACCGACCTGGTTGGGGGCGCCAAGGTCTACGCCCTCATGGCGCTGGAGCTGTGCGGCAAAGAACGACAAGAGTTGACAGCAGAACGGAAGGGTTATAGATAGCAGGCTTAGGGATAACGGGTTAACGGCGCGAGCGTTACTGCGGCGCGTGATATGTCAACCGAACCATTGTTGCAGCCTATCAACGATCGCCACAGAAAGGAGCCTATCATGAGGACGAGAATAGCTCTATGCCTCCTTCTCATCGGGGGCCTGCTGGTCGCACGACCTCAAGTCGGAGCGGAAGAGAAACTTCGCATCCCTGTCGCCGCTCCTGCGTCCATTACGTCCGTAGTAGAAAGCGTGGCGGTTTATCGTGGTTGGTTCAAGGAAATCGGATACGACGCCACGATCTATTCCGTCTCCGGGGGAGAATCGGCGGCGGTGCTCGCGCTGGGGAAGGGAGATCTACCCTTTTTCAACACGGACGACAACATCCCGGAAGCGATTAAACCCGGCAGCGACATCAGGCTTGTGGCTTCGACTTTAAACAAGCTCCCCTATTATCTCATTGCAGGTGCTAAGGTTCGTTCTTACGCGGATCTGCCAAAGGACGGCGTCATCATCGGAATCAGCTCACCTACCTCGGCAAACGTCTTCGTTTCCCTCGCCCTCCTGGAGAAGAACGGGATCAAGAATCCCCGCCTGGTGAAAGTCGGCGGCTCGACGGCGCGTCTAGCCGCGGTCAAGTCCGCTAAGGTGCACGTGGGGGCCTTGGATCTGGGGAACATGCTCATAGCCAAGGAGCAGGGCCTAAACGTCCTCGGCAGTTCGAGCGAGGTTTTCGACGAGTTCCTGATGATGCAAATCGCCATGAACCGCAAATGGGTGGAACGCAACCCGCAGAAAGCCGTTGAGATCGTGGGAACCCTTATCCGCGCGTGCGATTACATCAACCGGAATCGCGAAGGCACGATCGAGGTCTTAGGCAAGTTTATGAAGAACAAGCCGGACGTGGCCCAACAGGTTTACGACATCGGCGTAGCGCAAGAAAAATCCGTCCCCCGGCACTGCGAGTACACGGAGAAAGGGGTCCAGGAGTACATCAAATCCGCGAAATGGTCCCAAGCCATCGACCCGAACATGAAAGTCCCCCCCACTCGCGACTTTTCCATGCCGGATCTCTATCAGAAAGGCCTCGATTGGTTTAAGAAAAAATACGGTGGCTAAGGCTTCTGCAGGAGACGGCCGAAGTCTGTTTCGGGGTCTCCTCCACCCATCCGAGTGTTCGGATAACACCGACGCCATCGATCTCGGCCGCAATCCTCCATGGGAAACGTGCTGCCCGTTAATCTTCGACAGAACCTAGGCTCCGCTGTCGTAGGTTGGATCAAAGCAGCCTACGGGCAGAACCGCATGATGATCCATGGGATCCTCTCCCTCGCCATGGGGCTTGTGCTTTGGGAGGCGGTCGACCGTTGGTTCAACGATAAGTATTTTTTTACCGGTCCCGACGAAGTCATCAAGGAATTTATCCAGCTCGTTTGGGAGGGGGAGATTTGGATTCATCTGCGTTACAGCGCCCTGGAGGGGCTGTACGGGTTTGCCCTGGCAGCGGCGGCAGGCGTGCTGATCGGCGCTATGCTCGCCTTCAGCCGGACGCTTGACGAGATGTTCTCCCCGATCCTCATCGGGCTCTATGCTACCCCGCGCCCGGTCCTCGCACCCCTTTTCATCGTTTGGCTGGGCTTTGGTGTAGCCTCCAAAGTGGCCGTCATTTTCATCGCCTCATTCTTTCCCGTCGCGATCAACACCACCGCTGGGATCAAAAACGTCGAGGGCGAGTTTCGCATGCTGGGACGGGCCTTCAGCGTATCTCCGTGGGCCATGTTCGCAAAAATCATCGTCCCGGGGTCCCTACCCTTTCTGATCGCCGGGCTTCGCCTGGGCTATTCGCGGGCCATCGTCACGATCATGGTGGCCGAGATGTTCGGGTCGGAGGCCGGCC
>JACPSF010000088.1 GCA_016193385.1 Deltaproteobacteria bacterium
AAAGAGAATGGAAGGCAGAGCAGTGGAAAGGTGGCCGCGGGACGCCTAACGTGGCGTTCGAGAGTAAGGCACCTGTGATGGCTAGCAACGTCCAAACCGATCCCCGCGTAAGAGACCCGGAGTTCTTCCGCAAGCATGGCTTGGTTTCTTACCTAGGGGTGCCGTTGATTGCTAAAGACGAGGTCCTGGGAGTGATTTCTTTCTATACCAAAGAAGAACACGAATTTAGCGACGAAGAGGTCGAGTTTCTCTCCACGCTGGCAGGCCAGGCCGCCATAGCGATTCACAACTCCCAGGTCTATCAGGAAATGGTAAGCTTGGCGGCTCAGTTGTCGAGGTCCAATAAGGTGAAGGATGAATTTTTGAGCGTTATGTCGCACGAGTTGAGAACGCCTCTGAACGTGGTCATGGGTTATACCGGGATGATCAGGGACGGCTTGCTGGGGGAGATCAACCCGGAGCAGGAGAAGGCGCTGGAAAAGGTCATCAGCAGGGCGAGGGACCAATTAACCATGATCAGCAGCATATTGCAGGTGACCCAGTTGGAGGCCGCGGGTGGTGGAGTGGAGAGACGTGAGGTTAGCCTGAAAGATCTGCTCGATGATCTCAAATCAAGCTATGCGATTCCATTAGGCAAAGAGCTCTCGTTGATCTGGGACTGCCCCCTCGACCTCCCGGTTATCCATACCGACGGTGAAAAGCTCAAACATATTCTGCAGAATCTCGTCAATAACGCCATCAAGTTTACCGACAGCGGTACGGTAACCATTTCCGCCAGATGCCTTGATGATGCGGGGATGCGGGAGACGGGCACCGGTAATTCAAAAGGCAATGGCCGGAATGGGCTTGTGCAGTTCAAGGTTGCCGATACGGGAGTTGGAATTGAAAAAGACCAGTCAGGAAATTTACCGAGATGCTCGGCGGAAAAATTGACGTTGAAAGCGAGGTAGGCAAGGGCTCGACCTTCACCGTAACAATACCTTTGGAGCGAAATGACTCATCCCCAACAGCGGGCGTCCACGCCTGAGGGTGGTTTGCGGGGTGGCGAGAGCGAAATGGCCAAGCAACTAAAAAGAGACCGGGCACGGATCACGCGCGGGAAGATGGCTTCTGGGCAAGAGAAATCCGAGAAGCTGGAGGTTCGTTATCACGAATTACAAATCCTGCAGGAGATCAGCCAGGCCGTTCTCACCTCCCAGGATATCCAAACCATTCTGGGGCGCATCCTCGACAGGGCCCTCCTGGTCGGTCCCTTCGACCTTGGGGTGATCCGCCTGCTCGATGCCAGCAGCAAAGTTCTTATGCCAGCGGCGCACCGGGGGTACCGCGATCTGGCCAATCTCCACGGCAAAACGACCGATCCCAAGGATGAAGCGACTGGGATGATCCTCGTCAAGGTCATGGCCGCCAAAGGCTCGTATCAGATCGATGATGTGCCGAGCTCCCAAGGGATGCGGTCCTTCAAGAAAGAAGGGGTGCGATCGGCTATCGTGGTGCCGGTTCGGGCCGGAGAGGAGATTCTGGGAGATATCCAACTGGGCAGCCGTACCCCAAGGAGACTCCGGCCCAATATTGTTCATCTCTTGGAGTCCATCGGCTCGCAGATGGGGCTTGCGGTGCAAAAGGCCCGGCTCTTCGAGAAGATCAGCGCCAAGTCCCGAGAGCTTGATGGTCTTAGCGCTATCACCAAGCAGATCACGCAAATTCAGGAGAGCGACCGTCTCCTTGCCATGATCCTGGAGGAAACCAGCCGGCTGCTCCGGGCCGAAGGGGTAGGAATCCGTGTGGTGGCGGGAGACGAACTTCGTCTCTTGGCTCGGACCGAGGCTGCCAAGGAGGTCATGATTCAACCAAGCATCAAAGTCGGAGAGAGCCTCTCGGGACGCGTTGCCCTGGAGAGTGATCCTATCGCTGTATATGACCTAACCAGCGACAGCCGCCACATCCCCGAGCATAACCGCCCTGCCATTGCGGCCGGTTTTCGGTCGTTCCTGGGAGTGCCCCTCCGCTTGCACGACAAAGTTATTGGGACTCTTAGCATCTTGACCAAAGAGCATCGACACTTTTCTCAGGAAGAAATGGATCTGGTTTCCGCCTTTGCTGACCAGGCGGCCGTGGCGATCCAAAACACCCGGCTGTTTGAAGACAGTAATCGCAGGCGGGAACAGGCTGAAGCCCTGCGGGAGATTGGTCTTTCGCTTACGGCTACGCACAACCCCCAGCAGGTCTTAGATCAGGTTGCCGAGGAGGCCCGGCGACTGGTCGGGGCCCTCTTCACCTTTGTTACGGTCCCCGACAAGCCCTTCTATAGATTCGTGGCCGTTGCCGGGGACGATCAGGGCTACCGGCATGTCCTGAAGCTCTCCGACGACCCGGCCTCGCCGTATGGTCAAGGTCCCCTGGGTCGGGCGATACGCAGCCGCAAATCGGTCGTCTGTGAAGATGTTCTGAGTGATCCCCTCTTTGTGACTTGGCGGGAGATCGCTTCGGAGCGCGGGATTCGCTCTCTGGTGGCTGTGCCCCTGTTGGTGCAAGAAAAATCCTACGGGGCGATTCTTGTCTACTCGCCGATCCCGCGCGCCTATGAAGCGGGAACCCTCAATCTCCTCGAATTGCTGGCTGCCCAGGCGGGCGCCGCTTTAGAGAACGCCCGCCTCTATCAGGCGTCCCAGCAACAGCAGGAGGTCGAAAGGCTTCTAAAGGAACTTAGCCAAGACATAACCTCTCTGGACATCGACAGCCTACTCAAGAAACTCACTCAAAAAGTACGCGAGTTCTTCAAAGTTGATGTCTCCGACGTCAGAATATTGGAGGATGGGCGCTGGCAGGTCATGGGCGTCTCGGGTACAGATCCGGAACGCGTACAGTCGGACAGCACAGGAACCGCCCGAGGGCGATCGAAATGGATCCTTCAGAACCGTAAACCACTTCTCATACCGGACATCACTGAAGGGGAGAGATTCTCAGGTGGAGAGAGCATACGTAAAGCTGGCATCCGGGGCTATCTCGCCGTCCCCCTCTTCTTAAGGAATGGGGAGGTCATCGGGATTCTGAGGGCGCTCACCTATGAGCCGCGAGAGTTCAGCCAATCTGAGGTTGATCTCCTTCAGCAGTTGGCGAACGGGGCTGCCATCGCCCTGGAGAATGCCCGGCTTTACGAAGAGACCGAGCGCCGGAGGCGTGAGGGGGAGGAGCTGGCGCGAGTGGCGCAATCCCTTACAGAGACTCTGGATGTGACGGCTATCGCAGAGCGGGTCGTGACGAGCGTTCGGGACATCTTAGACGTCAAGACCTCGACGCTCAGGCTCCTCCAGCCCGACGGATCGTTGCGCGCCCTTGCATCGAGAGGCGAGGGCTCCCCCCGAAGTCCTGGGGGAGGGCAGACCGTGCCCTCTGGTATGGGGCTCACGAGCCGGGCTATCGCTGAGGGAAGGCCGGTCTGGTCCGCGGACATGTTGAACGATCCCAAGGTCCACCTCACTGACCAGATGCGGGATTCCCAACTCCGGTCCGGGAACAGCTCCATGATCGCGGTGCCGCTCCGCGCGCGCGAAAAGATCATCGGCGCGCTCGCGCTCTCGGACCAGAAGGGGCGGATCTACTCCGACCGCGAAGTAGCGCTGGTTCAAACGTTTGCGGATCAAGCGGCCCTGGCCCTGGAGAACGCCCGGCTGTTCGAGGAGACGGGGCACCGAGCGCGGGAGCAGGCGGCGCTGAACGCGATTGCGACCGCGACAAGTCAGTCGCTTCGCATCGATGATATGCTCCGGATCGCCCTGGACAAGGTGTTGGAGGTCACGGGGCGGGAGCAAGGATATGTAAGATTGACGGACCTGGTCACAGGAAACGTCACGCTCGCCGCCCACCGGGGGATTTCGCAGAAGTATGTCGAAACGCTTTTGCATCAGCGAACCCCGGGAGGAAAAAGTGACCAGGTTTTTGAGTCGGGAGAGCCACTCATCATTAACGATCCAGAAGGGTCTCTCCTAAAAGAGCAGACCCGTCGTGAGGGGAGTCGCTCCATGAGCTGGTTCCCGTTGAAGGTGCGAGGGCGAACGGTGGGGATCATGAACATCTCTACGACTCGTCCTATTCCCTTCCAACCTCGGGAAGTGGAGCTCTTGAAGGCGATCGGGAACATCATCGGGGTGGCGATTGAGAACGCTCGCTTGTTCGAGCAAACCCAGCGCAATCTGGAGCGTGTCCGAGCGCTCCATGAGATCGGGTTGGCCACCACGTCAACCTTTGATCTCCATTCTGTGCTAGATGTCCTAATGGAAAAAATCGATGTTTTCCTAACCTACACTGCCGTCCTGGTGTGGTTGTTGAATAGAGAGACCGGGCAGTTGGAGCGCACGGCTTGCCGGAACCTTGATGAGAAAGAATGGAAGGGAAGAAAACTCAAAGGGACATCGCGCTTTGTTCAGACAGCCGTTGAGACAAAGGCGCCTGTGGTGGTCAGGAACATTCAGACCGACCCCCGGGCGTTGGATCCCGAGTTTTACCGCAGATATGAGCTGGTCTCCTATCTCGGAATGCCCTTGCTCGCTAAAGGCGAGGTCCTGGGGGTATTGGTTTTTCTTACCAGAGAGGAGCATGAGTTCAGTCGAAATGAAATTGAGTTTTTATCAACCCTAGCGGGCCAGGCCGCAGTAGCGATACATAACTCTCAACTCTACGAGCAAATCAAAAACCAGGCGGTTGAGCTGGAGAGGGCGAACAAGGCGCAGGCGGACTTCACCGCAATGATTGCCCATGATCTGCGCTCCCCTCTGATGAACGTCACGGGGGCCGCGGGGATGATACACGATGGTTTGTTTGGGCCGGTCAATGAGGATCAAAAAAAATGGCTACTAAAGATTCAGGCCTACAGCCACAGCCTGGTGGGCCTCGTCAATGACTTTCTCGATCTTTCCAAGTTGGAAGCGGGAGGCTTAGACCTGGCTCGCGGAGAACTCGATCTTGGAACAGTTATACACGATAGCGTCGATGGTTTTCTGGCGCTGGCGCGCAATAAAAAAATCATCCTGACCGCCGATGTGGCGCCGGGCCTGCCCAGGATCGATGGCGATCCCAACCGCTTAGGGCAGGTGCTAACGAATCTCTTAAGCAACGCGATAAAGTTTACGGGGGAGGGGGGAAGGGTCGAGATTGGAGTCATTCCGCAGGGCGGCGAACTTGTGAAGATTCAAATCAGGGACACCGGCGTAGGCATCGCCAGGGAAGAAGTGGGCACTCTGTTCGAAAAGTACCGGCAGACGAGCAGCGGCAAGGTCTCAAAGCA
>JACPSF010000076.1 GCA_016193385.1 Deltaproteobacteria bacterium
AAAATCGAAAATCCAAAATCAAAAATGAGATGATCCAGCTCGAAAATCTCAGCAAGTACTACGGCAAATTGGCCGCTGTCGAATCGCTGAACCTCGAGATCCAGCCGGGCGAGGTGTTTGGCTTTCTCGGGCCCAACGGCGCCGGCAAGACCACGACGATTCGGGTCATGATGGGGATTTTGAAGCCCACCTCCGGGCGCGCCACCCTGGGAGGATACGATGTGGTGCGAGAACCGGAAAAGGCCAAGGCGATCACCGGCTTCGTCCCGGATCGAGCTTTCATCTATGAGAAACTCAGCGGGCGGGAGTTTCTCAAATTCGTCGGCAGCCTTCACCGGATGGAGTCCCCAAGGCTCGAACGCAGAATCGCGCACCTGCTGGAACACTTCGAGCTTCGGGAGTGGAAAGACGAGCTGATCGAAGGCTATTCGCACGGGATGAAGCAGCGGCTGGTTCTCTCGGCTTCGCTCCTTCACGAGCCTCGGATCCTCATCATCGACGAACCGATGGTGGGCATCGACCCCAGAGGGGCCAAGATGCTCAAAGACCTCTTTCTCTCCCTGGCCAAAAGCGGCACAACAGTCTTTCTCTCCACTCACAGCGTCGGCGTCGCGGAAGAAATCTGTCAAAGGGTCGGGATCATCCACAGAGGGAGGCTCATCGCCTGCGGGTCGATGGCGGAGCTTTACCGCATGGCGAGGATCGAAGAGGGAGGGCTGGAGAGCGCCTTCCTCGAACTCACCCGCGACGGCACTGCCTCGTAATTTTGAATTGTGAATTATGAATTTTGAATAGAAATTGAGAATTAAAAATTTAAAATTTCCTACTCCAATGTCCGCGCTGGTTGTCCTGCTCTCTCCGCTGGTCCTTTCCTGGAAAAACGACCTTAGAACCGGGACCCCGGCGAGATGGCTGCGCCGTCTGGTCCTGCTCGGTCTGGGCGTGGCCTTCTGGATCGGCACCTACTGGACCCTCAAGCGCGTCCTGACCTATTTCCAAACCGTCTATGAGTTGGGGCCCGCCCTCGCCTATCAGCTTCTCCTGATTATCCTTTTGACCTTCCTCTCCATGCTCCTCTTCAGCAACCTGATCACCTCGCTTTCGACCTTTTTCCTCGCCCGGGACCTCGACCTCGTCCGCTCCACGCCGATCCCGACTTCATCCTTTTTCTACGCCCGGCTCATCACGACTACGGTTAACTCCTCCTGGATGGTGTTGTTCTTCAGCTTCCCGATCTTCGCCGCCTACGGAGCAGTCTTCCGCGGCGGCGCGCTGTTCTATCTCTGGACGCTCCTCATCCTTCCCCTCTTTCTGATCATCCCTGCCGCGCTCGGGGTGCTGATCACCCATCTCCTGGTCTATTTGCTTCCTGCCAAGAGAATTCGCGACATCCTGTTCTTTATCGGGCTGTTCGCCTTCGTCGTCCTGTACTTCCTTTTTCGCTTCTCGCAACCGGAGCGCCTGGTCGAGCCTGAGACTTTCGGCCATTTTCTAGAGTTTCTTTCGGCGATGGAAACCCCATCCTCGCCTTTTCTCCCGAGCAGTTGGTCGGTGGAAATTTTTGCCTCTATCCTCTTCGCCAGGCCGGTGAACCGCTGGTTCTTTTTCGCCTTGCTGTCGAGCTATGCCCTGTTCCTGCCGCTTGCGGCCTCGTGGATTTCCGCGGCCGTCTATCTCTCTGGCTGGTCCAAAGCCCAAGAGGCGAGGCAAGGCCGCCGGCACAGCGATCTACTCGACCGCATCATCCACTGGCTAACCCATCCGTTTCCGCAGATCACAAAGGCGATCATGACCAAGGACATCAAGAGTTTCCTGCGTGACGCGACGCAGTGGTCGCAGCTTTTCCTCCTGCTCGCCCTCGTGGTGGTCTATCTTTATAACTTCAAAGTCCTTCCGCTCGACCGCTCTCCCATTCCCAGCGCAACGCTGAGGACCGTGATCTCCTTTACCAACGTGGCCTTGGCTGGATTTGTCCTGAGCGCCGTGGCCATGAGGTTTGCTTTTCCAGCGGTCAGCCTGGAAGGCAGAGCCTTCTGGGTACTCCAGACCTCTCCGATCGCGCTCAAATCGCTCCTATGGAGCAAATTCTGGCTCAACCTCATACCCCTGCTCGTGCTCGGCGAACTCCTCGTCTTTTTCAGCAATACCCTCCTGCGCGTCCCTTCGTGGATGATGACGCTGTCCCTGATCACCGTCTTTTTTATGACCTTCGGGATCACAGCGATCGGCGTAGGGGTGGGCGCGCTCTACCCGAAGTTTCACTACGATCACGTCGCGGAGATCCCGACCAGCTTCGGCGGAGCCGTCTGTATGATCTTCAGCGTCGCCTTCATCGGCGCCACGGTCATGATCGAGGCCTGGCCGGTCTACCTGCTCGCCATGGAAGGGTTGAACCCCGGCAGCGCCAGCGCAGGAAGCTGGGTCCTCGCCCCTTCCCTTGCCGGCGTCGCTCTGCTCACCGTCTTTGCGGTCGTGGTCCCGATCAAGCTCGGTTTGAGCGGCCTTGAGGAGATACAAGATTAGACGGATCCGGCGAGGGCGGATGTTCGCGGCACTGCGGTTTGCACGGTGCATCCGCATGAGGTAGAAGAACCCTATTGGCGGATGACTACCCATGCGGAGCCGCTGAAAGGTAGGAAGCGTAAGGAGCGATGCAATTGATCCACGCCGTATATGAGCCGCGCGGGGAAGGCCCGCATCCTGCGATCGTCGCGCTTCACGGATGGGGGGCGAACGGCCTGGACCTCTTGGGCCTCGCGCCCTATCTCTGTGGCGGCCGCTTCCTAACCCTCTGCCCTCAAGCCCCGCTCGAAACTCCTATCGGGCCGGGGGTGGTGGGATACGGCTGGTTCCCGCTCTCCTTGGGCGACCCACCCAACGTGTCAGCCATACTCGCCGCAACCGAGCAATTAAGGGCTTTTCTTGACCTGGCGTTGGCCCGTTACCCGATCGACCCCCGCAAGCTCATCGTCGTGGGCTTCAGCCAGGGCGGTGTCATGGCCCATAGCCTCGTGCTTCAGGAACCTCAGCGCTTTTCCGCCGCCGTCGTGCTGAGCTCCTGGCTCCCGCATGAGTTGGCCGAACGCTTCACGCGGCCGGGGGCGGACAGCTATCCTCCGACGCTTGTTCAGCACGGCTCGCGTGATGAGCTAATCGGAGTGAGCCGGGCCAGAGAATCCATCGAAACTTTGCGCCAACTGCGCGTGCCCGTCACCTACCGGGAGTACGATATCGGCCACGAGATCAGCCCGCGCAGCCTGGCTGAACTCTCCTCCTGGCTGGAAGAAAAAATCTTCTCGCCCCTGGTAGTGCCGGGCTAAACGGAAACCGGCTTATGCGCTTTGGAGTGATCTTTCCGCAGACTGAGATCGGAGCTGATCCGATCGCCGTACGGGATTACGCCCAGGCTGCCGAGGAGATCGGCTATGATCACCTCGTAGCCTATGACCATGTTTTGGGCGCCAACCCTGCGCGCCGCCCCGGCTGGCGCCCTCCCTACACCCACAAGGACATGTTCCACGAGCCTTTCGTCCTGTTCGGTTACCTGGCAGGCCTCACCAAGAGGATTCAATTGACCACTGGAGTCCTCATTCTTCCACAGCGCCAAACCGTCTTGGTCGCCAAGCAGGCGGCGGCGTTGGACGTGCTGAGCGGCGGAAGGTTACGCCTGGGCATCGGCATCGGGTGGAACGACGTCGAATACGAGGCCCTCGGGGAAAATTTCAAAAACAGAGGACGCCGGTCAGAGGAGCAAATCGAGGTGCTGCGCCGGCTTTGGACTCAGGAGCTGGTGACCTACCAGGGTAAATGGCACAAGATAACCGAAGCGGGTCTAAATCCCCTCCCGATCCAGAAACCGATCCCCATCTGGCTGGGAGGCGGCGCCGAAGCCGTGCTCGGAAGGATCGCGCGCCAGGGCGATGGCTGGTTTCCCCTGGTCCAGCCCGACGAGAAATGCCGCTCGATGATCGAAGGGATACGGTCTTATGCGCATGAAGCGGGGCGCGACCCCGCAGCCATAGGAATCGAGGGGCGGGTCCTATTCGCCGACAGCTCTCCCGAAGATTGGGTGAAGGTCGTGGCAAAATGGAAAGAGTTGGGCGCCACTCACATTTCGGTCAACACGATGAAAGCCGGTCTCGTCTCTCCCTCGGCTCACATTGACGCCATCCGCAGATTTAAAGCATCCATCGCGCAGGGCTAACAGGCTGCGGAAAAAGTGATTTTTATGCTTCGAGAGCCTCAGCATGAACGGAAATTCGTCTATGTTTTCAACACTTGCTCCGTTCGCCCTGAGCGTGTCGAAGGGTGAACGGAGGCTTTTTCAGCAACCTGCTAAGCAGTTCTCGCGGTGTAGGCCTACCTTCCCCGCGATCACACAGCGGCGACGCCAAAACTCCGGGCCATGGCTTCCAATCGGGCGATGCGCTCTTCGAGGGGGGGATGCGTGCTGAAAAGAGTCAGAAGGCCACCTCCGGTCAGCGGATTGACGATGAACATATGGGCGGTCGCCTGTGCCGTCGCCTGGTTGACTTCCAGGGGTATCCGCTCCGACGCCATCTGGAGTTTGCGCAGCGCGCTGGCGAGAGCCAGCGGGTCGCCGGTGACCTTCGCCCCGCCGGCATCGGCGCCGTATTCTCGGGAGCGCGAGACCGCCATCTGTATGAGGGTGGCGGCGAGGGGAGCCACAATCATCATCACCAGCAAGCCGATGATATTTCCGCTCCCCCGTTCCTCGCGGTCCCGACCCCCACCAAAGATCATCGCCCACTGCGCCATCCACGCGAGATAGCTGATCGCTCCCGCGAGGGTGGCCGCAACCGTGCTAACCAGAATATCGCGGTTTCGGACGTGCGATAGCTCGTGGCCGAGCACCCCGCGCAGCTCCCCGGGTGTCAGGATGCGCCGAATCCCCTGAGTCACCGCCACGGCTGCATGCTCCGGATTGCGCCCGGTGGCAAAGGCATTGGGGGCTTCTTGGGGAAGCGTGTATACCCGCGGCATAGGCAAACCTGCCCTTTGCGTCAGATCTTGAACGATGCCATAAAGCTCGGGGTCGCCGCTCGGGCCAACCTCCTCGCCCCTGTACATCGCGATGACGATCCGGTCACTGAACCAGTAACTGAAGAAGTTCATCGCGCCCGCGAAGATCAAGGCAACCACCGCGCCCTGGCTTCCGCCGATCATATCCCCGGCCCAGACGAGCAGCGCAGTCAGGACCGCCAATAGAATAGTGGTGCGAAGCATATTCACTTTTGCTCCTCCTTATCGCCCTTCCGTATCGGGATTCGCATCTTCATAATTATATCGTACCCCGAGGCCCAACTTTGTCAATGGCCGGGGGAGGCCAGGAGCTGGCGCACCGCTTCGAAGGGATCGCGATGGTAGCGCACGGATTTTTCTATCAAGGCGACCGTATCCGCCAGATCCCTGCCGCGAACCTCATAGAAAGATTCGAAGAGATCGAGTTCTCTCAAATAAAGAAGGTAGTGAGCAATCACCGCGTTGTTGACTTTTTGTTGGGAGTAGCCCCGAAAGCGATGTGAGGGGCGGTCGGCAATCCGTTTGGCCCAATCCTGCTTGCTCTTTAGGAAAATTTCCTCTCTTAGACGCAACTTTTCGTCGGGCGCCAGGTCCGCCGCATATAACTCTTGAAGCGACTGGCCCACCTGGACAATAAAGCGGGAGAACTCGATTTCCTCCCGCCAGGCCTGTTGCGCCCTTCGAAACACAGGGCTATCCTCGCCGTAGCGATCCCGAAAAAAGAGTATCGCGGCCCGGTTGCCGACAAAGTTGGCCACGCTCTCGTTGAAATCCAATCCCCCGCTCAAGAACAAGGTGTTGTGAAATAGTTCGTGAAAGATGATTTGAGCCAAAGTAACCTCGTCGTACCTGAGAAGGTGGGCCAGGAGCGGATCATCAAACCAGCCGAGGGTACTGAAGGCCGGCGTCGTCCGGACATAGACATCGTAACCCTCCGCCTCGAAGCTCTCGGCCTCGGCCTTGGCCGCCTCTTCGGAGAAGAAGCCCTTGTAGGGAACCCGGCCGACAAAAAGAAACCACCATGTGTACGGACGGAGGGAAGTCTTGGGCACCGCCATCAACACGTAGGAAAGAACGTCCCGATCCACATAGGAATAGCTTGCGTAGCTTCCACCGACCCTGAATCTTAGAGTGTCCCGGGCATAATTGCGCACGGCCAGTACAAGCTCCAGCTTCTCGCGAGTCTCGGGCGCCAAATCGGGACCCTGCAGAAGCTCCTCGATCGGCTGGCGCCTCCAGAGAATTCTTCCCTCTTCATAGGCAGCGCGCATGACATAGAAAGGAGAGCAACCGGAAAGAAGGAAGGCTGAGTGCAGAAACGCGAAAAACAAAATTAATGATAGGAATTTGTTTTGAGGTTCAGCCACCGAGAACTCAAGAATTCCCCCAACGTTCGCCTGTCGACAGGGCTTTTAGTTTTGGCGAGAGAGTATCCGATAGCGTGGTCTTATGTCAACAGATCGGGCACATTGACAAGGTCTTTTGAGTTGACCATAATAGTCATATCAATTGGGCTAGAAAGGGTTCTTCTATGAAGACAGCAACCGTGTCCAAACTCAAGGCATCACTCAGTGAATATTTGAGGCAAGTAAAGGCAGGGGAAGAAGTTCTGGTGACCGAGCGTGGGCGACCTATCGCTAAGCTCGCGCCCGCTGTAAACCATCAAACTTTTCCTGAGCACCTAATTGAAATGGAGAAACAGGGGCTAATCAGGCTGGGCTCCGGAAAGCTGCCTAAAGGCTTCTGGCATCTGCCAAGACCGAAGGACCCCAAGGGCCTGACGGTAAAAGCCGTGTTGCAGGAAAGGGAGGGGAGTTGGTGAAGTTCTGGGACACCTCAGCGATCGTCTCGCTATGCGTTAACAAGCCAGGTTCTGGAGCAGTAAAGTCGATACTCGTCAAGGATCCATCCATAGTTGTCTGGTGGGCGACGCGGACCGAGTGCGTCTCGGCCCTCATGCGACAAGTTCGCGAAGGAGGACTAAGTGTGGCAGGGGAAAAGCAGGCCCGCCATGTGTTGTGGGTGCTAGTTAAAAGCTGGCTTGAGATCCAGGCGACCGAAACCTTACGTGGAATAGCAGAACGGTTGCTGGCAGTTCATCCTCTCAGGGCGGCTGACTCCTTCCAGTTGGCTGCTGCTTTACAATGGTGCCAAAGGCAAACCGCGGATATGCACCTTGTTTCCTTCGACGCCCGCTTGCGTCAGGCTGCCTACAAGGAAGGGTTTACCCTTTTGCCCTCCGAATGAACGAAGCGTCATACCATCCGTTACTGTCATTGTGAAAACTTTTTTCCATTCGAGATTCGGACCGCATTCGGGGCTCACTCCCCACAAGATGTTATAACCGCGCAAGGATGAAAGAAAAGTGAGTGAAGAAATATCAATCTTGGACCTTCAGCCCGGCCTCCGGCATTCTCAACCTCAATTCCTCCTGCTCGTACTGAAGCTGGTAGAGACGGTAGTAGATGCCTCGCCGGCGCATCAGCTCCAAGTGAGAACCTATTTCCCGGACCTCGCCCCGGTGCAGCACGATGATCCGGTCGGCGTTGCGGATCGTGGAGAGGCGGTGGGCGATGACCAGGCAGGTGCGCTCGCGCATAATCTTCTCCAACGCATCCTGGATGAGCAGCTCCGTCTCTGTGTCCACGCTCGAGGTCGCCTCGTCCAAAACCAGTATCTCGGGCTGAAAGACCAAAACCCTGGCCAGAGCCAACAGCTGGCGCTGGCCCGCCGAGAAGTTACTGGCCCGCTCTCTTACCTCTCCCTCGAAGCCTCCGGGGAGACGGCGGATGAAGGACTCGGCGTTCGCGTAGCGCGCGGCCCTCTCAATCCGCTCTAATGGGATCGATGGTTCTCCCAAGCAGAGATTAGTCCGGACATCTCCCGAAAAGAGAAAGACGTCCTGCAGCACAACGCCAATGTGTTTTCTCAACTCTTTGAGGTCCCAGTCCCGGACATCAATCCCGCTGACACGGATCGAGCCTCGTTGAATGTCATAAAACCGGCTGAGCAGCTTGATCGTAGTCGTTTTCCCGGACCCTGTCGCTCCCACGACCGCGACTTTCTCGCCGGGCTCTATGCGGAACGAAACGCCTTTCAGAACCGGTTCGTTCGCTTTGTAGCTATACCAAACATCGTTAAAGACCACCTCGCCCCGAAAAGGCTTGGGGATCGCTGGTCTCGGAGGGCTGGAGATGGAGACCGGCGTGTCGAGGAGATGGAAGATCCGCTCGGCCGACGACATGGCCGACTGCATGACCGTATATTTCTGGCTGAAATCGCGCAGAGGGACGAAGAAACGGTTGATGTATTCTTTGAAAGCTACCAAGGTCCCGATGCCGATCACGCCATGCAGCACCTCGCCGCCACCGTACCAAAGCAAAAGCGCCACGCTCACGGAACCGGCGGCCTCCACCATAGAAAAAAGGGCCGCTTCATAGATGTTCGACCAATGGTTCGCATCCCGGTGCGCCGCGTTGAGTTCGTCGAACTCCCGGTAGCTTTTCTCTTCCCGGACAAAAAGCTGTATGACAGACATCCCCGAAATCGCCTCTGCCAGATAGGCGTTGATGCGCGCGATCCGCTCGCGAATCACCCGATAGGTCTGGCGCGCCCTCACGCGAAAGAAGTTGATGGCCAGCGCCATGGGCGGGATCAGCGCCAAGGAAACCAGGGCTAACTGGACATGCAGGTAGAACATGATCACAACGATCCAACCCAGCATGATGAAGTCCGAAACCAGGGTCATCACCCCGGCAGCAAACATTTCCTGGAGGACATCCACGTCCGTGGTCATCCGGGTCACCAGGCGGCCTACGGGATTGCGGTCAAAATAGCTCATGGGGAGCTTTTGCACGTGTGAAAATACCTCCACTCGCAAATCGGCGAGGCATTTCTGTGCCACCAGCATGGTAAGGTAATACTGAAAGTAAAAGGTCGTCGCCTCCCCCGCAATCGCGAGGAGAAAGAGCAGCCCCATACCCTGAAGACCCCAAAGGTTTCCACTGGCGATGTAGCCGTCGATGGCCACTTTCATGATATAGGGCTGCGCCAGGCCAAAGAGCTGCAGCAGCGGCAGCAGGAGCATGGAGAGCCAAAAGAGCTTCTTGTAGGGAAGCATGAACCGCCAGAGCCTCTTGATGAGCTTGAGATCGTAAGCCTTGCCGAATATCTCTTCTTCGTGACTTGCCGCCGCCATGTTTTACTACTGCCTTCTGCCTACTCAGTGCTAAATTTGTTCTAACTCCTCGGCCAGTTGCTGCTGGCGAAATAGTTCCGCATAGAAGCCGCCCCGGAGAAGAAGCTCCTGGTGGTTTCCCCGTTCGATGATCTTCCCTTCTTCCAAGACCAAGATCTCATCCGCCTCTTTTACCGCAGAGATCCTGTGAGAGATGATCACGCAGGTTTTCTCTTTGAGAACAGACCGAAGTCCGTTGAGAATCTCGTCTTCCGTCTGGGCATCCACGCTGGAAAGGCAGTCATCCAGGATAACGATCGGGCTTTTCAAAAGCAGGGCACGGGCCAAGGTCGCTCGCTGTTTCTGTCCCCCGGACAGGGTAATCCCCCGCTCTCCGACGATCGTATCCAGCCCTTGGGGAAAATTATCCAAATCCCGATCCAGCCGGGCAACCCGGACCGCATTTTCGATCTCCTCGCCTGAGGCGCTGTCCCTCCCGAAGGCGAGGTTGCGCCTGAGCGAGGTCGAAAAAAGAAAAGGATCCTGGGATACATAGCCCAGGCTCTTTCGAAGCTCGGACAGGGAGAGCGTACGGATATCCCTTCCCCCGATTCGAATCTCTCCTGAAGTGGCATCGTAGAGTCTGGGAAGGAGTTGAACCAGAGTGCTTTTTCCGGCTCCGGTCCGGCCTACGATCGCCAGGGAACGACCGCGGGGCAAGGTAAAATTAATGTCCTTGAGAACGGCCTGGCCATTCGTCCTATGTTCGTAGGCAAACCAGACGCCGCGGAACTCGAGGCCTTCCCCGGAATCTCCGAGCGGTTGAGGAACGGGCGGACTGGCAATCTCCGGCTCCACCTTGAATATCTCTTCGAGGCGTTCCATCGCCGCGCGGCCTCTCTCGACGAGGGCAATCATCCAGCCGAAGGCGGCTGTGGGCCATGCCAGGATATTGAGATAAGCGATAAAGGCCACCATATCCGCGACCATCAAGTCCCCACGAATGACCCGGATCCCGCCGTACCAGATGACGATGAAAACCGTGAGGCCGCTGACTCCTTGCATGAAAGGGCCGATCAGGCCGCGCAGCCTCGCCAGCTCCAGATTCTTTTGCTGAAAGTCCTCGTTGAGCCCGACAAACTGGTGGATCTGGTTCTCCTCCTGGGTATAGGCTTTGACCACGTGCATCCCGCTAAGATTTTCCTGAACATGATTGCTCAGCTCAGCCATCTGCTGCTGCACTTTGAGCGACGCATTGAGGATCCTCCCGCGAAAATTCCGCACGGCCCAGATCAAAAGAGGGAATGGAACAAGAGCCGCCAAGGTCATCCGGACATCCATCGAAAACATCAGAACGAGCGCGTAGAGATAATACAGGGGGGCGTTGACGAGATTCAGGAACCCAGGTCCCAAAAGCATGCGCACTGCGGAGATGTCGTTAATGACGCGGGACATCAGGTCTCCGGTGCGCTGCGAGTGATAGAAGGCGATGGGGAGCTTTTGTAGATGGGCAAAGAGATCGCTCCTGAGATCGTATTCGATGTCCCGGCCCGCGTTGAAAATAAGAGCACGGGAAAAGGTTCGAACGATCCCTTGAGCCACCGCCGCCGCGATGATGATCAAGGCATAGAAGGTAACGTCCCCGACGGCGCCTCCGCGCTCGATGATCCTCACGGCCGCCCGGATCCACCACGGGATCCACATCACCAGGGTCGCCGTCGCGAAAAGACAGATCGCGCCCAGGAGGTAACGTCGCCAATAGCGCCAGAGATAAGTTTTTAAACGGCCCATGTCCCCAATCAAAATACTCCAGGAGACCAGTCTTCGCAAGGAAACCCATCGCTTGCTTGACAAAACAGCCGGCGTCCTTAATAAAGAAGTGATGACGCCAAGCACCAATAGGCGCCGGGACGATATCCGCAACGTCGCCATCATCGCGCACGTGGACCACGGGAAGACGACTTTAGTGGACGCCATGTTGCACCAAACCGGTATCTTCCGCGCCAACGAACGGGTGATGGAACGCGTGATGGATTCTTTGGATCTTGAACGGGAGCGAGGGATCACTATCTTAGCGAAGAATACCACGGTTCACTACGGAGGAGTTAAAATTAACATTGTCGATACGCCCGGACATGCCGACTTCGGTGGCGAAGTGGAACGTACTCTGGCACTGGTCGACGGAGTGATGCTCCTGGTCGACGCCTCGGAAGGGCCGCTGCCCCAAACGCGTTTTGTCTTAAAGAAGGCCCTGGAGGCCGAGCTTCCTCCTCTCCTCTGCATCAACAAAATCGACCGCCCCGATGCCCGCGCGGCCGAGGTGCTAGACGAAATTTACGATTTGTTCATTGATCTCGATGCGACGGAAGACCAACTGGATTTTCCGGTGGTCTATACCGATGCCCGGGCCGGCATCGCCACGTGCGACCTGAGACAACCTTCTGAAAACCTTCAACCCCTCTTTGACCTCATCGTCCGGCGGCTGCCGGGACCGCTGGTCAATCCAGCGGCACCCACGCAATTCCAGGCCAATAATCTGGACTATGATGATTACGTCGGACGCTTGGCGATCGGGCGGGTTAAAAGCGGGACCCTTATTTGCGGCCCCTACACCCTGTGCCGCGTCGACGGCGCGCAGCAGGCGGTGAAAATCACCGAGATCTACGGATGGCGGGGGCTCAAACGGGTGGAATTGGAGTCCGCCACCGCGGGAGACATCGTGGCGGTGGCCGGCATTGAAGACATCGGCATCGGTGACACCATCGCCGACCGCGAGCGCCCTCAACCCCTTCCCGCGCTCCGCGTGGACGAGCCCACCATCGCAATGATCTTCAGCGCCAACAATTCGCCTTGGGCCGGCCGCGAAGGAGAATTCGTTACTTCCCGAAAGTTGCGCGAAAGGCTGGCCTACGAACAGCGTAAGAATATCAGTTTCCGCGTGGAAGAAACCGATCAGCCGGACGCTTTTCAAGTAACCGGCCGAGGCGAATTCCAGCTGGCGATTCTGATCGAGACCATGCGCCGAGAAGGGTACGAGTTGCAGGCATCAAAGCCGACCGTGGTCACACGGGAAATCAACGCCACCCTCCATGAGCCGGTGGAATTGCTGGTGATCGATATCCCGCAGGATTTTATCGGCGTGGTGACCCAGCTCCTCGGGGTTAGGTGCGGCAAGATGACCAAAATGGTGCATGCCGGCTCGAGCCGCGTGCGGTTGGAATTTTCCGTGCCGTCCAGAGGCTTGATCGGGTTTCGCTCCCGCTTCCTTACGGACACGCGCGGCACAGGCATTATGAACGCGCTATTCAACGGCTGGGCGCCCTGGCACGGCGCGATTCAGGCCCGAATCAACGGGGCTATGGTTTCGGACCGTGAAGGCACGGCAACGCCCTACGCCGTCTTTCACCTCCAGGAGCGGGGTATCCTTTTCATCGCCCCGGGAACGCGCGTGTACGAAGGCATGATCGTGGGGGAGTATTCGCGTAACAATGATCTCAACGTCAACATCTGTCGCGAGAAGAAACTCACCAATATCCGTGCCGCCGGTCGCGACGAGAACATCCTGATCACCCCGCACCGGGAGATGGGACTGGAAGAAGGGATCGAGTGGGTCGCCGACGATGAGCTAATAGAAGTGACGCCCCAATCCGTGCGCCTGCGCAAAAAGATCCTCAGGCAGGTCGACCGGCCGAGACGAAGGCAGGAAGAGGAAGACTAGCGGCACAACTTGTTTCTCAGTTCCCTAACCGTCACCCTATACTTGAAGGCCTTGCGGCCATCGATGAAGAGAACGGGCACTTCACTGCCGAATTCTTCCTTAAGCCTCGGCTCCCTATCCACATCGATCTCTTCAAGCTCCAGAGCAAGCTCGCCGGCCGAGCCACCGAATCACTTCTTTCATCTCCTCGCAGAGGCAGCAGCCCTGTCTCGTGTAGAGCGTGAGCCGCCGGGTCACACCTAAAAGCCCCCTTACCGTAACCGGGGACAAATGTCCATCCCGACCTAAAAACCGGCCCACAGGCAGGTTGACACAAGGCCACCTTATCGGATACTCTCTGCCCCAAAATTGGCGCTTGGGCTCAGTCTGTTGTCTCTGGCCAGCGCCGGGGGACAGTCGAAGGCGGGCTGGCCCGCCGCTGCGGAGGAAGTTCGTGGATTCTCTGCGGTTCAGTCTCAAAGGGAATTCTTATCATTCACGTTGCGCCGGTCGCCAGCCACCGGCCGGCACAGTGCGGGTCACGCTCGCCAAACCGGCGAGCGCTGATCTATAGTTTCTCGTTTTTCAACCAACCACTGATTGGAGGCACGATGCTCAGTGAAACCACCGTTGCCGCATTCAAGGCCAGCCTGCGCGGAGAACTCATCGCGCCGGGCGACCAGCGTTACGACGAGGCTCGCAAGGTCTACAACGCGATGATCAGCCGGCGGCCGCGCCTAGTGGCGCGTTGCGCCGACGTCGCCGATGTCATCACGGCCGTCAACTTCGGCCGTGAGCAGAAGCTGCCGGTGGCGATCCGCGGGGGCGGTCACAACGCCGGCGGCCTGGGAGTGTGTGACGACGGCCTGGTGATCGATCTTTCGCCGATGCGGTACGTCCGCGTGGATCCGAAGAAGCGGACGGTCCTGGCCGGTGGCGGCGCGTTGTGGGGTGATGTGGATCACGCGGCGCACGTGTTCGGTCTGGCCGTGCCGGCCGGCATCATCTCGACGACCGGCGTCGGCGGCCTCACGCTTGGCGGCGGGCTCGGTCACCTGACGCGCCAGTGCGGTCTGACAATCGACAACCTGCTCGCCGCCGACATGGTGCTGGCCAACGGCCGGTTCGTCACAGCGAGCGCCAAAGAGCACGCCGATCTTTTCTGGGCCGTGCGCGGGGGCGGTGGCAACTTCGGCGTCGTGACGTCGTTTCTATTCAAGGCGCACCCGATTCACACCAACTACGCGGGGCCGATGTTGTGGCCACTCGAAGATGCGGCCGAGGTCATGCGCTGGTACCGCGGCCTCATCACCAAGGCACCCAACGCGCTGACCGGGTTCTTCGCCTTCCTCACGGTCCCACCGGGGCCGCCGTTTCCCGAGCATCTGCAAGACCCCGGCGCTCGACATAGTGGGCCCGATTCCACACCCGGCCCTCCAAAGTATGTTCGACGGTCTCTACCCGCCCGGTCACCAGTGGTACTGGAAAGCCGACTTCGTGCGCGAGCTCAGCGACGAGGCCATCGCGCTGCACTTGGAGCACGCTGCGAAACTGCCGACAATGCAATCGACGATGCACTTGTACCCAATCAATGGCGCGGCGAGCCGCGTCAGGAACAGCGCGACGCCGTGGTGCTACCGCGACGCGGTCTGGGCTTCCGTGATGGTCGGTGTCGATCCGAACCCGGCGAACAAGGAGCAGATCAGCGCGTGGGCGAAGGACTACTGGACCGCGCTGCATCCGTATTCCGCCGGCGGCGCGTATGTGAATTTCATGATGGACGAGGGAGAAGATCGTATTCGGGCGACGTATGGAAAGAACTACGATCGTCTGGCGAAGGTGAAGAAGCGGTACGACCCGACGAACCTGTTCCACGTGAATCAGAACATCAAGCCCGCGAAGTGAACGCCCGCGACGCTCGACCACGGGGGATCCGCATGCGGCTATGTGGTTATATCTTGGTTCCGATTCAGGAATTGGACGGCGCGATGCGGCGCGAAACGCTTACCTCCGGCAATCGGCGAAGAGTCTGATAGACGACACAGTAGCGTTCCGTCAGGCGAACGAGTGTTGCAAGTTGCTCCTCCGACGCGCTGGTTGCCAGGTCGAAGTGCAGCCGAATACAAGATTTCGGGGACAGGTCTTGCA
>JACPSF010000077.1 GCA_016193385.1 Deltaproteobacteria bacterium
GTTTTTTCGCGATGGTAACTGGGGTGTACCATAGGATTTTGCAGGTGACAGGGCAAGAGGTGTTTGTATAAGAAGTCCTGACGAAGGTGTGGCTCTTGGGGTCGGTGGCCCGTTCATTCAGGCTCGCCATGGCGTGAAATGCCGCCTCCGTCACCTGCATCATCCGAGGGGTCTGCCGGGATGGTGTCATATTCTTACCGAATACGCGGCTCCGTAAGTAGACAGGGCAGAAAAGGTACCGAGAGTCCTTTCTGGATTTTAGGTGACGAAAAAAAAGGATGAGAGGGCGCAACAATGGGTTGACTGGCCCGGGGGATCAAGTATAATCCGATCATGATTCCTATGGCAGGAAAGCGATCGGCAATATCCGACCAGGGTAATTGGGGAGTAGCAGTTAGGGCTGTGACGCGAGTCCAGACTGCTGACTCGGCCGGGACCTCTGTACAGGGATCAAATTTTGCGTCGCTAAAGGAATGTACATATGGAAGGAACCATATGTATGTCTCCTCCTCCCAGATAGGAGTAACTTATGGGAGGGGCGAGACCTCAGAAAAAATTGCGAGATTTTTCTGGGGGTCCGCCCAATGGTTCGAAACAAAACCGAACTTTTTGGCTACGATCCCTCAGCGTTGTTTGGATAATCGTTCGATTGCCGGGAATACTCGTTCTCCCGGCGCTGTATATCTGGGTAATTACTATGGTCGAGCTGGACGTGTTGGACAGGGCCATCATATTTCTGTTGACGTTGCTGAGCATTGGTCTCTTGTTTCCCGAGACCCGAGAGTGGGTCAAAAAATTCATAGGGAGAATTGGTCGCAAGTAAGACGATAGAAAAAATTATGCGGTCGGTAGCACCGACAAACGATGATACGGGGGGCGCCAAACAGAGCGCCCCTTTTTTTTACTCCGTAAAGGAGTTTTCCTTTACTCGTCGGGCCAGCATGTGTGGACAGGGGGTCAGGCAGACCTTTTTGACTTTTTGGGCCGCCGCGCTTGTCTGGGAAATTTAAAGGGGTCTTTTCACGTAACCCACGGCATGACCTCGGAGCGCTGTCCATCTGCCTGGGCGGACACGCAGACAGGTCTCCCCCGGCCATAAAGGCAGATGCCACTGATTGATCACCAGACAGTATCCGGCAACACGGTTGCCAGGCTTGCTCGTGGCTTCTTGGAGATCCACCGCCTGTCCTCGGTAGGCCCGCAGGGCCGTATCGAAGGGGTGAGAATCCGAGAGCGGCCAGACATGACTCACCGCGTCTACTTGCCCGCGTGTACGCGCAAGCAGGTCGTATGGTTGGCTTCCCCGTCGTAAAAGACCCCCGACTCCTTATCCCACCCCGCCGCCTGACCCCCGTATTCGTGTTGGACGAGGCAAAGGTCATACATGATGCCCTAACGGCATAGAAAATCGAGTTGTTTTCTAAACCCTGGGGTGTTAGGAGGACGAGAAACGCCTTTGGAGGAAAAGGAGATAGGTCGGCGAACTTCCGAACTGGCCGCCGTTAAGGATGATCTGATAAAGCACCAAAGGGCCTATCGACTCCTGGCGGGCAGGAACACGAGCCCACGGCGACCAGGAAGAAGGCGGGGTAGGGCCGGAAGAACCACCCCAGCACATTGGGATTCCGTGTTGGATCAGCTTCCCGGCCGTTTCACCGTTGGGGATATCGCCAAGGCAGCGGGTGCCAGACGAAAATCCTCCGGCTATGCCCGCCAGGTCGCGGTGAGGTGGGCGAAGCAGCGGAAGACCAAAAGGGTTGGGCGAGGAGAGCACCAAAAAGTCCAGCAGGGAAATTTGCGCGCTACGGCGGCTTCCCAAAGAAACAAATAACGAGAATTCTTCTCCGCCGGATGTAAACTTCCACGGGCTTACGCCCGTGGCTTTTCCGTTGCACGCTTTGCGTGTCCGACTTCGTCGGAACCCGATCCATCCCCGCATTTACATACGGGGGTTTGCTAAGGTAGTACTAAACGGGAAGTATCTCCGGGGTCAGACCCAACAATCTGATTCTGCTGAAAAAGTCCTTTGCCAAGAATGGGCGAAAAATTTTTCGCTCGCAAATGCCCTACAATTGATTTTCTCAAGACGGTTGATCATTTTCGATGTCCCAAATTTTCATAAATAGGGGGTTTTTCAGCGGAATTACAATCTTGACGATCTTTCCTGAACAGCCGTGGGGCCGTGTCAAACTTGCGTAAATTGCATAACATCGAGAGAAAAACTGTTGACAAAATCACTCCAGTTTTGGCCGCCAGGATTGAACTGTTTTCTCCTACAACCCAATCTGAAGGAATCTCGCGGAAAAAAGTTAGGATGGGTCTTAAGAGGCGCCCATAGGTCCCGATGGAAAGAGAGGGATAGCGCAAGGCCACGCACCGGATTAATAAAGGAGTCGAACCTTGCTCAAGATCGAGATCCGTTACGCTGAGGGTGGCCCGAAAATTCATCTTCGTCTTCCCAGGATGCAAATTTAAAGGGGTGCATCTTTATTTTTGCAGTCCGCGATCTCGGTCAGATTTGCTCGCCCTCGTTTCTTACGCAGCTAATTTCCCTCTCGTTTTCACTCCCTGCCAAAATGAGCGACATCAGAACTGGGTCGGGCCCTCTTCGCGGATGAGGGCATGGCAGCTTTGGAGAGGTTGCGGAAACAGGGGAATTCTCTTCCTCGACAGAGTAATACAAATACTATAATTTGTATATAAATTTCTTAAGGAGGGGAATATATGGCTAAGGTCTTAACATCGCTCCGAATAGATCATGGGCTGGTGCGAAAAGCCCAGAAGGTCTTGGGCGCTAAGACCAGGACCCAGACGATCGAGATGTCTTTGGAAGCTGTGGTGGAGATGGAAAAGCACCGCAAGCTGATTAGGCGCTATAGTGGTAAGGCGAAACCCGGTGACTTCAGCCACAGCTAAACCCGCTATTATTGACACCTCCGTCTACATTGACAACCCGAGATCCCGCCGCTTCGAGAAGGAACTGTTAGATCTCAAGTTCGTTGTCCGCTGTAGTGCAGTGGTTTTGGCAGAGTTGTGGAGGGGGGCTAGATCAAGGGAGATGGTGAGTTTTGTAGATTCCCTCTCGAGAAATTTGCGCATGATCGCCCCGAATGAGAGGGAGTGGATGGATTCAGGTAAGATCGTCGGAAGGTTGGCCAGAGCCAAAGGCTATGACATCCACAAAACTAGAGAGATCCATTTTGATGTTTTGATTGCCATGACTGCTAGCAGAATAGGAGCTTATCTTATTACTTCTGATGCCGATGATTTCACTGCCATACGGCAGGTTATAGATTTTAACCTAATCGTCTGGTAACCCTCTTGTAAATATGCTTCCCCAGCTCTTCGTAAACGGGCTAATCGCAGACGGAACTTCCCCATTGTTTGTTTTCGAGTAGAAGATTTGCTAACGTCCCCGAAGGCACACGGGTGTTAGAGCCCCTGCTTCACTCTTCGATACCAGCGGACATGTTACCCCTTGCCTGCACCGCAAGTGATTGAGGAATCATCTATGGCTGATCGCGCAGCTTCGCCAACGGGTAAAAAATGGGTAGGCCGCAGTATTCGCCGTACTGAGGACAAGCGCCTTCTCACCGGGAAGGGCCAGTTTCTCGACGATATGAAACTACCGGGGATGTATCACGCGGCGGTCCTGCGCAGCCCTTACGCCCACGCCATCATCAAGTCAGTGGATGCTTCAGAGGCCCTGAAGATGCCCGGCGTTCGCGGCGTCCTCACCGGCGAGGACGTAGGCCGGATGTCCAGCCCCTTTCCGCAGGCCGTGGAGGAGCCCCTCGATTATTACTGCATCGCCGTGGACCGCGCCCGGTACGTCGGAGAGGGAATCGCCGTGGTCGTCGCCGAGGATCGCTACCTGGCGGAAGACGCCCTTCAAGCCATTCGCGTAGAATACGAACCGTTACCCCCGGTCGTAGATGTGGAGAAGGCCGTGGAAGAAGGCGCTCCCATCCTTCACCCCAAGCTGGGAACCAACATCATCAACCACCGGGACCTTCACTACGGAGACCCGGCCGCGGCCTTCGCCCAGGCCGATGTGATCGTGGGAGAGAAGTTCTTCTTCCCCAAGTACTCCTCGACTCCGATGGAGACCTTTGCGGTCATCGCCCAATACGAGCCCATCGAAGACATCATCACCATCTGGTCCAACTTCCAGGGCCCCTTCACCATGCATCCGGTATCGGTGGCGGCCCTGCGGATCACAGAAAACCGGCTGCGCTTCATCGTGCCGCCAGACATCGGGGGCGCCTTCGGCATCAAGTCCAGCATGTTTCCGCAGATGGTCATGACCGCTCTGGCTGCCAAGAAGACCGGTGTTCCCGTCAAATATATCGAGGACCGAATGGAACACCTCATGTCTTCCTCCAGCGGTACCGACCGGGTGACCTATATCGAGGCCGCAGCCAAAAAAGACGGCACGATTCTGGGAATTCGGAAAAAGGAGATGGACAATGTCGGCGGTTATTTGCGCAGCCCGGAGCCCGCCTGCATGTATCGGTCTACGGGGAATCAGCTTGGCCCCTATACCATCAAGAATCTGGCCTGGGATGCCTATGTCGTTATGACCAACAAGTGTCCCACCGGTCCCAACCGGGGATACGGCTGCCAGCAGCTCTACTTCGAGATGGAGCGCATCATCGACCTGCTGGCGGATCGGCTCGGCATGGACCCGGCAGAGATTCGCAGAAAAAACCTGATTCCAACAGACCAGTTCCCGTACACGACGCCGACCGGCGGCATCTACGATGCCGGGGACTACGTGGCTTGCCTGGACATGGCGCTGCAGAAAGCTGACTACGCCAAACTGCGCCAGGAGCAAGAGAAGGCGCGGAAAGAAGGCCGGCTTGTCGGCATCGGCCTCGCTACCGTCGTTGACCCTTCGGTGACCAATATCGGGTATATCACGGTGGCCTACACGCCGGAGTTCCGGTCTAGCAAAAAATTTAACCCCAAGTCCGGTTCGGGCGAAACCGCCGTCGTCAAGATGGATCCTCTCGGACAGGTGAGCGTCATTATCAATACCGTCCCTGAGGGCCAGGGCCACGAAACCATCGTCGCCCAGATCGTCGCCGACGAGCTCACCATCTCCCCCGATGATGTCCGTGTAATCTCAGGCATAGACACTTTCACGAGGTTCTGGAGCATCACCACCGGGACCTACTCCAGCCGGTTCGCATCGGTAGGAGCCAGCGCCGTGGCGATGGCCGCGAGGAAGGTGAAAGAGAAGCTTCTCAAAATTGCCGCCCACCAGTTAGAGGTTGACCTGGACGACCTGGAGTTGGTGGGCGGCTTCATTCAGGTCAGAGGGGCGCCGGAGCGGAGGCTCTCGATCCGTCGGGTATCCGGGCTGGCGCACTGGAACCAGGGGGGTCTCCCGGAGGGGATGGAGCCGGGAATCCATGCGAGCTACACCTACAACTTCCCCTGCTCCACGCCGCCCGACGCGGACGACCGTGTGGACTCCTCGGCAACCTATTCTTTCATTGCCGACCTGGCTTGGGTTGAAATCGATCCCGAAACAGGACAGGTCGAGATTAAGAAATACGTCACCGTGCACGACTGCGGCAGTCTCATCAACCCAAAAATCGTCGAGGGGCAAATTTACGGAAGCTTCGTGCATGGGCTGGGCGGGGCCTTTTATGAAGAGATGGCCTATGACGAGAGCGGCCAGTATCTGGCCGGTTCCTTTGTCGATTATATGTGCCCGACGGCGGTTGAGGCGCCCGAGCTGATTATAGGCCACGTGGAGACCCCATCTCCTTTGACGGTCATGGGGTCGAAGGGCTGCGGCGAGTCATGCACCATGAGCGTTCCCGTGTGTCTCGCAAATGCCGTCGCCGACGCCTTGAAGCCCCTCGGGGCAGCCATCAACCGTCTCCCCCTCAAACCTCACGATATCTGGCAACTCATCCAGGACGGCACGAGCAGCAGCGCGCCGAAAGACGCCGGGAGGAGAAAATGAAGCCTCCTGTCTTTAAGTATCTCCGCGTTGCGAGTGTCGAAAAAGCGGTTTCGGTCCTTGCGGAGTACGGAGGGGAAGCAAAAATTCTGGCCGGGGGGCAGAGCCTGGTGCCGATGATGAATTTCCGACTCGCGCAACCCGCCGTCCTGGTGGACATCAACCCGGTAAAAGAGTTGGATTATATCCGACCTCAAGACGGCTGGCTGCGCATCGGCGCCCGCACCCGCCAGAGGTCCTTGGAAAAAACTCCCGAAGTCGCCCAAAAATGCCCGCTTCTTGCCGCGGCCGTGAAATGGATCGGGCACCCTCAGATAAGGAACCGGGGTACGATCGGAGGCAGCCTGGTTCACGGCGATCCGACTGCGGAGCTCGCCCTGGTCGCTACGCTTCTCGAGGCCGAGCTCACGATTCAGGGAAAGGGAAAATCCCGGACGGTCGGACCCGCCGATTTCTTCGAAGGCGTTATGGCCACCCGCATTGATGAAGACGAAATCCTCACTCAGGTGAACTTTCCGGTGACTCCGCCGCGATCGGGCTACGGTTTCCGAGAGCTCTGTATCCGCCACGGAGACTTCGCCATCGTCGCCGCTGCGGCTCAGGTCACGCTGAGTGAAAACGGTCGCTGCGCGGCGGCGCGTGTCGCGGTCTCGGGAGCCGGGGCGACAGCGCTGCGTATCCGCGGCGCCGAAGAGGTCCTGGTGGGGGAGATTGGAAGCGCACAGGTGCTCGACGCAGCGGCTGCCAGGGTTCCCGGCGAGGTTGAACCCATCGGCGACCTCAAGGGCAGCGAGGCCTACCGGCGGGAGATGGCCAAGGTGTTTGTTCGCCGGGCGCTCGAGGATGCCTGGTCCATGGCCAAGGAGAACGGAGCAAAATGAGCGAGACGCTTACCATCCGGTTGCGGGTCAACGGGGTCGAGTACGAGCGCGCCGTCGAGCCCCGTCTGTTGCTGTCCGATTTTCTCCGCGAGAGCCTCGGCCTCACCGGGACTCACGTGGGTTGCGAGCACGGCATCTGCGGATGCTGTACGGTGCTGGTAGACGGCGCGACCGTCCGTTCCTGTCTCATGTTTGCCGTCCAGGCCGATGGCGCCGAGATCACCACCATCGAAGGTCTGGCGCAAGGGGGAAAGCTCCACCCGCTCCAGTAGGCCTGTTGGGATCAGCACGCGAGGGCATCGCGGGGACGATCTGCCGTTGCACAGGCTACCACCACATCGTGGAGGCCGTTAAGTCGGCAGCTCAGAAGATGGCGGAAGAGTCGAAGTAAACGCCATCGGCGCATCTATCCAAATGGAAAAAGTACGAAGCCTGCGGGATGCGATTGCTCGCGATATAGACCACGGCATGGCTGTGGCTATGGGGTGCGGGCTTGAATCCCTGATCCCTTTCGCGGCCGGCTACGAAATCATTCGGCAGAAAAAAAAAGATCTCAACCTGATCGCCCCGATTTCGGACATGCAGTTCGATCAACTGATTGGCGCCGGCTGTGTCAAAAAAGTCATCTCATCTTGGGTAGGAAATGTGGCGGCGGGGTTGGGGCATAATTTTCGCCGGGCCATGGAGGACGGCATCCCGCATTTCCTGGAAGTCGAGGAGCACTCCAACTTTACGCTCGGCCTGGCTCTTAAGGCAGCCGCGCTGGGAGTGCCTTTTCTCCCGACGAAGACAGCCCGGGGAACGGACTTTACTCGCGGTGAGCATTTTTCGACCGTCCGGTGTCCTTTCTCCAACGAGGAGCTTTTGGCGGTGCGGGCCGTGGTTCCCGATGTGGCGATTCTTCATGTGCAGCGTTCCGATCCGGAGGGAAACGCTCACGCCTGGGGGAACCTGGGGGTAGTGCAGGAGGCAGCCTTTGCGGCAAAAAAAGTTATCTTAACCTGCGAGGAAATCGTAGAGCACGAAGTCATCTTGAGCGATCCGAATCGAACCGTGATCCCTGGCTTTCTCGTCTCCAGCGTCATCCATCTGCCCTTCGGATCTCATCCTTCGCCGGCCCAGGGTTACGCGCGCAGGGACGATGATTTCTACTTCACTTACCACAAGGAGTCACGCACCCGGGATGGGTTTGAGCGCTGGCTGGAAAAATGGATCCTGGGCGTGAGAGATCACGAGAGCTATCTCGCCCTCCTCGGCCCGGATCGCCTCAAGAAGCTTACGCCCGAAGGCAACCTCTTCTCCCCTTCTGTAAGCTACAATTTCTAGAGACCAGCTTTGAACTACACGGCCAGAGAACTCATGGTGGTCGCCGCGGCGCGCGAGATTCGCGAGGGAGAAAAAGTCTTCGTCGGGATGCGCCTCCCCCTTTTAGGCTTTGCCGTCGCCAAGGAACTCCACGCTCCCCATGCCGTGGGGATCTTTGAAAACGGCGTGATCCGTGACTGGCCGGCGCTGGAGTCTATCCTTACGATAAGCGATCCGCCCAATCTGGCTCGTTCTCTCTATTGCGGCGGGGTCCTCGATGTCATGGGCCTGCTTCAACGCGGTCAGATTGATCTCGGCTTTATCGGGGGTGCTGAGGTAGACCGGTTCGGCAACCTCAATACCCATTGGGTCATGGAGAACGGCAGGAAAGTGCGGCTTCCCGGAAGCGGTGGGGCCGCCGACATCGCAACCCTAGCAGGCCGCTGCATTATCATCATGAACCATGAGAGGCGTCGCTTCACACCCCGGGTCCATTTTGTCACGTCACCGGGGTATGGAGAGGGTGGAAACTGGCGCGCGCGCAATCATCTGCCCGGGGGTGGCCCGTACCGGGTCATTACCAGCCTCGGGATCTTTTCCTTCGATGAAACGAGCCGCCAGATGGTTCTGAGCTCCCGACATCCGGGGGTGACCGTGGAGGAGATCCAACGGGAGACCGGTTGGCTGCTCAGGATCTCGGAAGACCTTGAGGAGACAACTTCGCCCTCCCCAGAGGAACTGGCAGTCGTGAGAAAGTACGACCCTAAGCGGGTCTGGACCTCATAGACTACGACGCCAGGTTGGATCGACTTTAGCCGCGCCTTCACCACAAACAAAAGAACCCATTGCTACCGCCGCTCAGCCCCAAAAGGTGCCCCCTGACTAGAAGCGATGCTATCAGATCAATCATTGACATTTCATACGTAAATGGTTTATATTTCAAAGCAAATTTACAATGCGTCCCTTCACTCATACGATGCGCCTCAAAAATGTCCGGTTATGGCTACTTTACCGATCTCTGGAAGGTATCTTCCTTATCCTTTTAAAGCTAGTAAAAACCCTCCCCCTTGATCTATTCCAGCGTCTATCCGCGCCCATAGTTAAAGGCCTCGTGTGCTTTGTGATACCCCGGAGGCGTATTATCAGAAACCTCAACGCCGCGTTTGGCCAGAGATACTCGCCCGCCACCAAAAAGGGTATAGCCAAAGGCGTTCAGGAGCACTTCGTGAGAAACCTGATGGATTGCTTCTTCCAACTAGGCCACCCCGAATACGTCCGGCAGGTTGCGACCATTGAAGGTTTAGAGAACCTGGAGTCTGCCCTGGCCAAAGGAAAGGGCGTCATTGCTCTAGGCGCTCATATCGGCAATTTCGTTCTGGTAGGCGCGCGCCTCGGCGTGGAGGGATATCCCTTTTCCACCCTCTTCCGTATTCCTAAAGAAAAAAGAATAACCAGCGTCGTCCACCGCTACCTCCCCTACTTCCACCAGCACATCATTCCATCTCGCCCCAAGCGTCTGGCCGTGAGGAAAATTCTCGATGCCCTCAAAAAAAACGAGATCGTCTTTGTCCTGGGTGACAACTTGAAGAGAGGGAAAGTCGAAACCATCTTGTTCGGCCAGCCGGTGCCGTCGCCGCGGGGACCCGTAAGTTTGGCGCTCCGCTCAGGAGCGGCGATCATCCCGGTGTATTTGGTGCGGAATTATCAGGGGGGGTTGCAGCTCGTCATCGAGCCTGAGATCCCTCTTAGCAGGAACGGAGACCTGAGTCGAGACATCACCCACAGCACGCAGCAAATCGTACGCCATCTTGAGCAGCTCATCCGACGTTATCCTGACCAGTGGAACTGGCTCACCGTCCGCATGAGAAACAGTCATGGATACATATACTCGATGGGAGGCGATTCAAACTCCGCCTTCACCTCTGAGACTCCCGGAACCCCTTTGGCTAGCTCAACGATGGTTTCCTCCAGATCCGATTGAGCGAGGACACCTGAAAGATAGACCTTCCCCTTTTCGGCCCGGACGGTGACGGGGAGATTGCGGGTTTTTGGCGAGACCACGAGGGCGGCTTGTACCCTGGCGGTCACGGTCAGATCCTGAAAGGCCCGCTCCGAGTCCGGAGTTGGCTGGTAGTCTTCACGGCGCGCCGCTTCAACCACCAAAACGGCCGCCGTCTCCAGGGTCATCTGAGCAATGTTGAGCACCAGATCGTATCGGCTGGGGTCGCGCCAATCGGCGCCGAAGACTGCCTGCAGCCTGCGGTAGCGGGCTTTATCCACCTGTTCGATGTATTGGGTCGCGGCTTGTTCGGCCATCCCTTCACGGGCGCAGACCTGCTGGACCCGAAATGCCATCGGAGCAGTGAGATGAACTTTTAAGACATGGCGGATGCCAGGGAAGAGCTCATGTCCTGCGTGGCCATGGTAGACAAGGTTGCCCTCTTGGGCCACCTCGCACATCACGGCCTGCAGAACGATGCGGTACAGCCGCATGCTCTCCAGCCAGCGCTCCCACCAGTGGGGCTCCGTTTCCAGGACTTCGGTGAACTTCGCTTCCGGTATGCCGTAACGCTGACTCGCTTCTACAAGGACCTCGCGGCTGACGCAACGGTAGCCCAAAATGCCAGCCACCCGCTCCGCCAAAGCCTGACCGCCGCTAAAAGCCCCCCGTGTAATCGTAATAATAGGCATAGATTCTCCCTCCCTCAGCACGGGATTTTCGGGCGCTCCCCTTGCGGGGTTGGCCTCTTAAACCCTCTTTAACACAGCCACGCGATTCAGTCTATTCCTTACCTGCCGCTTCACTGAGTTCGTCCCAGGCTCACCACTCTCCTCACCGAGCTGCAGCAAACTTCACTCCTTTCCCTGGAGAGCCCTCTTAATTCGGTGCGGTCAACACAAGGTAGAACTCAGGTGCAGCTACCGAGACTTAACTCGGGAGGAAATCTTCTACGATCTGTGTTCTTGCGACACTACTTTCTTAGACCTACGAAAGAGACCGCAGAAGTTTCTTAAAAATTGGAAACGATCGAGTTGCTATTCTCTCGATGATACCCCAGTTTTTTTATTAGGTCCGTCCTCTTCCAATAGCAGAATCTCTAATAAATCAATCCATTGCCTTGTGTGTTATCATTCCGCCCAGGCTTTTCCGGACTACTCATCGCTTATTATTGAGATGGTATGATCCTTGCTCACCCTGCGTCAGAATCCCAGCTATTTCATCCCAAAACGAGGCGATCCACAGATCAGTTCCCTTTCTAGAAGGATGTTGGCGGTTGTTGAACGCAGGCTGTTAAGCAGTTGCGCGGGCATTTTTTTCAGTTTTCGCCAGCTTGGTCTCAAAGAAGATCCCTATCATTTTTTCGCTATCCTACTATTATAGGAGAGGGAGGAAGGAACGATGGACCGAACCGTTTCCCCTAAGAAATTGTGGTGCCGAGGCGGCTTCAATAACCGCTCCTTAATCGGACTCGGGATTGTTTTGATGGTGGTTACCGGCAGCCTGGTGACGCCTCTTGTAGTCAAGGCCAATCCCTACCTGAGCAAGCCGGGCGATGCAGCGGCGGTGGTGAGCGCAGCTACCTGCGCGACAACCGGGGGCTTCGTGCACTTCTACGCTGCCATGGACAATGGTCTGTTTGACAAATACGGGATCAAGGTCAACCATGTCGCTCTCCGCGGGCCTCCAATTGCGCTGCCGGCTCTGTCCACCGATCAGGTCCAGTTTCTGTATTGTGCTGCTGATGCCACGATCCCCGGCATGGCCACTGGAATGGATGCCAAGCTGGTTGCCTCCCCGCACGTAGGACTCCCCTGGGTTCTCTTGGCCAGGAAGGACATCAAGAAGGTTGAGGATTTGAGGGGTAAGACCATCGGGGTGTCCCGTACGGGCGATTTGGATCACCGGGTGTCAAAGGCGCTTCTGAAAAAGTTCAACTTGACTGAGGAGGAGGTGAAGATCCGTTCCATCGGCGGCAGCCAGCCCGAGAAATATCAGGCGATGGTGATGGACATCATCCAAGCTACCCCTGTTGGGCCGCCTCTGGACGTCCAGGGAAAGAAGGATGGCTTCAATTTAATCTACCACCTAAACGATCTGGGCATGCCGTTCATTTATAGCTCCCTGCACACGAACTTCAAGACTTTGAAGGAGCGACCTGGGCTCGTGCAGAAATTTGTCGCAGCGATGGCCGAAGCCGTTTACTTCGTGGAAAAGAACCCGGACAAGGCCAAGGCCTCCATTGGTCAGGTCCATAAGCTCGATGACCCAGAGGCTCTCCAATCCGCATATGATACGTTTTCCAAGACGATCATCAACCGGCGAATGATTGTGCCTGCAAACGCGGTGGTTGAGGCGGTGCAGATCGCCCGGGAGGCGGGCACAAACATCAGGAAGAAGCCAGAGGACCTCTACGACAACGGCTTCGTCGAGAACTTAGAAAAGAGCGGCTTCCTGAGAGAGATCTGGGGAGGTTCGGTTCCTGGCAAATAGAAAAGAGACCTCAGTGGGGGAAGAAGATGAACCAACAGATAAGAGTCGACGAAACCACATTGACTGTCGTCTGGCACGGGTTGCAGCGAATCTGCCGTGAAATGCGCTATCTGGTTGAGCGCACGGGACAAAACTACCTGATTTCCCAGATGCACGACCTATCTGTGGGGATCTGGGATAATCAGGCCCGCACGCTAGCCATTCCCACGGGACTTCCCGCGCAATTCGTGGGGGGCAAGCTCTCGGTCCGCTACATTCAAGAAGAGTTTGGAGAGAAAATCTATCCCGGAGATGTTTTCTTGGTGAACGATCCTTACCATGGGCACTGCAACCACGTTCCGGACTGGGCTTTTTACAAGCCCATCTTTTTCCGAGGCGAGCTTCTCTTCTTTACTATGGCTCGGGCTCACCAAGAGGATACAGGGGCCGCCTATCCTGGAGCCTACTTCCATAACCCGTACGACATTCATTCGGAAGGCATACTGATCCCTCCGACTAAAGTGTTTGAAAGAGGCCAGGAGTGCGAGGCAATTTACAAACTGATCCTGAACAACGTGCGCTTCCCGGAGGGAGTTCGGGTCGATAACTACGCCCAACTGGGCGCATTGAACGTGTGTGAGAACCGGCTGCGAGAGCTTTTAGAGAAATACGGCCGAGATGTGATCCTTGCCTGTGTTGACGAAATGATCCGCAGGACCGAGATAGCGGTTCGCGAGTCGATTCACCGGATCCCGGATGGAACCTATTACGGAGAATCGGCCACGGATGACGACGGTGTCAAATTGGGGGTTCCCGTCTGGGTGCGTTGCGAGGTTACGGTCAAAGGCGACGAGATGGTGATCGATTTTTCCAAGAGCGATCCCCAGCAAAAGGGGTTTATTAACGCGACCTATTTCACGACCTATTGCTACGCAATCGCCGGCGCCATCCTGTTTTGCGATCCGGCCCTGGCCGACTACCACAACGAGGGTACCATGAATCCCATCACGGTGATTGCTCCTGAGGGGAGTGTGGTTAACGCCCGTTATCCGGCCCCGACAGGAGGCGCGCCCGTCAATGTCGGCGGAAACATGCTGGAAGCATTGGTCATGGCTTTTTCCTCGGCGCTTCCAGAGCGGGCTGCTGCTTGCTGGGGGCGGCGGTACGGGCATTACGTTTTTGGGAACAATCCGCGGACGGGACAGCTCTACGTAATGGCGGGTTACGAGGTGGAGGGGGGAGGGGGAGCTGTTCGGGGCTATGACGGCTGGAACGGCGTCGCGACCCTTGCCACTCTTGGGGAACTCAACCGGGGGAACATTGAAGAGATTGAGATTCGCTATCCGTGGCGCATGTTGTGCCAGGAGATGCGGCCGGATAGCGGGGGACCCGGCAAGTGGAGAGGAGCCCCGGGGCTGCGCTGGGGTGGCCTGAACGAGGGCGGAGAAGCCGGGTTCCACACCGGAGCGGGACAAGGCGAAACCACCTTTGCTCCAGGGGCGCTGGGCGGCTGGTCGACGTTTCCGAATCGAGGCTGGATTTTACGGGATGGCCAGGAGATCCCGATTCATTGTCACCGCTTGTATCAGGTGCAACCTGGGGATGCCGTGTGGAAGGAAGCGGGGGGAGGAGCCGGGGTCGGGAATCCAACGGAACGCGACCCGCAGAAAGTCTTGGAAGATGTCGTCATCAGTCAGGTGGTGAGTATCGAGGCGGCCCAGGATATATACAAGGTAGTGATCGATCCCGAAACTTTGACAATTGACGAGGAAAAGACTCGCCTTCTGCGAGCCGGTGGTTAACCACTCTGGCATGAAGGGGGAAGCGGGTTCAGAGAGAGGGCATTTCCTAGAATCCGCGAGAGTACAGAATATGTTTTTAATGATTGACCCGGCAAAAGGAGTCTATCCAGATGTATAGAGCTTGCGTCGACGTGGGGGGAACATTTACCGACTGTCTCATCATGGACGCGCAGGGGAGCCTGCGGGCATTTAAGACCCCTTCGACTCCGGCCGATTCCTCCATCGGCATGCTGAACTCCCTGGAGGTCGCCGCCAAAGGATATGGGAAGAAGCCTGAAGCATTTCTCGGTGAGGTGGACCTGATTGTTCACGGCACCACTCTCGCCACCAACGCCCTTCTGACCGGCAAGGGCGCAAAGGTCGGAATTGTGACCACGAAAAACTTTCGCGACGTGGTAGAACTCCGGCGGGGTTTTAAGAACATTCGAACCTCCATGTACAACATTTTTGTTCCCCCTTACAAACCACTGGTCCCCAGGTATCTTCGTTTTGGAGTCGAAGAGCGAACTCTGTCCAACGGCGAGGTTGCCACCCCACTTAACGAGCAGGAGGTACGGGAGGCCGTCACCAAGATGAAGGCTGCCGGGGTGGAGGCCATTGCGGTCTGTTTCCTCCACTCCTACATCAATGCCACCCACGAGGAGCAGGCGGCTGCCCTTTGTAAGGAGCTGGCCGATGGCCTCTATGTGACGGCCTCCCACGAGGTTCTCCCCGTATGGCGGGAGTACGAACGCTTCAATACCACCGTGGTCAGCGCCACCATCGGACCAATTTCGGCCCGCTATCTGAGCCGGCTGGAGGAGCGGCTCAAGGAGAGAGGATTTCGGGGGTCACTCTTGATCGTGCAGGCCAACGGCCTCGTGCAGAGTCCGCAGGAATCCATGCGCCGGGCGGTCTATCTGCTGGGATCGGGCCCTGCGGCGGCCCCCTCGGCGGCGACTTACTGCGGCCAACTGGCCGGGAAGGATCATTTGGTGTCGGTGGACATGGGCGGAACGAGCCTAGATGTAAGCCTGATCCGTCGGGGGGAGGTCCCCATGACGACTGAGAGCTGGGTGGGTATGGAGCGGGTGGCCATCAAGATGGTCGACGTGCACAGCGCCGGGGCCGGCGGCGGCAGCATTGCCTGGGTGGACTCCCTGGGTCTGCTGCGGGTGGGTCCCCAGAGCGCCGGGGCGGATCCCGGACCTGCCTGTTATGGAAAAGGGGGAGAGGAGCTAACGGTGACAGACGCGGATCTCCTGCTAGGCTACATCCCAGCAGACTATTTTCTGGGAGGCGAGATTCCTCTCAACGTGGATTTGGCCAGCCGAGCCCTTCAAAAGCTCGCCAGCCGATTTGGCATGGATTCCTTGCAGGCGGCCCAGGCCATCTACACCACGGTCAATGCATTTATAGCTGACAGCATTGCCGAGATCTCGACGAAGCAGGGATTAGATTGCCGGGATTTTGCCCTGATTGCCGGCGGAGGTGCTGGTCCCGTTCACGGCCCCGCCATCGCCGAACGGCTCGGCATTTCCACGGTCCTGATTCCTCGTTTTGCGGCCCTCTACAGCGCCTTTGGCATGTTTGCCATGGACATTGGGCGGGATTACGCCCGCTCCTACATCTGCCGGGGGGACAAGGTGGACATCGAGCGGGTGAACCGGCTCTATCAGGAGATGGAGACCGAGGCCCGGTTGACCCTGACGGCTCAGAGAGTACCGGAGAGCGATGTGATTTTGAGCCGCACGGCAGATATGCGCTATACGGGACAATTCCACGAGGTGGAAGTGGAGATTCCCTTGGGCACGTTAACTTCGCAGCAAGTGATCAATGCCATAGAGAATTTCCACAAGCGCCATCGCGAGCTGTACACGTTCTCGATGAGTTTTCGGGCCGTGGAGTTTCTCACCTTCCGGCTGAAGGCTACAGCCCGCAAGGCTCCCTTTAAGCTCGAGGAGATCCCGCAGGGGAGCGAGAACCCGGAGGGAGCGCTCAAGCGCAGGAGGAGCTGTATCTTTGAGGGGAAGGCGTTCGACACACCCGTGTACGATGGCGAGAGGATCCGAGCCGGGAATGTGATCCAGGGGCCGGCGATTATCGAGGAGAAGACCACGACGGTGGTTGTCCCGCCCTCCTTCCAGTGCAGCGTAGACCGGTTTAAAAACTATCTCTTGCAGAGAAGTGTGTGAAGGCACGCGAGGAGGATAGAGCGTGTTGATAAAAACGGTGGGGATTCTAAGCCTCGGAGAAATGGGGGCGCAGTGGGCCAGTGTTCTTTCTTCCTACGGGGTTCGCATATGCACCTGCACCAGGGGGCGCAGCCCTCGCACGCTGGAGACTGCGCAACGCTGCGGTGCAATCGAAATGGAGAAGATAGAGGCCCTGGTGGAAGCGAGTGATCTAATCGTTTCCCTGGTGCCAGCCGACGCTTCACTGGAAGTGGGCCGAGGGGTTGCCCAGGCCATGAAGAGCACGGGTATCCGCCCTTTGTTTCTGGAAGCAAATGCCATTTCGCCCGCCAGGGCTGAGGAGATTGCCGGCCTGATAACTCTAGCAGGGGGAGATTGCGTTGACGCCGGAGTTATCGGCGCAGCATCGCAGTTGGCCCAAGGGACCTTTACCGTTCTTTCCGGACCGCGAGCTCATGAGCTCGAAGCTTTGGGCCTGCTAGGTCTATCCGTCGAGGTTGTGGGTGACAAGGTAGGCCAGGCTTCAGCCCTCAAGATGTTGAACGCCGGATTGTTCCACGGACTGACGACCCTCATGCTCGAGCTTTTGTTCGGCGCCGGTCGGCTCGGTATCCAACCCCAAGTCCTCAGGCTCTACGCGCGCCGATCTCCAGGCCTGTTTAAGCAACTCCGGCCTCTAATCGAGACCACGCGGCGGCACGCAGGCCGCCGATCCCATGAGATGGCCGAACTCCTGGAGACTTTTGCGACTGTCGGTTTTAGCCCCCACACTATTGCTGCCGGTCGTGACATCCTGAGTGAGATCGCCCGGATGACCTCACCACAGGCAACGGAATGGAACGAAACGATCTCAAAGTTCGCTGAATTCAAGCCCCACCGCAATCCTCCGGACTAGGGCGTAAAGATCCTCCGCACGACTGCGTTTACAAACATTGACAAGCGTACGAGCCTTGAATAATCTTCAAATCGGCAAGTAGAGCCAAGGAGGAACTATGGCGCGCGCGTTGGACGGCATCAGGATTTTGGATCTCAGCAGCTACATCGCGGGCCCTTTTGCGACGATGCTGTTGGGAGATTTAGGCGCAGAGATCGTCAAGATCGAGACCCCCGGCGAGGGAGATCCGTTCCGCTCCTGGGACAAAGAACCAAAGCTCTACAGCCCGATTTTCTGCAGCTTCAACCGCAATAAAAAGAGCTTGACGCTCAATCTGCGAAGCCAGGAGGGTAAGGAGATTTTCCTGCGGCTGGCGCGGCAAGCCGACGTGATCGTCGAGAACTTCCGTCCCGGTGTCGTGGATCGACTCGGAATCGGTTATGACACCGTGCGCGAGATCAATCCCAAAATTATCTACTGCTCTATCTCGGCTTTCGGGCAAAGCGGGCCGTACCGCGATCGACCCGGGTACGATACGTTAGGGCAGGCGTATAGCGGCCTTCTCAGTATCCTGACGGATCTGGAATCCCCGAGAGGCCCCGGTGCCCCTTTCTCCGATCACTTGGGCGGGATTTATGGATGCTACGGGATTCTCGGCGCGCTCCTCGCGCGAGAGCGAACCGGCAAAGGGCAGAAAGTCGAAACGTCTCTGTTGGAGGCTACGATCAGTTTTATCGGCTATAGCATCACGCAATCCCTGTTTACGGGCGAGGTCCCGCGCATGGGGACCCGCTTGAAGCAAGCGCAGGTGTACGCCTTCGTCGCCGGCGACGATCTTCCCTTCGTCATTCACCTCTCCCATCCGCCGAAATTCTGGGAAGGGCTCACCGAAGTCGCCGGGCGGGCCGATCTGCGAGAGGACCCGCGCTTCAAGGACCGGCACGCCCGGATAAGAAATTACGACGAGCTGGCCGAGATCCTGAAAGAGATCTTCCTCACCAAGCCGCGCGATCACTGGCTGAATGGCCTGCTGGAGCACGACGTGCCGTGCGCGCCGATCCGCAGGCTAGACGAGGTCTTCGAGGATCCGCAGGTGCGCCATCTAGACCGTCTGGTCACCATTCGGGACCCCGAGCTCGGCGCTTTCCAGTTGGTCAAGAACGGGGCCAATCTCCTGGGAACGCCAATCGATGTCGCGCTGTCGCCACCCAAGCTCGGCGAGCACAACGAGGAGATTCTCGAGCACACAGGCTACAGCGCCGAACAGATCAGGGATTTCCGGGGAAAGGGAATAATTTGATCTCTACACGGGCAGGGGTCCCGCCGCCTCGGAGAATACCACCCAGCACTCTGCCGGCATGACCACACTTACTTGCCGACCGACGGCAAAATCGGCCAGGGTTGTCTTCACCATTAACCTCCGCTCGCCGACTCGTACCAAATAAGAGACGGCGTCGCCGAGAAACGTCCGCACCTCGATCTTACCGGCAAACGAGTTCGCGCCGCCGCACGGATCAGCCCGAAGCTCGACCCACTCCGGCCGAATGCCGAGGCTTACCGCGTTTCCCCGGGTCGCCCCGTTCGGCAGCGGGCAGGTCACGACCCCGATCTCGGTCTTCACGGACCCGCTCCCTTCAACCACGCCCGTCAGCCAATTGGTGCGGCCCAAGAACTCGGCGCCAATGCGGGTCCCGGGCCTGCGGTAAAGGGCCTCCGGTTTCCCGATCTCGAGGATCTTCCCCTCATGCATCACCGCCAAAATATCAGCCAGCGCCATCGCCTCCGTCTGGTCGTGCGTCACGTGAAGCGTAGTCACGCCGAGGGAGCGTGTGAGCTCCTTGATCTCATCTCGCATCTCCTCGCGTAGCTTGGCATCGAGATTGCTCAGCGGCTCATCCATCAGAAGCATCTTAGGTTCGCGGATGAGAGCCCGCGCCAGCGCGACCCGCTGCTGCTGCCCGCCGCTCAGGGTGGCCGCGGAGTGACGCTCGAACTCGCGCAGGCGGACCAGAGACAGCGCCTCTTTCACTTTTGCCGCCACCTGCTCATGTGAAAACCGTCTCCGTTTGGCCTCGGTCAGCGGGAACGCCACGTTCTCAAAGACCGACATATGAGGCCAGACGGCATAGCTCTGAAAGACCATGGCGACCTCACGGTCTTCGGGATCAACGTAGAGCCGGCGCGCAGAGGAGCTCAGGAGCTGATCACCCAGGTAAATTTCACCGTCCTCGGGCTGCTCCAACCCGGCCACACAGCGCAGCAGCGTGGTCTTACCGCAGCCGCTTGGACCGAGGAGGACGAAGAAACTCCCTTCGTCAACGGTCAGATCCAAATCGCGCACCGCCTTGATCTGCCCCCCCGGGACTTCGAATTGTTTTTTCAGATTGGTAATTCTTAGCATCCATCCACCTCCGAATTAGGCTATTCCAGGCATCATCATGCGCTCAAGTCCCTTCCGTCCAATCATCATAAGTAGAACCGCTATGAATGTTAACAGGACGGCCATAGCCGCGGCCTCGGGTAATCTCCCCTCGTTCCAGCGATTCCAAATTAGGACCGGCAGAACCATATTGGCCGGAGAATTAAGCATAAGCGCCACGGTAACCTCCCGGAAAGCTAACAGCATTACCCATAACCAAGAAAATAATAAGGCCGGCTTGAGAAGCGGGACGGTTACCTTCAATATGACACGCGCCGAAGACGCCCCGCTGACCCGCCCCGCTTCTTCAAGCTCGCGGTGGATCTGTGTGATCGCACCATTGATCGCGCGGGTTGCAAAACTAAGATACATGACTATGTAAGCGCCGGCGATGAAATAAACCGAGCCATAGACCGGGAAAAAGGGCCGAATCACCAAGCCGAGGTAGAGAAACGAAACCGCCAGGACGATCCTTGGCACCGCGGTCGGAAGAAAAACCAATCCATCCATGACGAAGCGCGCCCGCATTTGTGTGCGGATGACAATCCATGAGATCGGAACAGCGAGAAAGATTACTGCGAGAGGCACAAACAGGATGATTAAACCTGTGTTAACGAACGGATCGAGACCGGCCAGGTGCAACAAGTTGACATAATTGTCGAAACTCATGGTGGTGAGCGATTCCACTGACGGCATTTGTAGAAAAGGAATCAACGACAACCAAACCAGCGTCAACAGCGGCAGGCCGAGCGACAGGAGAAAATATAGGCCGATCGCGGCCACCGCCGGTCCACGCCAGCGCCCCAGTCGCAAAACCCCGGCCCGGCGGCCTCTTCCCGAAATGGTAACGTAACGGTGACCCTCTCTCAGTATCCGAGCGTACTGACGCGTAAGGAACACACTCAGAATCATTAGAACCGACCCATACGCGGCCGCAAGCCCATACTCCGGTATGCCTGACCCGGTGTGGGTCAACACGTAAACCATAGTGCTGAACACAAATATGCGGTGGGGAAATCCGAGTATCGCGGGAATCTCGAAGAGGGAGAAGGCGAGCACCAAGACATAGATCGTGGCCGCAGCAATAGCGGGCAATGCTAAAGGCAGATTGATCCGCAAGAATACCTTTCGCCTGTTCGCCCCGCTCAGATAACCGGCTTCCTCCAGGATCGCATCCATTCCTAAGAACACCGGTACGAGAATGAAAAACGCGGGTGGCACGAGATTTAAACTCTGAACGAATATCATCCCCCAGAGGCTATAAATATTAAACGGAGCCTCCGACATACCTGTCGAGCCCATTAGGATGCGGTTGATAACACCGATCTTAGGGCTCAGCAATACAGACCAACCCATTCCCTGGACGAATCCAGGAATGATTAGTACAACCCCCATAAGTAGTGCGACGACTTGTTTCCCCGCTAGATCAGTCCGCGAGGCAACCCATGCCAGGGGTACAGCTAAGGCCATGGTGAGCGCGGTTGTTGGAAGGCCGAACAGGAAGGTATTCCACAGCGCGCGGTGGCCGAAGGAGTCCGTCAGGACCTGCCAATAATTCTCGATCGTGTAGTAGCCAGACCCTGGGACTCCTTCCAGAAAAGCGATCCAGAAAGTGGCAATTAATGGAGCGAGGACGTACAAAGTAGCCAGAACGGCAACAGTCAGGACTGGCGCGAGAGCCTTAGAGAAACGCATTGAGGCCTTTTAGATGACGTGGGGCGCGCTCCTTGTTATCGCTTGAGTATGATTCGCTCGTACTCCTTTTGGAGAGCCAGACCCTTCTCTTTCTCGAATTCCACATTGGGGAGCGCCAGTTTCTTGCCTGCTGCAAACTTGGCAGCTGGTGTATTGGGCTGAAAAAGCGAGCTGGCAGCCCAACCGTCAGCGAGAATGGTCTGGCCTTGGGGTGTTAACAGAGTCGAGGCAACCAGCGTGGCAGCGCTTGGACGCCTGGCGTTCTTTGGCACGAAGGCCAGGCGAACGAATACAATGACGGGCTCTACGGCTGCATACGCAATAGGCGCACCTTTCGCCCTGTAGTGGTCAACCGACCAAGTATTGGTAACCACAGCTAGTGGAACTTCTCCGGAGATCACCTTTGCCTCAATCTCCGGGAACCGACCCAAGACCGGATTCTGTAAGGAAATCTTCTTCAAAAACTCCCTGGTCCTGGGCTCCCCCCAAATCTCCGATTGGGCCATGTTGGGCCACATGTCCTGGTAAATCGGGGTAGCAAGCTTGCCCTTCCATTTTGCGTCAAGAAGCTCATCCCAGCTCTTTGGGACATCCGCGGGCTTCACGAGATTGGTGTTGTAAACCGGCAACAGAAAAGTCGTGCTGACGACGATGGCCTGACCACCGTAACTGAGCTCTTTTTCGCTGATCCAGTTGAACAGCTCGCGCCAGCGCACCGGATGGATGGTGTTTTCCCGGTAAAGGCCGATCGCCGTTCCCGTGGTTTGATACATGAGATCATAGGAGGGATAGGACCCGGTTTTTATCTCTGTCAACGTCCTCGCAGCCGCGGCCGGGAAGCTGAGCGCAAAGTTGAATTTGATGTTGACTTCCACGCCGAACCTCTTCTGCACGAGGTCCGACAGCTGTTGCTCGACCTGAGCCGTGGAGTATTTGCCCCGTGGCTCGGAAATCTGGAAAATAATCTCCTTTTCGCCGGCGGCCTTTTTTATCAGGTCGGCCAATTGTGCTCCCGCGGGCTCCGAAATCCCAAGGAGGAGCAAGGATGCTAAGGCAATTAACGTCCACCCACGTTGAGACCACGACAGCCAACCCATGTGAGAACACCGCATATAAGGCCTCCCCTTTAAACGGCTGCTTCAGTCAGCAGCGACCATTTCGTGACAACGGCCTCGTGATCATCGGAACCGCCCACCGCGGGCGGGCTCTCGATTCTTCCCGTACCAGAGCATCACGGCGATTCGCACGACTTCTCCCAGGTCCTTGCCCAAACCCCTGGCCACCAACTCCTGGGCTTTGGCAAGCTCCTCCCGGCCCAGCGGCACACGAACGGCCTTGAGGGTAATTGGATAGTTGACGAATTCGGGGACGTAGTTCGGGTTCGGCCGCAGCTCGCGGTCGGCCTTGATCTTATTGACCTTGAAATCAGCCGACGTTCGCTGCCCCTTGAATCCGGTCTGGCGGCGCTCGACGTCTTCCACGAGCCTGAGCGTCTCCTCTGAAGCGTCATACACGTGAATGCGGATCGGCTTGAAAGAGAAGTTACTCGTCCAGCCGACATCGCCGGATCCACATGTGACCGGCACGGCCAGGGTGTCGATGACGGACAGCAGGTCCACATAGTCGCCTTTGCGTCCGGTATTTCGCACGGTGAAGTACCGGCCAATGGAATCCCACTCCGTGTTCATCCACATGTTCAATGAATCGTGGACATCATCCGGCGTAAGGTCATACTCGCCGATGGAAGCGGCCAGCGTATCCTGGCAGTTGGTATGCAATCCATAGCCGCGGCGGTCGAAAAGACTCGCCCGGCAGCGGCCGCCCAGGAGGTCGGTCTTGCAGGTTTCGGGCATTTCGAGGATCAGATACATCGGGCGGTCGCGTGAAGAGACGGTCCAGATGAGGTCGCCTTTCTTGACCCGGAAGGCGTTTCGAGAACGAGTATTACTCACCCCCATGTACTCTTTATAATCGTGCAGATTAAAGGCGTTAAAATCGACACACTGTTCACCCTCTTCTTGAATGATGCGGAGCACTTGACCACGCATGACGGGGAGAGCTTTCCCAGAAACCGGCCGCAGCACAAGTTCCGTTTTCAAAGGTCCATAGGGCACCACTTCTACAAGCCCTCCTGATCAAGAAATTCGCGGAAGATTCTGCAAATGATCTCTGCGTCAGTTTTGCCCAATTGCCCTTCAGCCCGCAATTTCTCTAAAACGACGTACTGTTGCTGGCTAAATGTTACCTCGACGGTTTGCTTTTCGTCCGATGGTCGGTCTGCGCTCACCACGTGGATCCTCCTGTTCTCCTTCTTGAGATGGTTGCAGTTCTCAGCTTTGGCGAATTTTTCCGCTCAGGGGCATCGGCCGGTGGTTTCGGTGATACCACCTGAAGAATGCATATCGAAGAGCCTCCCCATCGTCTTTTGCCAACCCAATCTTTTGAAGCCCCTGCAATGCTGCATATTCTTCTTCGTTCAACTCAACCTGGATACGACGAGTCCTGATGGGAAAATTGACGAACTCCGGAACGTAATTCGGATTGCGCTTTAACCCCCGCTCTGTCCTGATTTCCTTCACCTTGAAGTGTTGAAGTTTGCGTTGCCCGCGACCGGACTTCGCTTCGTATAATTTGACAAGTTCTTCGGTCTCGGCTGACTTCTCAAATACTTGTATCTGGAGCGACTTGAAGGAGTAGTTGCTGGTTATCCCGGTATCCCCGGATCCACATACAATCGGGACCGCGAGAGTGTCAAACATCGCTAGAAGGTCGACATAGTCACCCTTGCGACCGGTGTTGCGATTGATCCAGTATTGTCCAGTCGAATCCCACTCCGTATTCATCCACATGTTGAACGAGTCGTGGACATCGTCTGGGGTTAAGTCATATTCGCCGATAGAAGCTGCAAAGGTATCTTGACAATTAGTGTGAATTCCGTAGCCTTCGGGCGTAAAACCTTCTGGATAGTGATTACCTGCCTTGCAACGTCCTCCCAGAAGATCCGTGAAGCACGTCTCTGGCATTTCCAAAATTATATACATGGGTCGATTGCGACTATGAACGCTCCAGACAATGTCACCCTTTTTGGGTCGAAACCCGTGGTACGAGCGCGTATTGCTAACACCTAGGTACTCTTTATAGTCGTGCAAATTGAACGCGTTGAAATCTACACACTGCCCGCCTCCAACCTGGATTATCCGGAGTACCTCCCCCATGTAGACCGGAAGGGCTTTGCCGGAAACCGGTTGCAGAATGATGTCTTCCCGCTTGGGTCCGTACTGTGGCATTTCTCCTCCGTGAAAACAGCTACATTCGAGTCTGCCGACGGAATTCTCGGAAAGCATTTCGGATAATCTCGGCATCGGTTGTTCCATACCTTCCATCTTCCCTTAACCGCTTCAGAATGACATCTTGCTGCTGGTCGAATTCAACTTCGACCGTCTGCTTTTGTCCCTTTGGGCTATCTTCTGCCATTAGAAGTCCCTCCGAACACGCAGATTTTTCTCGAGCAAACCGAGATCTGATCCCATACACCGGAGTTTTCTAGTTGTCAAGTTTTCCTATCGAAGTGAAAAGATTGGACAGCTCATATGGTTGTGAAGCGGCCTCTGCCTTCAAAAACCGCCTGGCATGGACAGGCGCTGGATCACCCTGCGCATCGTCAGCATGAGAATCAGCGCGATCCCCGCGAGGAAAACCGCGGCGGCTGCGGCGTCATGCGGCAGCGCTCGATTCCAGAGGACCCAAATCTGGGCCGGCAGGACCATGCTGTCGGCCGAAGACAGCATGACTGCCATGGTTACCTCGCGGAAGGAGAGGAGCATGACCCAGAACCAGGCCGAAAATAGAGCCGGCTTGAGCAGTGGCCCTGTCACCTTCCTCAAAACCCGAACGAGCGAGGCGCCGCATAACCGGCCAGCGTCCTCCAGGTCGGTATGAATCTGGATAATCATCCCGTTGAGGGTCCGGGTCGCAAAGCTCATAAAAGCGATGATGTGTGCGATGACGATGAGGGAAATCGTTCCGTAGATGGGAATCAGGTCCCGACCCAGCAGCGCCAGATAGAGAAGCGACACCGAGAGAACGATCCGCGGGACCGCTAGAGGTAGGAAAGCAATGTTATCGAGAACAAATCGGCCGCGGAGCCGGGTACGAACGACGATCCAGGAAATGGGGGTAGAAATCAAGACCACCACGATGGGCACCAGCGCGACTAGAATCCCGGTGTTGATCAGAGGACGGAGACCTTGGCGGGTGTAGACGTTGACGTAGTTTTTTAACGTGAACGAGGAGAAAGCGTCCCATGAGGGAAGCTTGAAGAAAGGTAGCAGAGAGTAATAAAAGAGGATGAGCATCGGCAAAACGAGCGCGAGGAGGAAATAGACCGACACCGCGGAAAACGCCAGCGACCGCCACTTTCCTAATCGGAGGATCCTCGCCCGCCGGCCTTTCCCCGTAATGGTCGCATACTTGCGGCCCTGTTTCACAAACCTGGAGTAGTACGCCGCCATGAGCAGGCTTAAGATCATGACGATGCTGCCATAGGCCGCGGCGAGGCCATATTCGGGAAGCGTTCCTTGCTGGATATGGACCAGGAAGTAGAGCATTGTGCTGAAAACGAAGATCCGATCGGGAAAGCCGAGGACGGCCGGCACCTCGAAAAGCGCGAAAGCCAGCACAAACACGTAAATAGCCGCCGCCAGGAGAGCAGGCGCTGCGAGCGGAAGATTGACGCGGAAAAACGTCCGCAGTTTGCCCGCGCCGCTCAGAAAGGCCGCCTCCTCGAAGCTGGAGTCCATCCCCTGAAACACCGGCAATAAAATGAAGAAGGCCGGGGGTACGAGGCTTAGGCCTTGGGCAAAGGTCATCCCGGTAAGCGAGTAGATGTTAAAGGGCGCCTCCTCGAAGCCGAATATCTCCATCAGAAGCCGATTCAAGATTCCGATGTTCGGGCTGAGCATGAGGGCCCAGCCCATGGCCTGCAAGAAGCCCGGAATAACCAGAACCATCCCGAGCAAAAGACTGATAGCGTGGCGAAACGGGAAATCGGTTCGGGCAACGCTCCACGCCAGAGGCGCTGCAAGGACAAGGGCCATTGCCGTTGACCCCAAGGCAAACTGAAACGTATTCAGAAGCACCCGGTAGCCAAAGGAGTCCAGCAGCACCTGTTTGTAATTGGACAGGGTGTAGTTGCCGTAGCCCGGCACGCCAACCATAAAGCTGATCCATCCCGTAGCCAGAAGCGGAACGAGAATCAGCAGCGCCCCCCCCACGGCGACGGCGGCTACGGGTAATAAGGCAGCGGAGCGTTTTTTTGCCAAAGGCTATTTCCCCAATAGGATTGAGCTTATCTTCTTCGAAAGCCCGGCGCCCTTTTCGATCACAAATTCGACATCCGGCTTGATGACTTTACGTTTAGCCGCAAACTTGGCTGCCGGGGTATCGGGGCTATACATAGAGGTCGCGACCTGATACTTGAGCTGCAGTTCCTGTCCTTCCTTGGTCAGCATGGCGGCCGCTACGAGAGCTGCCGCGCTCGGATGGCGCGCCCCCTTGGGAACAAAGAGAATATTGATCCAGAGAAGCGCCGGTGAGACATCGTCGGCGTTCTCCACGGGCGCTCCCAGGTGCTCCTTGGCATAAAGCGTCCTCTCCCGGTGCTGTCCCCAGGCCAGAGGCGTTTCGCCGGATACAACCCTCTCATGCACTTCCGGGAAGCGGCCCAACTTGGGCTTAAGCTCGATCAACTTCTTTAGATAGGCGAAGGTTTTCTCCTCGCCCCACGCGCGCGGCTGGGAGAGAACCAACCAAGGATCAGGGTAGATCAGGAGACCGAGTTTCCCCTTCCACTTAGCGTCTAGAATATCATCCCAGCTCTTGGGGGCATCTTTGGGTTTAATAAGATTCTTATTGTACGCCGGCTGGACGAACAAGGTCTGGTTTATCAGGGCTTGCCCTTTCCACTCGAGATCGTCAGCCTTGATGAACGGGAAGAGCTCGACCCAGGGAAAATGCTCGACGGCCTTTTCCGCATAAAGCGGTGCTCCTGAAACCACGGTCTGGTACATGAGATCATAAGTGGGCGGCGTGCCGCTTTTGATCTCGGTCAGCGCCTTGGTCGAAGCCGCTGGGAAGCCCAGCGCATTATCGACCTTCGGGTCTGGTCCCTGGTAGACAATCTCCGCTTCCTGGGCCGCCTTTTTGACCATGGCGGCGAGCTTCGGGTTCGTCTCCCCTGACGCCGCTACACCTTGGGACAGAAGCTGGACACCCATAACCAGAAACGCCGCCGCCGACCAATACCGGAAAGATCCGATACCCCACATAGAATCCTCCTTCTCTCGCTTTTGTGCGGAAACTATTACGCGGGACACCTGGCCGTCGTAGTCAAGGAAAGCCCGCTTGGAGTTTCCGAGCCGGTTCTGAACAAAACCTATGGCACCGTAAGGATCGCTGTCAAGACACTTATTTCCCGCCATCCAGCTGATAGACTAAATTGGCCTTGATGCAAGCATCGATATTGGTGGCCATCGGATTCCGGATCTCCTCGGCGATATGGGCAATCGCCCCTAGTGTCCGACCAATCAGCGAGAAGGCCTTGGTGATCTGCCAGGGGAGTCCCATATCCAACGCGATAGCCCCGATGGCCCCGGTGACGTTGACTGGAAAGCGGCGATTTCGCCGTTGCTCGGCCGCGCGCGCGATTCGCTGGATCAGGTCACAGTAACGCCCGTAAACACCGGTTTCCCGCGCGATCTGGAACAACTTGTCGGCCCGCGGATCCCCTTCCGCGTGCGTGCGATGACCGATGCCCGCGATCCGGGTCTTGGTCGCCGCATACTGGTCAACGACGGACGTCGCAACGTTGTCCAGATCCGTTTCTTTACTGTCCCGCGGGAGCGCCTCTTCCAGCATCTTCGCCGACCACTCCGAAGACCCCAGGTGGACACTGCCCGCGCCGCACAGAGCCGCTGCTACCGCCGCCTGCATCGCCTCGGGAGCGCAGTGATAGATCAGCCTGGCCGCCACCACGTGGGAGACCATCCCGTGCTCCACCAAAACAACGAGCAAGGCGTCGATCATTCGCGCCTCTTTGGCCGTGGGAATCCGCCCCATCAGCATCAGTCCCGTCATGTCCGTAAAGGTAATTTTTCCGAGCAGCTCTTCCGTCAGATCGTGACCGCGCACCAGAATCCGGTGCAGTTCTGCCTTGCCAAGTCCCGTGACGATTTTAGGTAAATCTGCCATGACTCATCCTCCTTCTTCACTTCGGATCAGATTAGATTTCCAGGGCCGAGCTCCCGACTTGGCTAATCCTTATTGATCTTTGAGGAATTGCCCAAGTTCGACGCGGATGTCCCAAAGAGGCTCGGCGCGGCTCACTTCGGGGCAGAGCACGTCGACGCACAGCAGGGTCCCGCAGCCCGGACAAATGTATTCCTGGTAGATGGAGCGATACGGTTCGCCTGAGGGGAGCCGGCGGCCGCTCAGTTCCTCCAGATCGCGAGCCCGTAAGAGCGCGTGGGCTTTATAATTTTCTTTGCCGTCGCAGAGAAGGCGCGCGCACCTCCGGCAGCGGATGGCAAAATCCTTGGCGGCCCGAACCAGCTCGAGCGATTCATGGAACCGGAGCACCGGTTTCCAATCGCGGTCCTTGGACGGCAGCGACGTGCTTCCCGCAGGGAGCTTCCCCTCCCGCAGCCGGCGATCGAGCAACTCGGCGCGCCTTAGTTCGGTTCGCTCACGCTTAATACCTCCCGAAGCCTCATCCACAACCACGCCGTAAATGGTCTCGGCGGTGCGCCGGGAGATTAAACCATTGCTCAAATCGCGCGCGACTAGCTCAGGATCGCGCTCCAGGGGATCTCCGTAGCCGCCGCCACAGAACACGTAATCGGTCACCAGCCAGCGCTCCGGGATTCCGATCCGCGGCGGGGCTCCTTCGGGGATTCGAGGTTCTCCCCATCTCCCCTCCCGAATGGCGTCGATCGTTGTCGGATAGGGAGATTGGCGAAAGCGAGCGAAAATATCCGGGGGTGTTTCATAGAGCACGCGCTCACACCCAAAGCCGACCGGGTAGCCGCCGAAGAGGCCAAAGGCGAACTCCGGCACACCACCGTAAGGCTTGTACTCAACGCTCAAGTCCTTGGCGCCAAACGCGATATAGATTCGGTAGGTCCCCGTGCCGCCCTGGAACTTGCCGAAGCCACCGCCGTCCATCAGATGATTGCGCGTGAGATAAATGAACGGGTATTGCATCTCAATCCGCTCGACGTCCGAGATTCCCCCGGAGGGGATATTCATATGGCCGCCGCTATCGACGCCGTCCCGCGTCGGCGCGGCGCCGAGACCCGAGCCGTGAATGTCGTACAGGCCCTGCGCCACCGGAAGACCTTCCCGGTTGTGGCCTCCGTAGAAATACCCTGGTCCACCGGCCGTCCAATGGCCGCTCCAGGTCGCGTTGACATCCTCCAGCTTTCCCGCGGCGTACAACATCTTGCCCAGGCTTTCATTGATCGCGGCCACAATCGCCGTTCCTACTCGCGGTCCATGGGCGCAGGCCGCGGGATAACGACAGTGTAGAATCGATCCCTCAGGCACCTTGAGCCGCAGCGGAATCAGTTTGCCGTCGCTCCATGGGACGTTCCAGAATAACGTGTTGGTCATAGAGATCGCGACGTGCGCGAAAGTGTTGGGCAGAGAGGAGTTTAGATCCCCCACGGACTGCTCACTGGAGCCATCGAAGTCGATCTCCAGCTCATCGCCGATTTTCCTAAGGCACGCCACGATCTGGTACACTTGGGCCTTTCCGGTCTTGCGGTCCGGCCGCGTGCCATAGGAGCGCGCCGTCCAGGTGCCGTCCGGAATGGAACGCAGGCGCTCGCGCGCCATCCGTTCGGAGTCCTCGATCAGCTTTTGGCCCGCCGCCACGACAAATTCCTTGCCGAGCTTTTCCACCAACTGGAGATAGCGCGACGAGCAAACGTTGTTGGCGGCAATCCGGCTCTTGAGATCCAGGCCCACATACTGCGGATCGCGGCACTGCTGGACGATACTTTGGAACACGTCTTCGCGGAACTCCCCGTCCTCAACTACCTTAAGGCCAAGGATACGAATGCCCTCGTGAAAGATCTCCGTCGCCCCCCCGCGCAGCGGTCCCCCGACATCGGCCGTATGCGAGGAGGAGGCAGTCCACGCAATCAGCTCGCCCTCGTAAAAAATCGGCTTGACTACCATCTGGTCATAGGTGTGCGCGCCCGCCGTGTAGGGATCGTTCTGAAAAATCTGATCCCCGTCGAAGAAACCCGGACTTTTTCCGAACCATTCCATCAACTTCTTGATCGCGTCCGAGGTGGCGGCGGCAAAGCGCAAGTGGCCCGAGCAGGCGAGAATCATGGTTCCGTCGGGCGAGTAGAAGCTCGACATGCACTCTCCGCCCTGGGCGACAATCGGAGAGGCCGTGACCCGTTGAAGAGCTATGCGGCCCTCCTCCGCGATCTCCCAAAGACGATGGGCAAAGATTTCAAATTTGATGGGGTCGATCTGATCGTGAATTGGCCCGTGTTTGAGCGCCATTGGCTAGCTCCTTGTAGCAAATAATGACTCCAGCTCCGTATGCTCTTCTCTGGTCTCCAAGCCTGGTGTCACACACCTATAGCTTAAATCGAGGTCCAAGGTCAATTCGCCGCGGCGTTAGCCTTCGGATTTTATGGCCGGATTCGACGACGACCAAGTTGCCACATCCCATTGACACCATCGGTGGCCACCTGTTATTTTACGGCCCGTTTTCCAGACTCGACAAGGAGGTTGACGCCATGAATCTTAAACGCAGGCGCGATGCGCAGCAATGGGTACTCGATCACGTGGTCAAGACGACCGGCCGCGTGCAGAACTTTGCCAGCGATGCCCGCCAACTGCCGCCATCCGTAAAGAGCTACGCCATGATCTCGAAAATCGTGGGGCAACACGGCCTTCACGAGGAGGCGATTGCACGGGCCGCCGACGCCTCAGGGCATCGCGCGACGGCAGTCCACGCCTATGCCAAGGCGGTTCTCTCGTATATCGAGGCCCAGCACAGCATCTTCGAAGATGACAACCCGGAGAAAATCTACTGGTACTCCCGCGCCCTCGATTGCCACGCGCGCGTGCGCGAGCTGGCAGACCATCCCATCGAGCGGGTTGAAGTGCCGTGGGACGGCCGCTCGTTCCCGGGAATGCTCCACCTTCAACCCGATCGAAAAAAGCGGCCAACTGTCATTTTCATTCCGGGGATGGACGGCACCAAGGAATCCTCCGGCGTAGGTCCTCTCGGCGGCACTTTCATGGCGCACGGCGTCCACGTCTTTACCTTCGACGGACCGGGCCAGGGCGAAAGCAACCTGAGAAAGCTGCGGATTACCCACGACAACTACGAGCGGGCCGTATCGGCCGCCATCGACTACCTCCTGAAGCGTCCTGAAGTCGATCCGGAACGGCTGGGGACCGTCGGCAGCAGCTTCGGTTCCCTGTGGGGCCTGCGCGCGGCCGCCCGGGACGCCCGGATCAAGGCGCTGGCTGTTGTGGCGGTCTGCTTCGGGGACAAGCGCGGGATCTTCGAGCACGCCTCGCCGCGCTTCAAGCAAGTGTTCATGTATATGTCGGGGACTCAAGACGAAGAGGCCTTCGACCGCATGGCGGAGCAAATGACCTCCTTCGGCTGCGGGGCCGAGATCCGCTGTCCTACGCTGATCTGCTCAGGCGAGTTCGACCCTCTGACCCGTTTGGATGAGACACTGGCCATGTTTGACGAGATCGCTGGGCCGAAAGAGTTATGGGTCTTTGAGAATCAGGCCCACGATTACCGCGGGCTTCCGAACCTCTGCGAGATCGACACGCTTCATTTCATGATCGACTGGGTGCTGGATGCCATGGAAGGCAAGATTTCGAAAAGCCACAAACGAATCACCCTTGTCCCGCCGAGCGGCGGCGCCGGCCCGTACCAAGACCGTCCCTTGTTCGCCCCGTGGCGGCCGAGCGGAGAGGTCTAGACAACAGACAGATCGGAAAATCGACGACGCTACAAGTTTCAAAAAAAGAAGGAGGCACACATGAGCAGAGAATATTTGACGGGAACACCGAGGCAGGAGGAGCGCTCCTATTCGCCGGCGGTCATAACGACGGGGAAGAGAACGATCTACCTGGCGGGATTCGGCGGCGCGGAGGATGAATCGGGAAAGTCCCTGGCCGGTGATTTCGACGGGCAGGTCCGGGCCTCTTTCAATAACATCCGAAAGACGCTCGAAAAAGCCGGCGCAACTTTGGACGATGTCGTCACCATGACGGTCTTCGTCACGGACATGAAATACGGCAGCCGTTTCGTTGAGGTCCGCAAGGAATTTTTTACCAGCGGCCGGTACCCGGGGAGCGCCATGATCGGCATCAAAGAGCTGGCGCGCCACGAGATGATGGTGGAAGTTCAGGCCATAGCCGTCGCCGATTGAATCGCGGCGCGACTCGGTGCGGGCGGTTTTAGGGCAGCGGCGGCGCTTTGGTGTGCCAGCCGGCGGCTTTTTCGTAGGCGTGTGCAACGCGGAATACCATGCCCTCCTGGAAGGGTGCCGCAACGATCTGCATGCCGAGTGGAAGGCCTGAAGAGGAAAATCCACAACAGACGCTGATGGCGGGAAGACCCGTCAGGTTAAAAGGGAGCGTGCACTGAATCCCGAAGGCCCCCTTCGCCCCCCTAAGGCTCATTGTCTTACCATCGGCTTCGACAAAGCCGCGCTCGCACTCCTCGATCGTCTGCGCTGGAATCTCCACGGTCGGAGCCACGATCACGTCGACGCGCTCGAACGCCGCGTCGAATTCCTGGCAAATGACTCGCCGCACCCTCTGGGCGGTGACATAAGTCACGGCTGGAATCATTAGGGCGGCAATTTGCCGGTAGAGAAATACGGGACTGTAATCGCGCGGCCGTGTTTTTAAGTATTCGATGTGGTGCGCCGCGCGCTCCACCCAGCTCGTGCAGTTTTGGGCCGCAGGGACTAAATCCATGTGGGGGATGGAGATTTCTGCCGTTTTCATCCCAAGGGATTCCAAAACCCCCACGGCTCGCGTAAAGGCGTCTTGGACTTCGGTCACGACCAGGTCGTCGAAATAACCTCGGATCAGGCCAACGCGCAGGCCCCGTACTTCTTGCCCGATACTCCGGAAATACTTGGGGACCGGCGCAGCGGCGCTCAGGGGGTCCCGCGGGTCATGCCCCGCTATGGCCTCCAGAACAATGGCGCAATCCTCGACCGTCTTGGTGAAAATCCCGAGATGGTCCATCGAATCGCCGCCCGTTCCTGGAACATCACCGAATCGGCTGATCCGCCCGTAAGTCGGCTTCAGCCCGACCACCCCGCACAGAGCAGCGGGGTTCCTTACCGACCCCATGTTGTCCGTTCCAATCGATGTCAGACACATGCTGGCGGCAACTGCCGCCGCAGACCCGCCGCTGGATCCGCCGGGGATTCTCTTTAAGTCCCAGGGATTCCGGGTCGTGCCATAAAAAGGATTGATGGTCGTGCTGCCGCCCGCCCACTCGTGCATATTGGTCTTGCCCAGGAGGATTGCCCCGGCTTCTTTGAGCTTGGTCACCACGGTCGCATCGAAGTCCGGTTTCCACTCGGAAAGAATCTTCGACCCCGCGGTCGTCCGGATTCCTTTCGTCGCAATGGTGTCTTTTAAGGAGAAAGGCACTCCATGGAGCGGGCCGCGATAATTCCCCCGCCGGATTTCCTTTTCCGCCCTTCGGGCGTCAGCCCGAGCCGCGTCTGCGGTCACCGTGACATACGCATTGAGCACGGGATTCAGCCTTTCGATCGCGCTGAGGAAGAAATCGGTGGTCTCAACCGGGGATATCTCTTTTTTCTTGATCCGGGTCGAGATCTCGGAAATAGTCAGTCGCTCCAGTTCCTTCTGCATCATCTTGTCACCTTACTTATGACCGCCGTATCGATCGCGGGCAGCTTATGTGAATTGAAAAGTTCTTCTCAAGACAGTCGGGGAGCCCTCTCGTGCCATCCGGCTGCCCTTTCGTAGGCATGGGCGACGCGAAAGACCATGTTTTCCTGGAACGCTCCTCCGACAACCTGTAGCCCGATGGGAAGCCCGGAGGATGAAAAACCGCAGCAAACGCTGATAGCCGGAAGTCCGGTTATATTAAAAGGAAGCGTGCACTGAATCCCGAGGTTTCCTCTGGGTCCGCGTAAACTGATCTTCTCACCGTCCACTTCCACTTCCCCCCGGTTGCATTCCTCGATCTTAGCCGCCGGGATTTCCGTTGTCGGAGCCACGATGACCTGGACTCGCTCAAGCGCCCGATCAAATTCCTCGCATATGATTCTTCTGACCTTCTGAGCGTTAACGTAGGTCTCGGCTGGAATCGCAAGGGCGGCGATCTGCCGGTAAAGAAATCCCGGGCTGTAATCGCGCGGTTGGGACCTGAGATACCGAACGTGGGCAGAAACCCGCTCGACCCAGGTCGTGCAATTCTGCGTCGCTGCGACCAAGTCCATATGAGGGATGGTCACCTCTTCAGCCTTCATCCCCAGGGATTCCAAAACCCCGACGGCCCGGGCAAACGCCTCTCTAACCTCCCGTTTTGCGAGCTTGTCGAAATAGTCTCTGATAATGCCCACGGTAAGCCCGCGAACGCTTTGGCCGATGCTCGC
>JACPSF010000017.1 GCA_016193385.1 Deltaproteobacteria bacterium
ACTGTCTGCCGTGCTTGCCTGTGCGATGGGCGCAAGCGGGTCGGCGCAGATGGCATAAAACTTGCGGATAAAATAACAGCCTGAAAGGTGACCGAAAACAAAGCCTTTCGGCGCTGGGCACAGCCGGTTCTTAGGCCCGCTTGACCTTAAGCTGAAGGTCGCTCACGCCGCTGATAATCACTTGTTGGCCTACCTCGATTGTCTCATCGCTGGGAGATAACCGCGCACAGATCGAAGGCGTCCGGGTGACGATAAGCCGCTTCGGCTCGCCGGTAGAGAAAAGCTCCAGATAGGCGGGCTCGAACTTCATCCGCCATACCCGTTTATTCTTTGCGATCTCTCTTTTCCGTCTCCATCCACTCCGGATCTACTTCTTGAATGACCTCAGCCCTGAGGTCTGTGTACACCCGCCCGAAGTCCGGGTGATAACGCTGCATAAACCTGCGCAACACTTCCACCTCGATCTTCAGAGCGTCGACGGCGGAAATGAGATCGAGCTTAAGATCTTGGATCAAGGAGACTGCGGCCTCGATCTCCTTGTGCGCGAGATGAAACCGGTGCTCGAGATCTTTCTCCTCCATGAGTGCCTCGCTTTCTCCCAAATCGCTTCTGGCCCGAGCCTTACTTGGTTTGCTATCGGTGCATAGGTGTGAGCAATTCTAATGCCAAGGGGGGCCCTCAGCAGGCCCCACCGCTTAAGACCTCTACTCTCATGCGCGGCGGTTGCCCTTGGGCCTAACCGCTCGGATTTGCCAATTTTGATAACCGGGAGAGAAGCATCTCACCGTTGAGAAAATCTGTTAAGGCCGGAAGAGCAAAAGGGCCGGAAACCCGCGTTCGGCGTCTCGCCAGTTTCTGGCATGACCCTTGCTCATATAGTCATTGACTCCTCCGGATCGGAGGGATGACGGTTACCTTGATGAGAGTTGGTTTTGATCTCATGCGCAGCACTCCCGTGAGGCAATGAAGCCCGCTATAAAGAAAGGGGAAAAGGTCCGGGACCGGATGTGCAGTTCGGTCATTTCGGTCACTTCCGATGACACGCTGAAGACGGCCATGGATCTTTTGGCCAGGAAGAAGATTCGGGAGCTTCCGGTCATCGAGAAAAGTCGACTCGTTGGGATCGTGACCGATCGAGACTTGAGAGAGATCGCTCCGTCCTACCCGCTGTTTCGGGATTCGCAGGAAATACGTCAGCATCTAAAAAGGCTTAAGGTAGCGGACGCCATGACTGTGGATCCCCTGGTCGTAGACCCCGAGGCGCCGCTGGTTAGCGCCGCAGAAATGCTGCTTCGCTACCAGATCGGCGCTTTGCCCGTGGTCGAAAACCAAAGGGTCGTCGGGATCGTCTCCGTCTCGGATATCCTCAAGGCTTACATCGAGCAGAACCGCCGTGGCCAGAAGAAGGCCTGAGGTCTGTCTCAGTCCGGGTTTTTATCGAGGGTTCAGCCATGGCGCATGAGCTGTTTCAAGTTAGCCGCCGCCTCAGGCCGCAGTTGCTGTGCCACAGCGCGCCTGTGCAACACTTGCTGTCACATTTGCAACTCCTGGCGTATTTTTTTGGCAACTCTGAGAAATGAACGGCTGTTACGGATTTTACCGTCTGGAGAATTTGCTGGCACGTAGATTGCTAAAAATATTTATCCGGCGCGACGAGTGGAAGCCGAAGTTAAGGCAGAACAGAACGTCGAGTTGGGAAAATCTCAAACACAGGAGGTTTTGAGCTATGGCAAAGCCGGAGAAGGAAAGGAAAAGCAGAGCTGTAACCCCGTGGCGTCCGTTTTCTGAGATCGCTGGCCTGGACCGGGAGATGGAGAGTCTCTTTGACCAACTTCTTTTTGGGCGGAGGGACAGACGTTTTTGGCCGGAATTGTGGCGGCCGAGCGAACGGCTGAGGGTAGGGGGGCCGGTCGTGGATGTGTACGAGCAAAAGAACGAGATTGTGGTCAAGACGGAGCTTCCCGGGATGAGCAGAGATGACATTCAGATCAACATCACGGATAACGTTCTCACGATCACGGGCGAGAAAAAGAAGGAAGAGGAGGTGAAGGAGGAGGACTACTACCGGAGGGAGCGAACTTATGGCCGTTTTTCCCGCGCGTTAGAGTTGCCCAAAGCTGTCCAGATCGAAAAAGCTCAGGCAATCTTTAAGAACGGGGTGCTCGATATTCGCATCCCGAAAACTGAAGAGGCCAAAAGAAAAGAGATCGAGGTAAAGATCGAATGACCCAAACGGCCGACCCGTTGCACACGGATTCTCTTGCCGGTCGATTGCTCAGGGTCGTCCGGGGTACTCTGCCCCGTGCGCGCTTCTGGGATCGGGCGTGCTCCGATTGGTGCCAGCCGTTCAAAACAAGCTTCTCAGACGCCCCGCAGCCAGGAGGTCGTTACCCTAACTTGGCCTCGTGAAAAGACTCGACGTGCTGAAGTGCTATGTACATGCGCTCGCCGTGCACCGCGTCCTTCAGCGTGACACACTCTTTATTGATGTCCTGGACGACGCCGAGATAGGACTCCACCCCGGAGATCGTATAAAGACGGACCATCTTGCCCTTGAACTTTTGTAGAGCCCTTTGCATTTTTTCTCCTCCTCTTCACCCGGGGATACGCAAACTCCATACCAGTTCGTTATCGGTTGTTCTCCTTAGCCATCCTCGAGCTTCTTTTCAGCAGACGGAATAACGTCCCGAAGCCAGCTCCCGACAAAATTCCGGCATCCGCTCAAGCTCCTCTGTGATCATCCGCCGGATCGGTGCTCCCACATCGTCGATCCGGAACCTCTCTCGAAGCCGGGCCTGCACGGAGACCATCAGAGGTTGATCGATGGGATCTCCAATCCGGCTGCAAAACCAAACGGAAACCTCTCTCAGGCCTTCGACTTGGCGGCAAAGCCGGTCGGCCAGTAGGTGCGTGAGGACACTGTAAATTTTTCCCACGTGACTTATCGGATTTTTTCCTGCGGCTGCCTCTGAGCCCCTGGGCCGGTTGAGCGCGATCAGCCCGTTCACTTGGTTCCCTCGGCCAACTTCCCCGGAGTCTGCGTCTTCGGCTGAAGTGCCGATAACGGAAAGGTAAGTACCAGCTATGCCGGCTCCCGGCCGGTCCAGGGCGTTGAAGCTGATGCTCAGGCTTTGAATTTCCTTTAGCGAACCCTGAAGATGCCGCAGCAGCAAGCCGTGGATTTCTTCTTTGCGCTCGAAATAGCCCTTCTCGCTTTGCACATAGCGGTCGAGAAGCGGCATGGCTACAGTGAGGGCAAGGTCTTGTCTCGTGCGGACGGCCATAACCTTCACGTCCTCGCCCGTCTCCGGATGCCGCTTCTTGAACTCCGGAGAGTTGAGATAACGCTCCGCCTCCAGAACCAGCCTTTCGGTCTCGCTGAGCGGCGCATAGCCGACCGCGGCTGAGGTGTCATTCGCCCCCAGGACATTTTGCCTCCTGTCGAACAGGCCCAAAAGCTCTTCGGATCCGGGCTTGAGCTCCACCTGATAGGTCACGTGTCGGACCGGATCGATGCGCGGAAGGTGCTCGCGAAGCCATTTTTGAGCGGCCTCGGTAGCGATCTCACCGACCTCTGG
>JACPSF010000078.1 GCA_016193385.1 Deltaproteobacteria bacterium
GGCCGGTGGTCATCAACCAGGAGGTCTGCATCGGCTGTGAATACTGCATCTATGCCTGCCCGTGGGGTGTGATCACCAAAAACGACATTACCGATAAGGCAAGCAAGTGCACGATGTGCAGCGACCGGATTGGCGAGGATAAGAGTCCCTTCTGTGTCCAGGCCTGTCCGGGGAACGCGCTCGACTTCAGCCTCCAGGAAGAGATGACCGCCAAGGCGAAGCAGCGGGCAGAAGAGGTCGGGGGTCACCTTTACGGCAACCGAGAGGCGGGCGGGACTCAGGTCGTCCATGTCCTCAAGGAGAAGAATGAGAAATACGGGATTCGTCCCGTCGGCCCGCAGCAGTATCCCAAGCATAAGATTCCCGTGGGTCTCATGCTCAAAGATCTCTTTACCCTGCGCTGCGGGCTCCAGGGTAAGATTCGGGCGCTCTATCTGGCCGTCATTCATCCCAAGCGCCTGATCTACCGCTACTGGCCGTGGCGAAACGTGGCCTAGAAGAAAGGATGACCCATGTCGAACGCTTCTGAACTTTTTCCCCAACGGCGTCTAACCCGCCTGCCCGGCGGCTACATGGGTAAGATCCTGCGCGTCGATCTGACCACAGGGTCCATGAAAGATGAAAATCTGCCGGAAGAGCCTGTGTTGAGAAAATTCCTCGGCGGGCAGGCGCTGGCAACTTACGCCCTGCTCAAAGAGCTGCCGCTCGACGCCAAACCCTACGGCCCCGAGAACAAGGTCGTCATGATGACCGGGCCGATCACCGGGACCGGCTTCACCCCCGGCGGAACAAAAGTCACCGCCGTCTATCTCAGCCCACTGACCGATCACACCCTGGGGCGAGGCGCATCGAGCGGTTTCTGGCCTGTCTATCTCAAGGCGACCGGCTATGACGGAATCATCATCGAGGGCGCCGCTTCCAAGCCGACTTATCTATTCATCAACGATGGAAGAGCTGAGCTGCGTGATGCGAGCAGAGTGTGGGGCAAGGGAGCGAGAGAGACCGAGGATCTTCTCCGGCAAGAAGTCGGCATTAAGGACGCGAAAGTGATGTGCATCGGCCCGGCGGGGGAACATCTGGTTCACGGGGCAATGCTGTGCAACGACTACAATCACAACGCCGCCCACAGCGGCGGAGCGGTCTTCGGCTCGAAAAAACTGAAAGCCATTGTCGTCTACGGTACGGCCCGGCCCAGGCTCCATGACCGGGAGAAGCTGATTGACGCTGGCCTTCGGTGGCGCAAGACGCTGCAGGTTTATTCGGTGGAGGACAGAAAGAGCGTGGGCCACGCCAATTTGAACTTCCGCAGCACGCTTATCGCTGATCACAACCGCGGCTTCGATCAGAACCGCATTACGCAGCGGCCCTGCTTCCAATGCGCCCGCCTCTGCCCCTGGGACGTGGAGATTGGCGAAGGCCCCTTCCTGGGGAAGATCGGCCACTTCAACGGGGGCGCCGAATGGATGGACACCTTCTGGAACCTGGGCGTGAAAGGGAATGCGACTCTCTACCTCGCGGAACGGATCAATGATCTCGGTATCGAGTGCAGCCATTTCGCCTTCGGCGCTGGTGTCATGTTCGAGGCCTGGGAGAAAGGTCTCTTGGGGCCCGAGGATACCGGCGGGCTCCGCTTAGAGTGGGGAAATGTGGAGGTGGTGGATCGGTTGCTAGAGATGGCTGCGCGCCGGGAGGGAAAGTGGGGCAACCTCCTGGCCGAAGGTCCTGTCGAGGTGGCTAAAGCCATCGGCGGCGATGCACCCAAGTGGGTGGTCCACACAAAGAAAGGGACCCCGGCCATGCACGACTGGCGGCCCCACTTCGGCCAGATGCTGCGCGAGCTTGTGGCCAGCGGAGGCATGAAACCTCAGGGCGGTGGTACGGCGGACCCGCCTCCGGATCTCAGGTACCGTGAAAAGTGGGGCCCTCTGGACCGGGACGATCCCACCGGTTGGCCGTGGTCAAACGTACTGGCAGAGCAATATCGGCAGTTCTGCGGTCTCACCGGCGGCTGCTGGTTCGCTCAGATGCATCTCAAGCCCGACGGCCTGAAGAGTATCGTAGATTCCTTTAATGCCACTACCGGATGGGACTTCGATCTTGATGAGGCACTGGTGGCCGGTCACCGGAGTATGATTTTACAGAGCATTTTCGGCACGCAGAGGGGCTGGATCGCGGAGCATGACTGGCAAGATGTGGGGCCGAGATTTTTGGAGCCGGTACCGGACGGAAAGTACAAAGGCTTCACCATCGCCAAATGGCTTCCCGATATGGTCTATGAATATTACCGTCTGTCCGGCAGGCATGAGAAATCCGGAAGGCCTTTCGTGGATACGCTGACCCAGCTCGGTCTGGAAGAGTTTAGGGAGTGGGCCCAGCTCGATTAACCGGCAGGAAAAAGGATTAAGTGATAAGGGTCTGCTTCTGAGCCTCGGCCACTGAGAATCCCGAAAATCACCGTAATGACCGCCTGCCAACCCGCCATTTTGGGCCGAGAGTATCCGTCAGGCACAGTTAGGTGATTCTGCTGAAAAACGGCCTCCCATGCTTCGACAGGCTCAGCATGAACGGGAAATTCTTAATGTTTTCAATTTCTTACCCGTTCGCCCTGAGCTACGTCGAAGGGTGAACGGGGGTTTTTCAGCGGAATCGTTAGGTCAGCAAGAATCGATTATACTTCGATACGAGAGGTGGAAAACCGCCAATGAACCGGGTGACGGTTGATGTAGGAGGAACGTTTACGGACTGCCTCGTTCTGGGCGAGTCCGGAGATATCTACGCGTTTAAGGCGCCGACAACTCCGGATGACCCGACCACAGGATTAATTCAGGTTCTAGACAAGGCAGCGAGTCATTTTCATCTCGACCTGCCACGATTCCTGGCCAACGTAGGGCTCCTGATTGCCCATGGGACCACCCTTTCGACAAACGCTTTATTGACCGGCAAGATTGCCAAGGTGGGCATTTTAACGACGGAAGGATTTCGGGATACCATTCAGGTCCGGAGGGGCTATAAGAACATTCGAGAATCCATGTTCAATGTGTTCGTCCCGCCTTACAGCGCTTTGGTACCCCGTTTCCTGAGACTGGGGATAAGGGAGCGGACGCTCTATACCGGGGAAATTTTTACTCCCCTCCAAGAGGAGGATGTCTATGCTGCGATAGCGAAGTTCAAGGCAGAGAAGGTAGAGGCCGTCGCCATTTGCTTCCTACATTCCTACATAAACCCTGAGCATGAGCGTAGAGCGGCTGAGATTTGCCGCCAGCAGATGAGCGGGACTTACGTGACCGCTTCCCATGAAGTTCTTCCGGTCTATCGTGAGTTCGAGCGTTTCAGCACTACAGTGGTGAGCGCTGCCATAGGTCCTATTACGGAGCATTATCTCAGAGCCCTTACCGGCAAGATGGAGGAACTTGGATTCCGCGGCGCTTTTTATCTCGTGCAGGGCGGCGGACTTGTTCAAACCGTGGAAGAATCCATGCGTCGAGCCGTGTCGCTGATCGGCTCAGGCCCAGCGGCCGCTCCGGCGGGGGCTATCCGGTTGGGACAGATCAACGGCAGCGACAACCTTTTCTCCGTGGACATGGGTGGCACCAGTTTTGATGTCTGCCTGATCCGGCAAGGAAACATTCCCAACACCGATTTCAACTGGGTCGGCGAGGAACTGGTGGCCATGAAGATGGTCGATGTTCCCAGCGTCGGGGCGGGAGGGGGAAGCATCGCCTGGATCAACTCCTTGGGGCTCTTGCAGGTGGGTCCTCAGAGCGCTGGAGCCGATCCAGGACCTGCCTGCTACGGGAAGGGGGGAGCCCAGCCCACGGTCACGGACGCGGACCTGGTTTTAGGATACATCCCGGCGGACTACTTTTTGGGAGGAGAAATTGCCCTCGGGACCAAGAATGCTGAAAATGCGATTCGGGCCGTGGCCGAGCCTCTGGGTCTCGACATACCCGCCGCCGCGATGACGATCTTTACCACGGTCAACTCCGTGATGGCCGACAAGATGGTTGAGATTTCTACGAAGCGAGGTTACGACGTACGGGACTTTGCCCTGGTGGTCGGCGGTGGCGCCGGCCCCGTTCACGGTGCTCATCTGGCCGAGCTTTTGGAAATTCCCACGGTGATCATCCCCCGCTATGCGGCCACCTACAGCGCCTTCGGGATGCTGAACATGGAGGTGGGGCGGGATTTTGCCCGCTCGGTTATTTCCCGCCGGAGCCTGCTGGATCTTGAAAGGTTGAATGGGCTCTTTGCAGGGTTGGAGATTGAAGCCCGGCAGGTTCTGGGGGAGATTGGGATCGCCCCCCGGGACATTGTGTTGAAGCGCTCGCTGGAGATGCGCTATTTGGGGCAGTTCCACGAGGTGGAGGTGAGCGAGGTACCCAAGGACACGATTGGTCCCCGGGAATTGCAGGAGATCGTGCAGGCCTTTCACCGCCGCCACCAGGATCTCTTTACGTTTAACATGCCCGAGCGGGAGGTGGAGTTCCTCAATGCCCGCCTGAAGGCCACGGCTCGGCAGGAACCCCTGCATCTAGCGGAGATTGCCCCGGCGACCGAGCCGTTAGATCGAGCCCTGAAGCGCCGGCGCCCCATGCTCTGGAGCCTGGCCCGGGGTTATGAAGAGACTCCCGTCTACGACGGCACCCGACTGGCCTGCGGACACCGCGTTGAAGGACCGGCGATCATTGAGGAGCCCTTGACCACGGTGGTCATACCCGCCTCCTTTGTGTGCACAGTGGACCGCGTAAAAAACTACATTTTAACCCGGAGGTAGAAGATCATGGCCCCAGCTCGAGTCGATCCGATGACGTTGTCCACCGTGTGGCATTTCTTCCAGAACACCTGCAGGGAGATGCGCCACGTGATCGACCGAACCGCCCAGAACTACCTGATTGCTCAGCTCCACGACGTGTCCGTGGGGATCTGGGACGGCACGGGGCGCACCGTGGCGATCCCCATCGGTCTCTCGGTTCAGTACCTTGGGGGAAAGCTCTCCGTGGAATACGTGCTGAACAAGTTCAAGGGGAACTTAAACCCCGGGGACGTGATCCTGGTCAACGATCCCTACCACGGCCACTGCTGCCACCTGCCCGATTGGGGGTTTTACCGTCCCATTTTTTACCAGGGAGAGCTTCTGTTCATTACCCTCTGCCGGGCCCACCAGATGGACACCGGAGGAGCCTATCCAGGAGGGTATTTCCCGAATGCTTACGACATCCACGCCGAGGGGCTGTGCATTCCAGGAACCAAGGTGATGGAGGGGGATAAAGAGCGGGAAGACGTGATGGAGTTGATCCTGAACAATGTGCGCTGGCCCCAGGGGACCCGGATCGACAACTACGCTCAGATAGCCGCCACCCGCCTGTGCGAGAAGCGGATCGTGGCCCTGCTGGACAAGTATGGCAAGGAGACCGTGCTTTCTTGCGTGGAGGAGATGATGGCGCGCACGGAGAGGGCGGTGCGATCTAGCATCGAGAAGATTCCCGACGGGACTTACTACGGGGAGGCGGCCACGGACGACGACGGCACGGAGCTCGATGTGCCGGTCTGGGTGCGCTGCGATGTCACCGTGAAGGGAGACACGCTCAAGGTGGATTTTTCCAGGACCGACAAGCAGAGAAAAGGGTTTGTGAACTGCGTGTTCAATTCCACGTACGCCGATGCTCTCTGGGCCCTCTTCATGATCCTGGATCCCGCTTTAGGGGAGTACCACAATGAGGGTAGCTTGAGGCCTGTCACGGTCTATGCGCCTCCGGGCTGCGTGGTTAATGCCCAGTACCCGGCTACCGTCGGGGCTTCTCCCGTGAGCATGGGCAACCAAATCATTCAGGCGGTCCTCAACGCCATGTCCAAGGCGATTCCCGGGCGGGCCATCGGCTCGTGGGGAATGCGCTACGGGCACTACATTTTCGGCCAGGACCCCCGCACGAACGAGAAGTACGTGGTGACCACTTTTGATATGGACGGCGGGACCGGGGCGGTCCGGGGGTTCGACGGCTTTGACGGCCCCTGCTCCCTCGGTTCCCTCGGGACAGTCAACAAGGGGAATGTAGAAGAGCTGGAGATGCGATTCCCATGGAGATACGTACGCTGGGAATTTGTTTGTGACACCGCCGGAGCGGGCACCTGGCGTGGAGGTTCGGGGATGCACTGGGAGGTGGAGAATACGGGTGGGGAGGCGGGAATCGCCACGGGGAGTTCCGATGGGGAAGTCGTGCGTGGTCCCGGCGCCCTCGGCGGAGAACCGACCGGAAACTCCCGGGCTTTCCTCATCCGGAACGGTGAGAAGACGAGAATCCAGGGTCACCGGCTTTACCAGCTCAAACCGGGCGACGTCCTGCTAAAAATCACCGGAGGAGGCGCGGGCGTTGGTGATCCGACGGAGCGCGATGCCGAAAAGGTTCGGTGGGATGTGCTCAGCGGTATGATCAGTATTCAGAGCGCGCGGGATAGATACAAAGTAGCTCTTGATCCGGTATCACTCACCGTTGATACGGAAAAGACGAAAGCGATGAGGTCTCGGAGAGGCGAAATTTAAGGCAGGATTTCAGGCACCGGATTCCCTGATGGGATTGTTTCCCCCGAGCTACGATCCAGGGAGATCAGAAAGAGGAGGTTGTGAACATGAGAAAATGGTTTGAGAGAATCGGCGTTGTGTTGATTGCTTCATCCGTTGCGGCGGGCTTGGCATGGGCTGCGGTCCCGCGCAGCGCCTCCCTGGCGACTCACGCGGTTGGAGGTCTTTATAACGCGCTGGGAATGGGCATTGCCGCAGTGCTCAGTCGCCATACCCCCATGATGGTCCGGGTCCAGCCTTTTGCCGGTCCTCCGGCCTGGCTTCCCTCTATGGACTCGGGGGAAACGGAGATGGGCATATTGACCAGCGCGGATGCCGGCACATCCTACAAGGGGGTCGTGCTTTACAAGAAACCCTTTAAGAATACCCGTATCCTCGTCGTTGGCGGTGCCCTGGAGCTTACCTTTTACGTCCCCAAGGATTTGGCCGTTGAGACTGTGGCGGATCTGAGGGGAAAGAGAATCCCCACCGATTACCCGGGAATTCCTATCGCGAAGCTCTCCACGGCTGCAGCCCTCGCCACCGCGGGGCTTACGTACAATGACATCGTAAAAGTGCCCGTCTCCGACTTGAGAGCTTCAACCCAGGCTTTCCTGGAGGGGAGAACGGATGCCGGCTGGACCTCGGTGGGGAGCCCGGATTCAGAGGAGGTCAACGCCCGCAAAGGCGGGGTGAGATTCGTCTCCGTAATCGACACACCGGAAGGGGCCAGGAGAATGGCGGAGATTTACCCGGGGAGCTACCCGAGCATAGTCAAGGCGGGATCTGCGACGGGAATTGTAAAGGACACCGCGGTACTGACCAACGACATCTATCTGGTGGGCTCTAAGCATATGAGCGATGAGGCGGCCTATGATGTCGTCAAGGTTCTGTGGAATTACAACCAGGAGTTGGGCGCGGCCCATCCCGCTCTCAAGAAGTGGCGACGCGAGCGGATGGTCAGCAAAAATGCTTTCATCCCCTATCATCCCGGGGCGATCAAGCTCTTCCGAGAAGAGGGGGTATGGAGCAAGGAGATGGAGGAGCTGCAGTCAAAGTTGCTGAGTCAGTAGACGGGGGCCTCAATTTGTAACTGCCGGACCGCAAGAAAACTTATTTTTCGAAGGCGGTCTTTAGCATGGTCGACAGCTCGCCGCGCTCGTGCAGTTCGTGTACAATGTCGCAGCCGCCGATAAACTTACCATCGATGTAGATCTGGGGAATCGTAGGCCAGTTGGAGTACCGCTTGATCCCATCCCTGACCGCCGGATCCGCGAGCACGTCCTCGGTCTCGAAGGGATAGCCGTAGGACCGTAGAATCTCCACGACATGAGCGGAAAAGCCGCACTGGGGAAAGTTCGGATTCCCTTTCATGTAGAGCATGATCTTGTGATTCTTCACCTTCTCGCCAATCTTTGCCAATACTTCATCCGCCATATGCAGATCTCCTTTCCTATCTTTTCTCAAGACCCAAGACGTCGCCACTGCTCCGGAGTGTAGGTCTTCAAAGCCAACGCATGGATGCTTTCATTTCCAAGCGCTTCCCTAAGGGGCCCATAGACCATTTGATGCTGCTCCACCAAGCTTTTCCCTTCAAAGGAGGAAGAAACTACCAGGACCTGAAAGTGATCTCCACCTCCAGTGAAATCCTTAACCTCAATGGTAGAGCCAGGCAGGGCTTTCTCCAGGGTCGACTTTATTTCATCCGGGCTGATCATTTCAAATTAAGAATACTGACTCTGATGGCATCTTTCAAGGCCTCACAAGGCTAGACTCATTGAAATCAGACAACGGGCGTAAGGCAACGGGAAACAATTCCTTACCGCAGCCGCTGGCAAATGTCCATCCCTGCGCTACAAGTCGCGCTGAAGTTGACATAACGCTACCTTATCGGATACTCTCCGCCCTAAAATCACGATCCGGGGCTAGCCCGTCATCTTTGGTAACTCGCAAGCTTCCGCGCCCGGCGCTCCTAAAGGACCTCGGACATGGACCGTGTGAAATGGATTGAAACAACCTTGCGCCGGGCGTTTGCCCCGAGCCATCTCGCCGTTGAGGACGAAAGTGCACAGCACGCCGGCCACGCGGGTGCGGCGGCGGGCGGCGGCCACTTTCGGGTCCTCATCGTCTCGGAATCTTTCTGCGGCCAAGACCCCGTCGCCCGCCATTCCGCCGTGTACGCGGCGCTCGGCACCGCCATGAAATCCGAGATCCACGCGTTGGCGTTGCGGGCGCTGACGCCGGAGGAGTGGGAGCGGAATCCCCGCGGAGCGTGAGAGCGTGAAGTGTGGAGCGTGCGTTGTGCCGCTCTATCGTAACTCTCCGAGGGCGCGTCTTGCCTTGCTTACAAAATACGCATTTCGTTGCGTTTCTCTACTTATCCTGCGATCTGGTTCGTACACTTCAGGCTTGCGGGTCGAAATCCGAGCGGCATTTTCGCATCATTGCGCGCAAATCCTGCCGGATCTCTTCCATCGACGGACGCCCCACGTACCACCAGCCGCAGTAGATGTTGTGAACCGTAAGATCAGGCAGGAGCGCGAACGTATAGGGAATCGCAATCAGGCCGTGGCGCTTGTCGGAGGAGTCCACGATATCGAGCTTGCCGATGACCGCGCGATCCGTGTCGCCGAGAAAAGGAAAGCTCGCACCCAGACCGGCCCTGAAGGCGGAGTTGACCTCCGGCGGATCGACGCTCGCGGCCGCAAGCTTGCAATAGCTTACGGCCAGCTCTTTTTGGAACTCGGTCAGAAGGCGCAACTGCACCTGGCACTTCGCTCACCAGTAACCGCGATAGAAGACCAGGATCAGAGGAAACTTCCCGGCGATTTGCGAAAGCCTCACCCTCTGTCCTTCGTGATCCGGAAGCTCGATATCCGGAAAAGGTTTGCCAATCGCTTGATTCATTGTTCCCCCGGGCCCTGCGGTCTCTTTGCCGCTTCCTCGCGGACCGCGCGTCCCATCTAGCGGCGCTTCTTCGTGGCCTTCTCAAGCGCTTCTTTAAGCTCGCCGAGTTCTTTTTCCTGGTTGATCTTCTGGTTGGTCATCTCTCCTAAATTGGATTTGAGATCAGCTATGTCCTTCTTCGATTTGCTCATCTGCTCCTGAACGGTGCTGAGCTCCTTTTCCACTTCCGGAAGCCGCGCCGCCTTCGGCCCCCAGACGCCATAGCCGAGAAGGATCCCCACAATCAGAGCCACAACCGTGATAGCAATCCAGTAGCTGTTTTTCATCCCAAGACCTCCCTGATCGGACCGATTGATTATCGCATTCTAATCGGAAAAGGCTCATCGCGTCAATTCGATTTCTTGAGCCCGTCAGCTTCCAAGATTACGGGCTTAGGAATGTCAGGCGAGACGGCTTTGAGAGGGGCAAGCCTGAAGGCCGTGGGCACAGGGACGTGCAAGCTCCGCCAGGCCCTGACCGTAGGACTCAGCACCCTAAGGGGAAGGAGCGATGGCCATCAAGGTACTATACTGACGGAATTAAATAAGTTGACATCAAATCCCCTCTCGCTCTCCTAAATCCCCCTCTATCCCCCTTTACCAAAGGGGGAGAAAGGGGGATTTGAGGGAGGATAGGGTGATTATGGTAATTTTCTTTTTTCCTTCACTATATAAACGCTTTACTGACGCCACTCCCGCGCGTCAAAGGTTTTTCCGCTAACACCCGCGGATTCCGCCGAGGCCAGATAGACGAAGACCCCGGTAATCTCATCCGGCGTCGGCAGAGTCAGCGGATCTTCGTCGGGATAGGCCTGCGCCCGCATTTCCGTTCTCGTTCCTCCCGGGTTGACGGCGTTGACCCGAATGTTGCAGTCCCTCATCTCATCCGCCAGGACCTGAGTGAACCCCTCCACGCCGAACTTGGAGGCGGCATAAGCTCCCCAACGAGCCTTGCCGACCCGGCCGACACCGGAGGAGAGATTGATGATCGATCCCTCCCTCTGCAGCAGCATCAGTTTGAGAACTTCCTTGGTGACCATAAAGAGCGAAGTCAGGTTAGCCCTGAGGACCTCTTCCCATGCGGCCAACGGATAGCGCACTATCGGTTCGCGAGGCCCCAGAATGCTCGCATTATTGACGAGAATGTGGATGGCACCGTAGCGGTCACGCACCTCTTTTACCAGCCGCCTCACCTCGCTGAGCTTGACCAGGTCCGCCGCGCGCCAACTTACTTCGCCGCCCGGCGACCGGATCTCTGACGCCGCACGTTCTAGATCGGCTGCGCCGCGCGCGCAGATAAAGACACTGGCTCCCTCCCGCGCATAGGCACGCGCGATAGCCTTGCCAATCCCGCGGCTCCCGCCGGTGATCAGCGCCACCTTTCCCTCTAGCATACCCACGACAATCCCCCTTCTATCCGTACCCCCTTTTTAGCACTTGTCTTCCAGGCATGTCGAGGTATGATAAACAGATGAGAGTTACTGTCGTGCTTCAAGACAAACTTGTTGCGAAGGCAAAGAAAATGTTCAGAAAGAAAACTCTGAGCGGGCTTCTCAATTCTTGCCTTGCTGACTGGATTGCCCAAATGAGTAAAAAGCAGCTCGGAGCCCGCCTTACAGAAGAGTACCGTAGAAGTAAAACGGATCGGCGTCGAGCCAGCCGTGATTTTGCCGCCGTCGACAAACAAGGTTGGCCTTCATGGTGGAAGGAAGAAAAAGAATTCATAAGGAAGCTGATGGAGAAAGGGACCATGAAAGGGAAACGGAAATGGAGACGCGAAGACCTCTATGAGCGATAAAGTTTTGGTTGATACCAACGTCCCGGCGTACGCCCGTGACCGACACCACCAGGAACTCTCAACTCAACTGGTCCAGTAAATGGGGGCAGGTCATCCAGCCTAAAAAGGGCGGAGCAGGCCAGTTTGCCCTCCTTTGGTAACTGCTCGGGCTATGGAATGCGAGCTTGCACGGGACCGTCGGGGGCATTTGGGAGTTCTCGTTGGCTATAGCTCAAAACCAATTTCCTGTCATTTGACGTGTCGATAGCGGGCGAACTTCTACATGCGCGCGGCAGAAGGGCTAGTGATCTACGGGATGCGGGGAAGATTCATGGAGGTTCGTCCGTAAGCTAGGCTTCTCTTCCCAACAGGATGGATCCAAAACCTCGGAAATTGAGTAGCTAACCGCACAGGAATTGACAGGCCCATTTCCTAGTGCTATCTATCCTCACGCGCTCGCCCGGATCTACGGATAAAGAAAGCCGATATGCACGTTGTGAAAGGAGGTGAGGCATGTCCAGCCAAGAGGATTTAGTCAAGGTAAAGGTGGGGTTCAATCAACAACAACGCCAGCTAGTCGAGAAGCTCAAAAAGGAAGGTACAATGGGGAAGACGGATGCTGACATTGTCCGCGCTGTCTTCGTCCAATGGCTTATTGAGGAGGGCTTGGAATGATCGCCGACGGAAAACAGCGATTTGATCTTGTCCTGCAGCCTGTGTCAGGAAAAGCGCTTCCCGTCTACAAGGGTGAAGTGCTGCGCATCACCCAAGTTGGGGGTGAGCAGTGCGTGGACTTCAACGCGTTCAACTTGCATGACTATAAAGAAAGAATGGATGTCAGCGCGAGCCGGGGTTCAACCGGGTTTCGCCCGAGGAAGGGAGATATTATCTTTTCAAATCCTCCCCGATTTCGCCCGATGATCGGGATTGTGGAGATGCCACCCACGTGCGAGGCCGACGTGCTCGGCAGAACATGCCACGCGGTCCTCTTCGAGGCCAGCCATGACCTGGATCTGCACACTAATTGCCAGGACACATTGGCGGAATCCATTGCCGAGTACGGCCTGACTCCGGACGATGTGCACCATTCATTCAACCTATGGATGAACACGGACTGGGACTCCACAGGAAAATGGTGGATCACAGAGAATACCGGGCGGGCCGGAGATTATGTCGATCTGATCGCTTTTTTTGACATTCTCGCGGTGCCCATCACTTGCGGATCCGGGGATATATACCGTACTAGTAACTTCTCGTTTAAGCCGATTCGGCTTCAGGTGTTCGAAGCGTCCGACACATCACGCGAATTGGTCGAGGAAGTTCAGCAAAGAGCCGGGAGCTTTCGCAATCAGCGCTCAGTAGAGAAATTCCGCATCCAAGAGGTTAAAGCAGAAAGAGAATTGACGCGAGTTCCCAGTTTCAAGCCCAACTTTGTCAATTACCCTATTCACGTCGAAGATATCGAGGTACAGCTAAGCTCGATTGAATTCGCGGCAGCTCAGAAGCTCGTGCAACAAGGCTACGGCCGCGATGTTGCCGATGTTTTACGGAAGGCTTTTTTGTCTTGGTACCTGCGCCACCGTACCCAGCCGAAGCATTGGGCAAGGATCCCAGCGCGCTGGCTCTAGCAGGCTGCCACACGAGTCCTCTTATGATTTGTTTTCTCCTATGCTTTTAACCATCCCCGACCAAAGAGAGACTGCCTGCTATGCGTGGCACGGCACACGACCGTCACACTTACTTGCAATGCGCCCTTCTCTAAGGCACAAGGCCCCGGGATCTCTTTCTCAAGGGTCGAACCTTCAGGAGTTTTTCTCTCCCGCTTCTGGCTCTCGTCGAGTCGTTCCCTGGGGCTTTGTCTCCTCTTGGGTCAAAGGAGCCGAATGAACTGGTTCTCTCACCACATAAGGTCTTTGTTTCATCAGGACCACAGAAATCCGCACACTCAGTTTGCGCGCCACCGCAACAATGGCGACCCTCTTAGCTCGATCGCGAGGCTGGGTGCGGCAAACCGAGCGGAAGAACTCTCTGAGCTCACCGTCTTTTCGGATCGCCGACCAGGAAGCTTGGATGAGGTGGGGACCAGTCCCAGAAATCCTCCCAGCTGGCGGATGTTTTTAAGCTCCCGCCAATTGCCGATCCTGGCCAGAAGCTGGCTGGCCACAATCCAGCCGATCCCAGACACCGTCATCATATACTTTATACACTGAGACAGTTCGGGATCGTTCTGACAGAAACGGCGGATCTGTTGGGTCGTCTTAAGAACCTGCTTCTCATTAAACTCCAAGCTGTCGAGCAGCTGATCGAGCTTAAAGCGCACGGTCGAAGAACAAGGGAGTTTCCTCAACTTCTTTTTCACTATGAAAGACCATTGACTGCCGGCCGGAGCGGGGGGAAACTCGATCCCTTCCAAAAGCAACAGCGATTTGATGCGCTGCTTCATCCCCACCATCTCGCTCACAAAGGTGTCGCGCAGTTGAATCAAGTGACGAAGCTCGCGGTAGAGCACAGACGGAACATGAATGCTTTTGAGTTGCCCCCCACGCAAGTTCTCCGACAGTCCTCGACTGTCGAGTCGGTTGGTCTTCACTCTCTGTCCTGGCGCTTTGGGAATCATCGATGGAGCGGCGATCAAGCATGGGTACGCTTGCGCCACAATCCTATCATACAATCCGTAACCCGTCGGTCCAGCCTCATAGGCAAAGGCAATCTTCTGATCGGGGAAATTCTTACGCACGTAGTTAAGCAAATGTTCTACCTTATGCGGCATGCGCAACGATCGGATGAATCCTTGATGATTGCTAAAGGTCACCGACATGCTCCGCTTGTCCACATCCAGTCCTGCAAACACATCGTAGTCACGAGGTATAAATGTATGGCTCTCCATCGTAGATGCCTCCTTGGTTCAATGGCTAAGATCACGACCATTGTACCTCTTATGGAGCACTCGCGGTGAACCACAACATCCATCATACAAGTCTCAGCATGAACGGAAAATCGCAAATGATTTCAAGGGTTGCTCCGTTCGCCCTGAGTTCGTCGAAGGGTGAACGGAGCGTTTTTCCGCAGCCTGCTAGGCTACCAGGGAGAACCTCCTCCATACAGCAAGTCGTACTACGG
>JACPSF010000079.1 GCA_016193385.1 Deltaproteobacteria bacterium
CCGGGAGCCTGGGCATCGAGCAGTGGGGCCGTGGCCTACTGGCTGGCTTCTCCGGCTAACGCCGGGAATGCCCCTTCCAATGCGACCCCTCTCACGATGAAATTTTATCAGGCGTACACGAAGCGGTGGTTAGTTGAGCCCGAGGGCTATGGCACCTCGAGCAGTTACGTTGGCATCCAGGTTCTGGCTCAGGCGATCGAACGCGCAGGCTCCCTGGATGCGGATCGTCTCGCAGCGGCTCTGGAAAAAACGGATGTGACCAGCGTATACGGCCGTATCCGGTTTGATCCCAAGAGTCACCAGGTGATCCCGAGCTATAATCCCAAGGAGGGAGCCGTCGGCACATGGTTTCAATGGCAGGAGGGCAAACGAGTGGCGGTCTGGCCGTCGACGATTGCGACCGGGAAAATCCGAATTCCGCCTTGGCTCGAGCCCAAGAAGGGCTAGCCGCTTCATGGTATTGCCCCTGCTCATCTATGGCCTGATCAACGGCAGTATTCTGGCTCTGACGGCGCTCGGCTTCTCGCTCACCTACGGCATCAGCAGGGTGGCGAACTTCGCCTATGGCGCCCTGTATGTCCTGGCGGGGTTTTCCGCGTGGTTTTTCCTTAACCGGCTCCATTTGAACTATTTTCTCTCTCTGCTGCTGTCGATTCTCCTGACCGGGTTAATCGGAGCTGCTCTCTATAGGATCGCGCTGATACGCGTGCGCGGGATGCCGACCTCCGAGATCATCGTGACCTTCGCTTTGGGCACGGCGGCTCTGGAGGCCCTGCGCTTCTTCGGCTTTCTCGGGTCCCATTACACGCTTCCCGCCTTTTATTCAGGAGCGCGGCTAGTTTTCGGCGTGCCGGTCGACTATCAGAGGCTTTTCATCGTCATCCTCGGGGCGCTACTGTTCCTGGCTTTATGGATCTTCACGCATCACACTAAAACCGGCTTGGCCTTGCGCGCCATTGCTCAAGACGAACAGGCGGCCATGATGGCGGGAATCGATTCGGATCTTATGGCGACCTTGAGCTTGGGCCTCGGCGCCGGTCTGGCCGCGCTAGCCGCCGGAATTCTCTTGCCACTAGGCTACATCGCGACGGAATCCGGCTCCAACATCCTGGTCTACGCCATAGCCGTGTGCATCGTAGGAGGATTGGAGAGCACCACCGGCGTGCTGGTTGCCAGTCTCCTGATCGGCTATGCGCAGATGCTGAGCGTGATCTACCTCGGGCCGCATTACCAGATGATCGTGGCTCTGCTGGCCATCCTGGTCACGCTGATCCTGAGGCCCTCGGGGATCTTCGGGAGGCACAAAGAGCTGGAAGAGCGAGTTTGATGGCCAGGCGCAAAGAAAGGATCGACAGGCCTGTCAAAGTCCTCAGCGATGATATCTATGCCCTTGCCTCCATCCGCAACATGCTCTACTTGGCCGCACCGAGGGTCTTACCTTCCTTGCTGCTACTGCTGCTGCCGCTCCTGGCTCCTTCCGCCTATTTCCAGAAAGTCACTACCCTCGCCGCCCTCTACGCCCTTTTGGCCTTGAGCTGGGATTTTCTTGAGCGCTCGATAGGCGCGGTCTCCCTGGGCCAGTCGCTCTTCTTCGGGGTGGGTGGGTATCTGGCGGGGGTGTTCAATGTGACACTGGGCCTTTCGCCCTTTTGGGCGCTTCTCTTTAGCACCGGAGTCGGCGCGGTCATCTGCACCGTCCTGTTGGCCCCGTGTCTGCCTTTGCGGGGCATCTACTTCGCGATGACGACCTTAGTGTATCCGCTCTTGCTTTCCAGGATCATCGAAGCTACAGGATTGCTTGGCGGCACGGACGGGTTGGTGGGAATCGCGCCCTTTGCCAATGCATGGGTCGAACAATATCTCGTTCTGGGGGTTCTTCTTGGAGCCTCCTTCTCCCTCAGCAGACTCCTCAGCACGGATTTCGGAGTCACGCTCAGCGCCATAGGTGATAATGACCAAACCGCGCGGGCGTGCGGTATCAACATCACCCTTTATAAAATCAGCGCGGTCGCCATCGCGTCTGCGGTCGGTGCTTTTGCCGGGGCTTATTTTAGCTTTCTTTACATGTTTGTCGGACTTTCGGCGTTTTCCTTAGAGCTTTCCATTCTACCGATCGCCTGTGCCGTGGTGGGGGGCATGCGCACCCTGATCGGCCCGGTGATCGGGGCTTTTATCCTCGTCCCCTTGGCCGAGGGGGCGCGCGATCTCGGGACCTTAAGAATTGTTTTCTACAGCCTTCTTTTGGCCGGCCTGATTCTATTCAAGCCCGAAGGCCTGCTGAACTACTTACGGAGGAAATACCAGCAAGTCGAGCGTTGGGTGGAGGTGTAAGGACAGCACGGGGCCGGGTATAAAGTCCCGGTGAAGGGCCGATTGTGAAGGGGCAGCGGATGACGGAGGGAAATAGAGATTTTTTAGTTCTCACGGAGGTATCGAAGAGTTTCGGCGGCGTCAGGGCATTGGATCGCTTGAGTTTCACCGTGCGCCAAAACGACGTCCTGGGGATTATCGGGCTGAACGGTTCCGGAAAGACAACCCTGGTGAACGTCATCACAGGTTTTATCAAGCCGGATTCGGGAACGGTTCGCTTCCAGGAGAAAGAGATCACCCGTCTGCCGGCCCACCGGATATCGCAACTGGGGATCGCCCGTACTTTCCAAACCGTCAGGCCGTTTCACCGTCTCCCGGCCTTTAAAAACCTGATCATCCCTCTGTGCTCGCCGAGGATCAAGAAACTGACCGGCAGCGGAAAGTGGGGAGACCGGGATGCGGTGGCGTTGGATCTCTTGGAGGAGGTAGGCTTCGAGCGCGACTCGGCCATTCCGTTCAAGCCCACCGCTTCACTGCCCCATGGTTACCTGAGACGTTTAGAGCTGGCGCGTTGTCTCGCGTTGAAGCCGGACCTGATCATTACCGATGAACTCTTTTCCGGACTCAGCAACTCGGAGGTCACGAGTCTCATACCGCTGCTGGAAAAATTGCAGCAGAGCGGTATCACTCTCATCATGGTCGAACACAGGCTCAGAGAACTCTTCAAACTGGCCAGCCGGATCATCGTGTTGGACCGCGGGAGAAAGGTGGCTGAGGGAGAACCCCAAAAGATCGTCGCAGACGCGGGGGTCAAAGAGATTTACCTGGGCGCGGAGTTCTGAGAGGTGCTGGAGATAGCGAACCTGATGGTCTTCTACGAGAACGGCCTGGCGATCAACAATCTGACTCTCCGGGTCGAGGCGGGGGAAATCGTCGGCCTGATAGGCTCTAACGGCGCGGGAAAATCCACCCTGATGTATACGATCTCGGGCATTATCCTTGACCGAAAACTCAAGGAAGAGAGGAGGGGTGGAGAGAGGATAACCGTATTTGGTCAGATCAGATATCAGGAGCAGAACATCGCTGATCTCAAACCCAGTCTGAGGGTCAAAAGGGGGATTGTCCTTTGCCCTGAGCGGCGGCGAGTCTTCGCCGATAGCAGCGTGCTCGAAAATCTCAAGATCGGCAGTTACCTGAGATCCCGTGCGGAGAGAGAGGAGACGATCGAGTACGTCTGGGGTCTATTCCCCGATTTGGTGGCGCTGCGAAGGCGCAAGGCCGGGTTCCTGAGCGGTGGAGAGCAACAGATGCTCGCTCTGGGCCGGGCCTTGATGGCCAGGCCCCGATTGCTGCTATTGGATGAGCCTTTACTGGGACTCGCCCCGGGCCTGCAAATCAATGTCATTGAGGCCGTTAAGGCTATTCGGGAGAGCGGCGTCACGGTTCTCCTGGCTGAACAGTACGCCCGCCCCATCTTACCGATATTAGACCGGGGCTACGTGATTGAGAGCGGCTCAATCACGCTGGCGGGGACAGGCCGTGAGCTGGTCGAGAATCCGCATGTGAAGGCCGCTTATTTTGGAGTGTGATGGTGCAGCCATGAGGCTTTTTTCGGCAACCTGTAAGTCTCTGTGATTGCATATGGAGCCCGATCTCAAGTTGCACGACATTATTGAGCGGGAAGCGAGCGTCATCGGCGCTTTCCAGGCGGCGGCACAAGAATTTCCCAACCGAAAGGCGCTTGTTTTTTTGGGCACGCCGTTTACTTACTCGAAGCTGAGAGAGCTGATGGACCGCTTTGCCGCAGCCTGCCAGAGATTCGGCGTCAAAGATCAAGACCGCGTGCTAATCTACCTTCCGAATTGTCCGCAATGGCTCGTCGCTTACCTCGGCCTGCAAAAGATCGGCGCCGTTCCAGTCCCGGTATCTCCGATCTACACGCCGTACGAGCTGGCCTATCTCGTTAACCATTCGGGCTCGCAGGCGATCGTCTGCGCCGACACTAATTTTGGCTACGTCAAAGAGGTTTGGCCCAAAACGAGCCTCAAGATCGTTATCACCACCAACATCGCCGACCTGCTCCCTCTTTGGAAAAGGGCCTTCGGCAAAGTCTTCGACAGGTTGATTGAGGGGTCGGTTCGCCGGGGTCACCAAGTCCACTTTTTTAAAAAGATCGTTCGCGGGAACACGCCGGAGCCTTCTCCAGTTGAATTGGATCCCAGAAGTCATCTGGCCCACATCCTTTATACCGGAGGTACCACCGGCCTCCCCAAGGGCGTCCCTCACACGCACGCCGAACTATTGAGCGGCATTGTGGGTATCCGGGAAGTCTACCGAGGCTTTGTCCGGGAAGGGGAGGACCGTTTGATCATGCCGCTCCACCTTTTCCACATGTTCTCCCAAGATATGGTTTTCGCCTTAGGATTTCACCTCGGGAACAGCGTCGTCGTTCTGCCCAAACCGAACGTCGACGCGGTTTTGGCGTCCATACAAGCTTACCGAGGAACCCTGCTGGCCGGCGTCCCGGCGCTCTATCGGCAGATATTGGAGAACGACCGACTGGAATTTTACGACCTCAGCTCCCTCAGATACTGCTGGTCCGCGGGCGATGCTCTTCCCGCGGAAGTCTCCGCCAGATGGAGAGAAAGATTCGGAATCCCCATACATCAGGTATACGGGTCGACGGAAACCGTCTGCATTTCGATCAGTCCTCTCGACAAAGAACCGGGCCCGCGGCAAGTGGGGCGACTCATCCCGACTCGGTTGGCCGAGCTGGTCGATCCTGAAACCCTGGCGCCGCTTCCTTCAGGAGCGGCCGGCGAGCTACTGGTCAGTTCGGACTATTCCTACGCTGCCGGGGGCTACTGGGACAACCCGAAGGAGACCGAGGAAACCTATGTCAGCATTGCCGGCCGGACCTGGTGCAAGACGGGGGACTACGTCAGGATGAGCCCGAGCGGAGAGATCGAATTTCTTGATCGCAGAGCGGACCTGATCAAACACAGTGGGTTTCGGATCTCAGCCTCCCGAGTGGAATCTGTCCTCCAGGACCATCCGGCTGTGGTGGCCGCCTGTGTGGTCGGGGTCCCGGATCCGGAGGCGGGAGAAAACGTTAAGGCATTCGTCATCCTGAGAGCGGACATCCGCGGCGTCACTTCCTATGATCTCTTGAGGCACTGCCGGGAGCGGCTCCTCCCTTACGAGGTTCCTGATTATATCGAGTTTAGGGACATGTTACCCAAATCTAAGGTAGGGAAATTGCTCCGCCGAGAAATTAGAGATGAAGAGCGGCGAAAGGCGGGTTAGCCCCGATCTGCGGATCGGGATGGACTTGGGGATAAATATGGCTAGAATGTTTTATATGCTCCCTCGACTCACGGGCAGACCGTGCAGGAGCATAAATTCTTGTCCGAGGAGGGTCGTATGAACGTTATCGCCACTGTTTCGGGAGCTTGGAACGCTTTTGCCACCAAAGTCGGCGCATTCCTGCCGGACCTCTTTGCCGCCATTTTCATTCTTATCGTGGGCTGGGTCGGATGCAACATCGCCAAGAGAGTCGTTGTGCGCCTCCTCAGGGTGTGCCGCTTTGACAATCTGGCGGAAAAGTCGGGGCTTGACGAGGCGCTCAGGCGCGGCGGCATCCAGCAAAACTCCACGGAGATCCTGGGCCTTCTCATCTTCTGGTTTCTCTTCCTGATCGTCATTGTGGCGACGCTGGATACTTTGGGGCTTCCCGGCGTCAGCGAAACCTTGAATACCATTTTTCTCTATTTCCCCCGGATTGTGGCTGCACTGGTGGTATTGATCCTCGGGCTCTATTTAGCCAAATTCATCGAGACGCTCACGCGAACGAGCTGCGCCAATTCGGGGCTGCAACAGGCGGAAAACATCAGCCGGGTCGCCTACTACGCCACGGTGGTTTTCGTCATTGCCGCGATCCTGCAAATTCTCGAGATAGCCGGAGAGATCGTCTTGTGGGCTTTCGTCTCGGTCTTTGGCGCCATCTGCCTTGCTCTGGCTCTAGCTTTCGGCCTCGGGGGCAGAGAAGTGGCGGCTCGTTATTTGCAAAAATGGTTCGAGGAGAGGCAAGGGGACAAATGAAAGGCCTCCTGCCAGCGGCGAACTCATTCGCGGTTCCACGGCCGGAACCTTGGGCAACTTGACTCTGCGGGCCGAATAGGCTAAATAAAAACGGGGTTTTGACTATTTTTCGATAGCCTAAGGAGTGGGAAACCGCGAAGGGCTCTCCTTAGGCTATTTGTTACTGGGAAGGTGGATCATGGCACAGTATAAGCACATCAAGGTTCCGCAGGGCGGAGCCAAAATAACGATATCCGCGAACAAGGAGCTTAAAGTTCCAGATAATCCGATCATCCCGTTCATCGAAGGGGACGGCACAGGCCGCGATATCTGGCGCGCTTCGGTGCGCGTGTTCGACGCGGCGGTGGAGAAGGCCTACAAGGGCAAACGCAAAGTCCACTGGATGGAAGTGTACGCGGGAGAGAAGTCATTCAGGATGTTCAACAACTGGCTGCCCGACGAGACGGTCGAGGCCTTCACGGAATTTCTGGTGGGAATCAAAGGCCCGCTCACGACTCCGATCGGAGGGGGCTTTCGTTCGTTAAACGTGGCGCTCCGCAAGCTGCTTGACCTGTACGTCTGCCTGCGCCCGGTGCATTATATCAAGGGCGTGCCTTCTCCCGTTAAGCATCCTGAATACGTGGACATGGTTATTTTCCGGGAGAACACGGAAGATATCTATGCGGGCATCGAATTCGCCAACGGGACGGAAGACAATAAGAAGTTCAAGGCGCTGCTCAAAGAACACTTCGGCAGCGAGTTTAAAAAGATGCGCTTCCCCGAGACCGCAGGTATCGGAATAAAGCCGGTTTCCGTCGAGGGCACGGAGCGGCTGGTCCGCGCCGCGATAAAATGGTCGCTTGCGAACAGGCGCAAGAGCATCAACCTCGTTCATAAGGGCAACATCATGAAGTTTACCGAAGGCGCCTTCAAGGACTGGGGCTACGCTCTCGCCAAGCGCGAGTTCCGCAATGACATCGTCACCGAGCGCGAGACGTGGATTTTGGGCAACAAAGAGAACAAGCCGAACCTGAGCGTGGAAGATAACGCGAAGTTGAGTGACCCCGGCTTCGACATGATGTCACCCGACCAGCAGAACGACATCAAAAAGGAAGTGGAAACCGCGCTGAAGCTGTGGCCGACCCACGGTGACGGCAAGTGGAAGTCGAAGCTGCTCATCAAAGACTCCATCGCCGATGTCAGTTTACAGTTCGTCCTCATCCGCCCGAGGGATTACGACGTGATCGCCACACTGAACTTGAACGGCGATTATCTGTCCGACGCGCTGGCGGCGCAGGTGGGCGGCATCGGCATCGCGCCAGGCGCGAACATCAACTATGATACCGGCCATGCCATCTTCGAGGCAACGCACGGCACCGCGCCTAAATATGCCGACCTCGACAAAGTCAATCCCGGGTCGGTCATCCTTTCCGGCGAGATGATGTTCCGCTACATGGGCTGGGCGGAGGTCGCCGACCTCATCCTCAAAGGACTGGAGCGAGCTGTCGCCAACAAGACGGTCACCTATGATTTCGAGCGACTCATGGAGGGTGCCAAGCTCGTAAGCTGTTCTGGGTTTGGCGACGAGATAGTAGCGAATATGTAGATGAAGAGCTGACCGAGGACCGAAGACCGCAGACCGGTCGGCCGTCCCCCGTCGTCGGTCCGGAACACGGCGGGTAGCTGCCGACCACTGAGGAGAAAAACATGGCGAGAAAAAAGATAGCTTTAATAGGTGCGGGGGCTATCGGCGGGACGATGGCGCATCTGTGCGCCCTGAAGGGGTTAGGCGATGTCGTTCTCTACGACGTTATTGACGGCCTGCCTCAGGGGAAAGCGCTGGACCTGTTGCAATCGGCCCCCATCGAGAATTTCGATATCCAGGTTACCGGGACCACCAAATACGAGGATATCGCGGGCGCGGATGTCTGCATCGTGACCGCGGGAATCGTGCGCAAGCCGGGAATGAGCCGCGACGACTTGCTCGGGACCAACGCAAAAATTATGCGGCAGGTCGCGGAGGGAATTAAAACCCATGCGCCGAACTCTCTCGTTATCGTCATCACGAACCCGCTGGACGCGATGGTGACCCTGACCAAGAGAGTAACCGGTTTTCCCAAGAATCGAGTGGTCGGCCAGTCGGGCATTCTCGATTCCTCGCGGTACCGCACCTTTATCGCTCAGGAGCTGAAGGTCTCGGTTGCCAGTGTCTCCGCAGTTGTCCTGGGAGGTCACGGAGACGAGATGGTCCCGGTGCGCAGCAGCTGCCAGGTCTCCAGCGTGTCGATAGGGAAATTCATCTCCGCCAAGCGACTGGATGAGATTGAGGCCAGGGTGAGGAATGCGGGGGGCGAGATCGTGGCGCTGCTGAAGACCGGATCGGCTTTCTATGCCCCTGCTTCGGCGGCGATTCGTATGGCCGGGGCCTATCTCCATGACAAAAAAGAGATCCTTCCCTGCGCGGCTTACCTGGAAGGGGAGTACGGCATCCACGGACAGTACTTCTGCGTCCCCGTCCTGATCGGCGCGGGCGGTGTGGAAAAAGTCGTCGAGATGGAGCTCAGCCCGGGCGAGAAAAAAGCCCTTGAGGAGTCCCTCGCCCACGTGAAGGATTTGGTCCAGGCCATGGACAAGCTTTTAGCTAGTAAATAGTCAATGGCAAATAGTAAATAGCTAGTCCCCACCATTCGCCATTCACCATTCACCATTCACCATTTCTCCCATGAATATCCACGAATACCAAGCCAAGGAAATTCTTAAGCGTTTCGGGATTCCGATTCCGAGGGGACACGTCGTCACGACGCCGGACCAGGCCCGAACGGTAGCGCGGGATCTCGGCACCCCTTGCGTGGTCAAGGCCCAAATCCACGCCGGCGGAAGAGGCAAGGCCGGCGGAGTCAAGCTGGCCGGAAATGCGGAAGAGGCGGGAACCAAGGCAGCAGAACTGCTTGGGAAAACGCTAGTAACGCACCAGACCGGGCCCCAAGGGAGGGAAGTGCGGCGGGTGTTGGTGGAGGAGGGGCTGAAGATCGAACGGGAGCTTTATGTCGGTATCGTACTAGATCGGTCGGTGTCACGACCTTCGCTCATTGCCTCAGCAGAGGGAGGGGTCGAGATCGAAGAGGTGGCGCAAAAAACACCGGAAAAAATTTTCACCGAGTTGGTCGACCCGGCTGTCGGCCTGCAGCCCTTTCAAGGGCGTAGGCTGGCCTACCGGCTGGGGATTCACACCGAACACGTCACGCCAATGGTTACGCTCCTCCTCGGGCTGGCGCGGGCTTTTGGGGAACTGGACTGCTCTCTCGTCGAGATCAACCCGTTGGTTCAGACCCGTGGGGGCGCTTTCGTGGCGCTCGACGCCAAGATGAACTTTGACAACAATGCCCTTTACCGCCAACCGGAGATCGCCACTCTCAGAGATCTGGACGAGGAGGACCCCAAAGAGGTCGAGGCCTCAGAATTCGGCCTATCTTACATATCCTTGGAGGGGAATATCGGTTGCATGGTTAACGGCGCCGGACTGGCGATGGCAACCATGGATATCATCAAACTTCACGGTGGCGAGCCGGCCAATTTTCTTGATGTCGGCGGTGGGGCCACGAGGGAAAAAGTCACCGAGGCGTTCAAGATCCTGCTGTCCGACCGGCGAGTGGAGGGCGTATTGGTCAACATCTTTGGCGGCATCATGCGCTGCGACGTCATCGCACAGGGGGTCGTGGAGGCGGCCCGAGAGATCCATATTCAGGTTCCTTTAGTGGTTCGCCTGCAAGGGACCAACGTGGAGTTGGGACAAAAAATCCTCGCCGACTCGGGTCTTTCCATCATCCCGGCCGAGACCATGGCCGAAGCGGCAGAGAAGATAGTAAAGGCAGTTAAAGAAGGCGAGAGGCGTGAGGCGTGAGGAAAAAACTGTTGCCGGTTGCCTCATGCCTATTGCCTGATTTGAGAAGATGGCGATACTGGTTAACAAAAACACGCGTGTTCTGACCCAGGGGATCACAGGTTCCACCGGGCAGTTCCATACCCGTGCCTGTAGGGAATATGGGACGCAGATGGTGGCCGGAGTCACCCCCGGAAAGGGGGGAACCGCCTTCGAGGGCATACCGATTTTCGATACGGTGGCCGAGGCCGTGGCGGCCCTGGAGATCGACAGCAGCGTCATCTACGTTCCTCCCGCGTTCGCCGCGGACGCCATTATGGAGGCGGTGGATGGGGGGATCGAACTCATCGTCTGCATCACCGATGGCGTCCCGGTCAACGATATGGTCCGCGTCAAGCGATTCCTGGAGGGGAAAAGGTCCCGCTTCCTCGGGCCCAATTGCCCTGGCCTCATTACCCCGGGAGAGTGTAAAATCGGTATCATGCCGGGGCATATCCACCGACCCGGGCATGTCGGGGTCGTCTCCCGAAGCGGGACTCTTACGTATGAAGCGGTGGACCAGTTGACGCGCCTCGGACTCGGGCAATCGACCTGCGTGGGCATTGGCGGGGACCCGGTTCACGGCCTGGGTTTCGTGGATGCACTCAAGTTATTCAACGAAGATCCCGCGACGCACGCGGTCGTCTTGATCGGGGAGATCGGCGGGACGGCCGAAGAGCAGGCCGCTCAGTGGATCAAGAGCCAGATGGCGAAGCCGGTGGTGGGATTTATCGCGGGACAGACAGCTCCTCCGGGGAAACGCATGGGCCACGCGGGGGCGATCATCTCGGGAGGCAAGGGAAGCGCGCAGGAAAAAATTGCTGCTTTGAAGCAGGCCGGGGTGCGCGTGGCACCGTCTCCAGCGCTCATCGGCGAGACGATGAAGCAACTCTTGGAAAGTAGGTCTTAGTTTTGAGTTTCCGATGGCGCGGCGAGCGCTCCCTCTGCTAAACTATAGTGAAGGAAAGAAGAAAATTACCATAATCACCCTATCCTCCCTCAAATCCCCCTCTATCCCCCTTTGGTAAAGGGGGATAGAGGGGGATTTAGGAGAGCGAGGGGGGATTTGATGTCAACTTATTTAATTCCGTCACTATAAGAACTGAAAACTAAGCACTGTTAATTTTTTATATGGTGGAACGAACGCTCTCGATCATCAAGCCGGACGCCGTGGCGCGCAATCTGATCGGGGGGATTCTGAGGCGCTTCGAGGATGCCGGTCTAAAAATCGTTGCCGCTCGTTTACTGCGCCTGAACCTGGAAGAGGCGCGGGCGTTCTATGCGGTCCATAAAGATCGTCCGTTCTATCCGAGCTTAACCGAGTATATGTCGTCCGGCCCAATCCTGGTTTCGGTCCTGGAGGGGGAGCAGGCGATTCAGAAGAATCGCGACCTCATGGGAGCTACCGACCCGGCCAAAGCGGCACCGGGGACGATCCGGAACATGTGGGGGACCGATGTGGAGAAGAACGCCGTGCACGGGTCCGACGGGCCCGAGACAGCGGCCTGGGAGATCGCTTTCTTTTTCACGCCGGCGGAAATTTATGCGGCTCCGAAATGATTCCATATCTGCTTTCGCCATGACAAGGCCCGATATCAAAGACCTGAACCGTAGCGAGCTGGCGGAATGGCTGAGAGAGCGGAAGCAGCCTCCTTACCGGGCCGCGCAGATTCTGAAGTGGCTCTTCCAAAAGCGTGCCTCGTCCTTCTCGGAAATGACGAACCTGCCTGCCGATTTGCGTGGAGCGCTAGAGGAAAATTTCTCGTGCTGCCCGCTTAAGACCCTGGCCCGCTCCGTGTCCGCAGATGGAACGGTCAAGTTCTTATTCGGCCTTGCCGATTCGTTCAGCATCGAGAGCGTGTTAATTCCCGAAGCCGCCCGCCTTACCCTCTGCGTTTCGACGCAGGCGGGCTGCGGTTTTGGCTGCGCTTTTTGCGCCACAGCCCGGATGGGGTTGAAAAGGAACCTGCGCGTTGGCGAAATCCTCGAGCAACTTCTTGAAGCGGGAAGGTCCCTGCCGAAAGAAAAAAGGATCACCCATGTGGTCCTGATGGGCATGGGCGAGCCGCTGGCCAATTACGCGCAAACCTTAAGGGCCTTGGAGATCATGACTGACCCTGAGGGGGGATGCGGAATCTCACACCGCCGGATAACGCTTTCCACGGTTGGTCTGGTACCGCAAATGGAGCGCCTCATGGAGGAGACCCGGGTGAATTTGGCGGTCTCTCTGCACGCGACGACCGATGAGCTGCGCTCCGAACTCATGCCGGTCAATCGCAAGTATCCGCTCGCGGCGCTGATTCAGTGCTGCCGGTCGCTGCCGATTTCGAAGCGCAAGCGGATCACCTTTGAGTATGTCCTGCTGCGCGGTCTCAACCACTCGGCTGAGGACGCCCGTCGCTTGGGCCTCCTCCTGGAGGGCATCCGCTGCAAGATCAATCTCATTCCCTTCAACCCTCATCCCGGGAGCGCTTTCCAGAGACCGACGGCGGACGAGGTCGAAGAATTTCAACGGCGGCTGAACGCTAACGGTTTTCAGGTCAACGTTCGCACGCCCCGAGGGGATGATATCCACGCCGCCTGTGGTCAGCTAAATTCCGAGTTCAATGTTCAAAGTTCAAGGTTCGACGTTGAACATCGGACATTGAACCTTGAACTCGGCGGTTGAGGGGAAAATGGGCCGGGAAATCATCGGGATTATCGGCGGGAGCGGACTGTACCAAATGGAGGGGCTCAAGCGGGTCCGGGAGGTCCGGGTGTCCACGCCCTTCGGAAAGCCCTCAGATGTCTATGTGCGGGGAATGCTCGACGGGACCGAGTTAATTTTCCTGCCTCGGCACGGCAGAGGGCATCGTTGGTTGCCTACGGAGCTGAATTTCCGCGCCAACATCTTCGGGATGAAGAAACTGGGCGTAGAGCGAATCATCTCCGTGAGCGCCGTCGGCAGTCTGCGGGAAGAGATCGCCCCGGGACATGTGGTCATTCCCGATCAGTTTATCGACCGCACGACACAGCGGCCCAGCAGCTTTTTCGGCCAAGGGATCGTCGCCCATGTGAGTTTCGCCGATCCGTTGTGCCCGGCCCTCTCTCAAGTCCTGGCCCGTGCGGGAGAAGAACAAGGAGCCAAGATCCACCCTCGGGGAACGTATCTTTGCATGGAAGGTCCGCAGTTCTCCACCCGCGCAGAGTCTCTGCTTTACCGCAGTTGGGGCGCGCACGTGATCGGCATGACCAATCTGCAAGAGGCGAAACTCGCCCGCGAGGCAGAGATCTGCTTTGCCACGCTCGCGCTGGCAACGGATTACGATTGCTGGAATCATACCGCGGCAGACGTCGAGATCGAACAGGTGCTGCGGGTCCTGAAAGAAAACGTCGAGCTCGCGCAGCGCATGATCCGCACGGCCTTGAGCTCTTTGCCCCGGAATCGCTCCTGCCCTTGCGCCTCCGCGCTTCAGGATGCCGTGATCACCGACAGGGGCAAGATCCCCAAACAGGTCCTGCGAGACCTTAAGCCGATCCTGGGCAAGTACCTATGACTATTTCGAATTGCGAATTTCGAATTGGGAATTGCGGATTTCGAAATTGTGCAATTCGCAATTCGCAATGTTGAGATGAGTATCCTTGTCGTCGGAACGGTAGCTTTTGACTCCATTGAGACCCCTTATGGCAGCGCGGAGCGGATCCTGGGGGGATCCGCCTCGTACTTCGCCGTGGCCGCGAGCTTTTTTTCACGCGTCCAAATCGTCGGCGTCATCGGCCAGGATTTCCCTCAAGAGTACCTGGACCTTTTCGCGGGCCGGGGAGTTGATGTGAAGGGCGTGCAGAGAGCGAAAGGGGCGACCTTTCACTGGCGCGGCCGTTATCACGAGGATTTGAACGTGCGCGACACGATCGAGCTCGACCTCAATGTGCTCACGGGTTTTGCCCCGCGGCTGCCGGAACCGTACCGGGACGCGGAATATGTGTTCCTCGGGAATATCGATCCGACGATCCAAACGGAAGTTTTGGATCAGTTGAGGTCCTCGCGCGTGGTGGCCTGCGACACCATGGACCACTGGATCCAGGGCAGCAATGCTGATCTCCTCAAGGTCCTCGGCCGGACGGAAATCCTCATGATCAACGATGCCGAGGCAAGGCTCCTGAGCGGCGATCACAACATCGTCCGGGCCGCACGATCGATCCTGAAGTTGGGGCCCAAGGTGGTCCTCATCAAAAGGGGAGAGTACGGGGTGTTACAGTTCTCCGATTCTTCGGTCTTCGCCATCCCCGCCTATCCGCTGGAGGAGGTTTTCGACCCGACCGGCGCAGGGGACTCCTTTGCCGGCGGATTTCTCGGCCACCTGGCGCGCTCAGCGGATCGCACCCAGGGGGGTCTGAGGCGCGCCATTGTCTACGGCAGCGTGGTGGCGTCCTTCACGGTGGAAAACTTTGGCCTGACGCGATTGACGACGCTGTCGCTTGAGGAGATCGAAGAGCGCTATCGGCGCTTCATCGAGCTCACCGATTTTCACACTTGATCAGATGGACTTGTCGGTCGTCGTCCCGATATACAACGAGGAGGAGAGCCTGGAGGCCCTGTTCCAAGAGACGAATGAAGTCCTGCGGGCTTTGGGAAAAGACTGTGAGATCATCATCGTGGACGATGGCAGCACCGATGGGACTTATCCGATCCTCACCCGGCTTTTCCGAAAGGAGCCCCGGCTCAAGGTGATTCGCCTCAAGCGTAATTTCGGCCAGACGGCAGCCGTCGCTGCCGGGCTGGCTTATGCCCAAGGAGAGGTTATCGTCGCCATGGACGGGGATGGACAAAACGACCCCGGAGACATTCCCGCGCTGTTGGCGAAGCTGGAGGAGGGGTTCGATCTCGTGAGCGGCTGGCGCTCGCCCAGGCAGGACCCGTTCTGGACCCGACGTCTCCCGTCCCAAATCGCTAACGGACTAATCTCCTGGATCACCGAGGTCAAACTGCACGACTACGGTTGCACGCTGAAGGCGATCCGGCGCGAGATCGCCAAGGATCTCAAACTTTACGGGGAGATGCACCGTTTCATTCCGGCCATCGCCTATGAGCGCGGCGCGCGCATTGCCGAGATCAAGGTCCACCACCGTCCCCGCTTATGGGGGAAGTCCAAATACGGCATTGCCCGGACCTTCCGGGTGGTGCTCGACCTCCTGACGGTAAAGTTCCTGCTGAGCTATGCGACCCGACCGCTCCACATCTTTGGGCTGGTCGGCCTGCTCAGCGGCGGCATCGGGTTTGTCCTGGCGGTTTATCTGACGGTCCAGAAGCTCGTCTACGGGCTGGAGATTGCCGGCCGGCCTCTGCTCCTCCTTTCCGTTCTCCTGATTCTGGTGAGCTTTCAGTTCGTCACCATGGGGCTGCTCGCGGAGATGCTCGCGCGCACATATCACGAATCTCAGAACAAGCCGATCTATGTCATTAAGGAGGTTTTGGACGAACGGAGGCGCGCATGAATCTGGGGGTGATAGGCACGGGCTACGTGGGTTTGGTGGCGGGAACCTGCTTTGCCGAGAGCGGCAACGACGTGATCTGCGTAGATATCGATGAGGCGAAGATCGCAGCCCTGAAGGAGGGCAGGGTGCTCTTCTACGAACCGGGCCTGGAGGAGTTGGTCCGGCGTAACGCTAAAGAGCAGCGGCTCACCTTCAGCACCGATCTGGCGGCTGCCGTCCAGCATGCATCGATCATCTTTATCGCTGTGGGAACGCCGCAGCGCCAGGACGGCGGGGCCGATGTCGAGCAGGTGTTGGCCACCGCCAAGGCGATCGCGCTGGCGATGGACGGCCCCAAGATCGTGGTCACCAAGAGCACCGTGCCCGTCGGGACGGCGGACCAGGTCCGCCTTTTCATGGCCGATTTCACTCGCCACCCATTTTCCGTGATTTCCAACCCGGAATTCCTTAAGGAGGGGGCTGCGGTGGAGGATTTCATGAAGCCGGACCGGGTGGTTTTAGGAGGGGAAGACCCTAAGGCCGTCGAAATCGTGCGTGAGCTCTATGAGCCCTTCGTGCGCACCGGAAATCCAATTCTGGTCATGGATACGCGAAGCGCGGAGATGAGCAAATACGCTGCCAATGCCATCCTGGCCACCAAGATCTCCTTTATCAACGAGGTCGCCAATCTGTGTGAAAAGGTCGGGGCGGACATCAACGAGGTTCGTCACGCCATCGGGCTGGACCGGCGCATCGGGCCCCATTTTATCTTCCCCGGGGTGGGCTATGGAGGCTCCTGTTTCCCCAAAGATATCCGCGCGATGATTGCCATGGGGAAGCCGAACCTCGCGATGGACCTTTTGCGGGCTGTGGAGGGGGTGAACGAGCGGCAGAAGTCTCTCTTGGGTGAGAAGGTCAAGGGCCATTTCGGTCCCGACCTTTCCGGTCGAACCTTGGCCGTCTGGGGACTTTCCTTTAAGCCGCGCACCGACGATATGCGTGACGCCCCCTCTATTATCGTAGTGGAATCGCTGCTTCAAGCCGGGGCGCAGATCCGGGCTTACGATCCTGAGGCGGAGGAGGAGGCTAAAAAGATCTTCCGCGACCGCGTTCGCTACGAGCGGCGTAACTATGACGCGCTGAAAGGGGCGGATGCGCTGCTGGTCGTTACGGAATGGAATGAGTTTCGCCGGCCTAACTTCGTCTATATGAAAGAGCTCATGAAAAATCCGGTGATCTTCGATGGGCGCGACATTTACGAGCCCGCGGAGCTGAGAAGGTTGGGGTTTATCTACTACTCGGTCGGGAGGAGAGATGGCTAAGATTCTGATCACCGGAGGCGCCGGCTTTATCGGCTCCCATCTCTGCGCGAGCTTTCTCGAGCGCGGCGACGAGGTGATCTGCGTGGACAATCTTTTGACCGGCAACCAGGAAAACATCGCCTTCCTGTCTTCGAACCGCCGGTTCACCTATATCGCGCACAATGTGACGCGCTTCATTGAGATCGAGGGCCGGCTCGACGCGGTGCTCCATTTCGCCTCGCCGGCCAGCCCGGTGGACTACCTGGAGATGCCCATCCAGACTCTCAAGGTAGGCTCACTGGGAACCCACAACGCGTTGGGCCTCGCCAAGGCCAAAAAGGCTTTGTTCGTTCTCGCCTCGACATCGGAAGTGTACGGAGATCCCAAGGTCAAGCCGCAGAGCGAGGATTACTGGGGCAATGTCAATCCGATCGGTCCCCGCGGGGTTTACGATGAAGCGAAGAGATTTGCCGAGGCCATAACTATGGCGTATCATCATTACCATGGCCTGAACACCCGCATCGCGCGGATCTTTAACACTTATGGGCCGCGCATGAGGGTGAAGGATGGTCGGGTCGTGCCCAACTTCATAATGCAAGCCTTAAAAGGGGAAGGGCTCACCGTTTACGGGGAGGGAAGCCAGACGAGGAGTTTCCAATATATCGATGATCTGATCCGAGGCATCCATCGCCTTTGCGAGACCGATTACCACCTCCCCGTCAACCTGGGAAATCCACATGAGATGAGCGTTCTGGATTTCGCAAAAAAGATCCTCGAACTCACCGGCTCTCATAGTCCGATCGTGTTTCGGCCTTTGCCCGAGGATGATCCCCAGGTGCGCCAGCCGGACATCACTAAGGCTCGAAAGATCTTGACGTGGGAACCCCAAGTGCCCCTGGAGGAAGGGTTGACCAAAACCATCCAATACTTTCGCGAGCAGTTACGGAAACCGGCATGAGAATTGTGGTCACCGGCGGGGCGGGCTTTATCGGCTCCCACATTGTCGATGCGTATATCGCCCGGGGTCACCAGGTCGTGGTCATCGACGACCTCTCAACCGGCGACCGAACTCACGTAAACCCCAAAGTGATTTTCCAACCCTTGGACATTCTCGATCCGGCGCTTCCCGAGCTGCTGGCCGACTTCTCTCCGGAGGTGCTAAACCACCATGCGGCCCAGATGGATCTTCGCCGATCGGTTGCCGATCCCCTGTTCGATGCCCGTGTCAATATCCTCGGGCTCATCCACCTCCTGGAAGCTGTAAAGAGGCTAGAAATCAAAAAGGTGATCTTCGCTTCCTCGGGGGGCGCGGTATACGGCGAGCAGGAGAGGTTGCCGACTCCGGAAGATCATCCCACGCGGCCCGTGAGCCCGTATGGAGTAAGCAAGCTTACAGGCGAGCACTATCTTTCTTATTATCACGAGGCTTTCGGCATTCCCTACGTGGCGCTTCGCTACGGGAACGTCTACGGGCCCAGGCAGAGGTCCGACGGAGAAGCCGGGGTCATCGCGATTTTTATCGGTCACTTGCTTCAGGGAAAATCTCCCACGATCAACGGGGACGGCTTGCAGACGCGGGATTACGTTTACGTTGAGGATGTCGTAGCGGCAAACCTGCTCGCGCTCCAGTCGACTTTTGATGGGCCGCTGAATATCGGCACCGGGTGCGAGACCGACGTCGTGACGCTCCTCCGCCTGCTGTGTGAAAAGACTGGGTCAAACAGCGTGGGTCGGCACGGCCCGGCTAAGTTGGGCGAGCAGAGGCGGAGTTCAGTCGATGCTTCTCACGCGCTGAGCGTTCTGGGATGGGCCCCGCGCTTTTCACTGAGCGCCGGATTGGACAAAACCGTGGACTACTACCGCGGCTCGGCAAGGAAATGAAGCTGGACGCGATCAGGAATTTTTCCATCATCGCCCATATCGACCATGGGAAATCCACGCTGGCGGACCGGCTGCTCGAGTTTACCGGGACCGTGAGCGAGCGGGAACGGACAGATCAGTTTCTGGATAGCATGGATCTCGAGAGGGAACGGGGGATCACGATCAAAGCCAGCTCGGTGCGTCTTCGCTACCGTGCGAAGGACGGCATCGAATACTTCCTGAACCTGATCGACACGCCCGGGCATGTGGATTTCACGTATGAAGTCTCCCGCAGCCTGGCGGCTTGCGAGGGTGCCTTGCTGGTGGTCGACGCGGCCCAAGGAGTGGAGGCCCAAACCGTGGCCCATGTCCACATGGCGCTCGATCACAATCTCGCCATTCTACCGGTCATCAACAAAATCGACCTGCCCAGCGCCGATCCGGAGCGGGTCAGAAAAGAGATCGAAGAGATTATCGGCTTGGATGCCTCACAGGCCATCCTCGCCAGCGCCAAAGAGGGCATCGGGACGGAGGCCATCCTGGAGGGCATCATCAACACCCTCCCCGCCCCGGAGGGCGATCCGGAGGCTCCGTTAAGAGCGCTGATTTTCGATAGCTGGTTTGATCCTTACCATGGCGCTGTCGTGGTCATTCGGCTCTTCGACGGGCTCGTGCGCAAGGGCATGCGGATCCGTATGATGTCGAGCGGGAGGGCCTTTGAGGTCACGCGAGTAGGGATCTTTGCTCCGGGTCCCGAGGAGATCGGGGAACTGCGGGCCGGCGAGGTGGGCTTCTTGATGGCTGGAATCAAGGAGATTCGCGAGACGCGCATCGGGGATACGATCACGGGCGAGGAGCACCCCGCAGGAGAGTCCCTGGCCGGCTTCAAGGCCATGAAGCCGATGGTCTTTAGCGGCCTTTATCCTGCGGATGCGGGCCAGTACCCGGTCATGAGAGAGGCGCTGGAAAAGCTTCGCCTGAATGATTCTTCCTTTACCTTCGAGCCGGAGACTTCCCAGGCCCTGGGTTTTGGGTTTCGCTGCGGTTTTTTGGGTCTGCTGCATCTCGATATCGTCCGCGAACGGCTGGAGCGCGAGTTCGGCCTGGCCGTGATCACCACGGCGCCGACGGTGGTCTACCGGGTGCAGACGCGGCGCGGGAACACCCTCCTCGTTGACAACCCGGTCAAACTCCCGGCAGAATCAGATATCGAGCAGGTCGAAGAGCCGGTCATTTTGGCGACGATCCACCTGCCGGAGGAATATTTGGGCGGGGTGCTGAAGCTGTGCGAAGAGAAGAGGGGCACTCAGAAGGAGATCCGCTACCTGGGGCCGAAGCGTGTGATGCTGGCCTACGAGCTGCCGCTCAACGAGATCGTGGCGGACTTTTACGACCGGCTGAAGTCGGTGAGCAGGGGTTATGCCTCCATGGATTATGATATGGCCGGGCACCGGCCCTCCGATCTGGTAAAACTCGATATCCGCATCAACGGCGAGGCGGTGGATGCCATGTCGATGATTGTCCATCGCGACAAGGCGTACCAGCGCGGCCGCGATCTCGTGCAGCGGATCCGGGAATTGATTCCCCGCCAGCTCTTTGAAGTGGTCATTCAGGCGGCGATTGGCAGCCGGGTGATCTCGCGCGAGAGCGTCAAAGCGCTCAGGAAAAACGTGACCGCGAAGTGCTACGGAGGCGATATTACGCGCAAGCGCAAGCTCTTGGAGAAGCAGAAGGAGGGGAAGAGGCGCATGAAGCAGGTGGGGAAAGTGGAGATCCCCCAGGAGGCGTTTCTGGCCGCTTTAAAGGTATAAACGGTCCGCAATGGACCGAGTTCCGGGAGGCATCGAATCTATGTTAGGGAATAAAACGAAGGAGGAATCTCTTGCGTTGATGGAAGCAAGGAAGAAAGAGAAATCCACGTTCCGGGAGTACGTCGAAGCGATCGGTATGGCCTTGCTCCTGGCCCTGTTCATCCGGACCTTTATTGTCCAGGCCTTCAAAATCCCCTCCGGCTCCATGATCCCGACGTTGCAGATCGGCGACCATATCCTGGTGAATAAATTGAGCTACGGCGTCCGCATCCCGTTCTGGGGACATTATCTATGGCAGTACCGAGAGCCGCGGCCGGGGGATGTCATCGTTTTTGTTTTCCCCGAGGATCGGTCTAAAGATTTTATTAAACGAGTGGTTGCCGTGGGCGAGGACACGGTGGAGATTAAGGGGAAAAAGGTTTTTGTCAACGGCCAGCCACTAGAAGATCCACATGCCTATTTCGAAGGCGACGGGGCGCAAGGCCTGGGGCTCCAGATCCGAGACGATTACGGACCGAAGCGGGTCCCGGAAAATCATATCTTTGTGATGGGCGACAATCGAGACCGAAGCTACGACAGTCGCTTCTGGGGGTTCGTCGATCTTCAAGAGATCAAAGGCAAGGCTTTGATCATCTACTGGTCATGGGACGGAAACGACCGCTGGGTGCGCTGGGAGCGAATCGGCGACCTGATCTATTGAATGACCGAAGGCGGAACCGTCGTACCCGCCGGAAGGACCCGCCTCGTGTGGCCGTTTGCATGTAAGTAAGCGAGCGCGGTGCCTTTGAGAAGCTAACGTTTCGCTCCGGATGTTTTTTCTCGCTTGGCGTCATCTCTCAGACTTGACCTGGATGCCTGAATAGAGCATCCTGATGCATATGAGAACAACACTCAATATCGATGATTCTCTCCTAAGGCATGCCGCCAAACTGACTGGGGTCAAAGAGAAAACCTCACTGGTGCGTTTGGGGCTCGAGGCCCTGATCTCTAAAGAGAGTGCCCGCCGGTTGGCCGAGCTTGGAGGGACAGAGAGACAACTTCGGCCTGTCCGGAGACGGCGCTCCGGCACCACCGCATGATCCTGGTGGACACCTCAGTTTGGATCGAGCACCTCCGAGCGGGAAACGACCGTCTAAGATCTTTGCTGTTTGACGAGCAAGTCCTTTGCCATCCATTTATTGTAGGCGAGTTGGCCTGTGGGACGCTGCGGAACCGGCGGGAGATTCTGAGCATGTTGAGAGCCTTGCCTGAGGCTGATCTCGTCGAACATGAGGAAGTCCTGAGCTTTCTGGAGGCGCGGCGTCTATATGAGCGTGGACTTGGCTGGGTAGACGCGAATCTCCTGGCTTCAACGCTGCTCACGGGGTGCACACTTTGGACCCTCGACAAGCCTCTTCGGAAGGTAGCGGCGGCTTTGAACATCTTGGCATAAAGCTCGGTCAAGAGATAACTGGCGGCTTAAGCTGCCGGCCGCGCAGCTTAGCTGATCTTGCCCTGGTTGAGTGGGCACCCGATGGTGATGGAATTTTCGGTCGTGACGAACAAAAATAGCTCACCGAACTTAGCGCTTCAAAATATGTATTATATCCCCGGAATTTCAGAACTCTGAGTAAGGCGAAGGAAGTAACGAGAAAAGTAGAATATCCCTTTAGCTCGATTCCGTTGGGGCGCGCAGAAGGCTCAGTCCGAAGGTAAAATCTTCCATGTCCTACATCCCGCTTTGGTGTAAGAGCAATTTTTCTTTTCTGGAAGGAGCGAGCCATTCCGATGAGCTGGTGGAGGAGGCGCATCGGCTTGGCCTTTCCGCCCTGGCTCTCACTGACCGCGACGGGATCTACGGGGTCGTCCGCGCGCATGTGAAGGCTCGGGAGCTTGGTCTTCACCTGATCGTCGGATCGCAGGTCACTGTGGACGATGGGTCGGTGATCGTCCTCCTGGCGCAGGATCGGAACGGGTATGCGAACCTTTGCCGGCTTTTGACTGCGGGACACCTCCGATCGCCGAAAGGGGAGAGCGCTGTGACATGGGATGAGGTCTGCCAGCATGCGGCCGGGCTTCTGGCGCTCTGGGGTGGCGACCGCAGCCTGCTTGTGGGAGGAGCCGAACCCGGAGATATCGCAGGCAAACTGCGCGATGCTTTCGGCGACGGTCTCTATGCCATGGTCACGCGGCACCGGAGAGACGAAGAAGCTTGGCAGGAGGCGCGGCTCCGCAAAAGAGCGGCGAAGTACGGCCTTTCCCTCGTGGCGGCAACCGAGGTGCTCTACCATACGCCGGCCCGCCGCCCGCTCCAGGATGTGTTGACCGCGATCCGCTACGGCGCCGCGGTATCGGCTGCCGGCCGCAGGCTCAAGCCTAATGCCGAGCATGCCCTTAAACCCCCTTTCGCGTTTGCCAAACTCTTTTCCGATGATCCGGCGGTCTTCGCCCGGACTCAAGAGGTAGCCGAACAGTGCACATTTTCTCTATCTGAAATCCGTTATGGCTATCCTTCGGAGCGTCTACCGGACGGGACGAGCTCCGCGCAGTGGCTTCGCCGCCTCACTCTCGAAGGGGCGCGCCAGCGCTATGGCAGAAAGGTGCCGTCCGAAGTTTTGATCCAGATCGAAAAAGAGCTGGCCATCGTCGAGGCTCTGGACTACCCCGGTTATTTTCTCACCATGTGGGAGATCGTGGAATTCTGCCGCGAGCGCGGCATCCTCTGCCAGGGACGCGGCTCCGCGGCCAACTCCGCCGTATGTTACTGCCTCGGCATCACGGCCATCGATCCCGTGAGAATGGGGCTCCTCTTCGAGCGCTTCATCTCCAAGGAGCGCGCCGAGCCGCCCGATATCGACCTCGACATCCAGCACGACCGGCGTGAAGAGGCGATTCAACATGTCTATGAAAAGTACGGGCGCGATCACGCCGCGATGGTGGCCAATGTGATCCGCTACCGGTCCCGCTCCGCCGTGCGTGACGTCGGCAAAGCCTTGGGCCTGCCGGAGACTTCTCTGGACCGCCTGGCCAAATTTCTCTCTTCCTACGACACCATCCATCCCGAGGCGCTGAGGCAGATGGGGTTTGACCCCGAAGTGCCGATGCACGAGCGTCTTCTTAGGCTCGCCAGCGAGATCCTCGATTTTCCCCGCCATCTCTCGATCCATCCCGGCGGATTCCTATTGGGCCACGGGCCCGTGCACGACATCGTCCCGATCGAGAATGCGACGATGCCGGGCCGCACGGTCGTCCAGTGGGATAAAGAAGACCTGGAGGACCTCGGACTCTTCAAAGTGGATCTCCTGGGTCTCGGAGGGCTCACTCAGCTCGACCGCTGCCTCCGGCTGCTCAAGGAGCACCGGGGTATCGAGCTCTCCATGGCCACGATTCCGCCCGAAGACCCTGAGACCTTCGAGATGATCTGCCGAGCCGATACGGTGGGCGTTTTTCAGATCGAGAGCAGGGCGCAGATGGCGATGCTCCCAAGGCTTCGGCCGCAAAACTTCTATGATCTCGTCATCGAAATAAGCATCGTGAGGCCCGGGCCGATTACGGGCGGTATGGTCCATCCTTATCTTCGCCGCCGGAGCGGGAAGGAACCGGTAGAGTATCCGCATCCGAGCCTGATCCCGGTCCTGGAAAAAACGCTGGGAGTGCCGCTCTTTCAGGAGCAGGTAATGCGTCTCGCCGTCGTTGCCGCCGATTACACCCCGGGCGAAGCCGACCAGCTCCGGCGCGACATGGCAGCCTGGCACCGCACGGGCCGAATGGAGCGCCACCGCGAGCGGTTGATGGCGCGCATGCAGGCCAAAGGGATCGCCCCGGAGTTCTCAGAAAGAGTCTTTCAGCAGATCCGCGGCTTCGGTGAATATGGCTTCCCGGAAAGCCACGCGGCGAGCTTTGCCCTGATCGCCTATGCCACAGCCTGGCTCAAGTGCCACTATCCGGTAGAGTTTGCCTGCGCGCTGCTGAATGCCCAGCCTATGGGTTTCTATACCCCGGCCACCATCGGGGAAGACGCCAAGCGGCACGGTGTGGTCGTTCGGCCGGTGGACGCGCAGAAAAGCGCCTGGGACTGCACGCTTGAACCCTGTCCGGAGAGCACCGGCGGCTTTGCCGTACGCATGGGCCTGAGATACGTAAAGGGACTAGGGAAGGGAGACTGGGAGCGGATCGAGGCCGCGCGGTCATCTACGTCTTTCACGTCGCTCGCAGACTTTGCCCGCCGGAGCGGGCTCGGCGAGGGAGCGCTCAGCACGCTGGCTGAGGCAGGCGCCTTTGACGGCTTCGGCCTGGACCGGCGCGCAGCTCTGTGGGACGTGCGGCGCCTGATACGTACGCGGGATGAATCCCTTCCACTTCAGGTCCGTGAAATCGGTCCGACTTTCCACCTTCTGAATGCCTTCGAGGAGGTCACTTGGGATTATCGCTCCACCTCGCACAGCCCGAGACGCTATCCGCTCGAGCCCTTACGCGCACAGCTCAAAGCCCAGGGTCTGCCGGACGCTCGCACCGTCGCCGCTCTGCGAAACGGCGAGCAAGTCCGCTACGCCGGTATCGTTATCTGCCGCCAGCGACCCGGGACCGCCGGAGGCGTGGTCTTTATGACTTTAGAGGATGAGACCGGCTTCGTGAACGTCGTTCTTTGGGAGCGGGTGTTCGAAGAGTATGCCGTCCTGGCGAA
>JACPSF010000152.1 GCA_016193385.1 Deltaproteobacteria bacterium
TAACACATGTCACAGGCCGTTGGGATCCACACGTCTTCCCAGATCCCGGCCGCAGCTTGCCTATCTGCCATAGCTCACCCCTCGTTGAAAAGACTGGCCCTGCTCACTTCAGCCCCCCATCAGTGGGGGACCCAAGACCACGATCTCCACGTGACTTTGGGAACCATCGCTGAGCTTGGCCGCGAGTCCTCCCTGGCTCAGGGCGTTGTGGCCGTTGATGAGGACCGTTGCGTGGGCAGCCAGCTCTCCGTTCTCCAGTAGATGCTCCTCCAACTCCTGGCCATAAAGGGCTACCAGCTCGTGGAGTAAGCCGCCCAGGGTGGTCTCTTGCGGGAGCAGGACCGCCTCCTCGCGGCGTCCTACCAGGCGCTGGATGAGGCCCACAAACGTTACCCTCACCTCAATCACAGGATCTGTCTTTACTGGTACTGAAGCTGAGACCATCTGTGAAAACTGCATCCGCCGCCCGTCGACCCCTCGTCTACGGAAGGATTGCAGCCGCAAAAAACATGCCACCACTGAGCCTTCTAATAGAGGATAAATTTTCTGAACCTCGGGACTCGAGCCGGCTTCTCTTTCCTAGCTATGAGAAAGAACAAGAGGTATATTCCTAAAACGTGCAAAACAATTCACTCCTTCAGCAGAAAGCGTAGAGTCCGAGGGCACAGTTTCCGCCCCCCTAATCAATGGCATTGACCGTGTGGGCCAACCGGTCTCGCAATCACACATCGCCGTAAGGCAAGCGGGAGAAATTGCGCCGCATCTTTACCCTCGATCGTCGGGATTTCAAGGTCTACCGGCCGGCCCGCCTCGGGCGGTTTTCCATCCTTCCGTAGCGGTGATTCCGAAACCCGTGATGAGAGTCAAGCAAGGGTTAGAACGACGAGTGGGGTAGATTTTGGGTCAGCCTCTTAGAGAATCTTTCTACCTCTCTGTACGGTGGTTCTCGACCCAAGCCCGTATCCAAGCGTTTGTTTCCTCTGGCACCTGCCAGAAGAAGCCGTGAGACTGGCCTTTAAGAAGCTTAAATTCGGCTCCCGGAATACGGTTGGCGAGGACTTCGGCCTGTGTTACGTGGTTGCTGCCACCGACGTCCGCATCCCCGACGACGACAAGCGTCGGGACCTTCACCTCGCGAAGGCGGTGGGTCGCTTCCCAGTTATGCCGAGCGATGCAAAGCTGAAGATAGTCCGGCAGCTTGGAGTGAGTGGGCCAAGCCGATTGATAAAAAGCACGGACGCGATCCGGATGGCGCTGGCGAAAGTCGGTAGTAAAGTAGGTCTCGGTATCACAGATATCGTGCCGGATAAATTCCTCAAATCCCATTTCAACCAGTTCCACGACAAGGAAAAACTGCAAGCCGGGAATACAATCTGCCCCGGTCCTTGCGGCAGGGCCTGAGCCGCTTGCGGCAAGGATGAGGCTTTTAACTTTCCGTGGAAAATTCAATGCCATCGCAAGCGCAATGCGTCCTCCCATAGAATGGCCCAATACGTGAGCAGACTCTATTCCCAAGTGATCGAGTAGCGCGACGACGTCGCAAGCCATCTGGTCAATCGTGCAGACTGACTGAACGCGGGTGGAGCGGCCACAACCTCTCGGATCATGGATGATGACATTGAGCGACTTCGAGAGGTCCGGAACCTGGAAGGCCTTCCAGACTTCACTCGAGAGTCCCGTGGCTGGTATGAAGACCAGTGATTCACCCTTCCCGTGCGATTCATAGTAAATATCAACCCCGGTCGGTAACGTTGCAACTGGCATTTTTTATCCTCCTGGACAAGCTAAAGCTTCAGGCAAATATTCCGCACGTCTCCTGCGACGGTCAACGATTACTCTCCGTTCGATCGAACACATCCCTTCTACTTTGGCACCTTAAATCTGTCAAGAGTCTTTCTATTTACTTGACAAAAACCCTAATCAGATATACATGGCACAAAAACCATTCATCCAAGTGGGCTCGTAGTCCATCGGCGTGGATACCGGAGGAAATTATGAACGTTAGACGTGGCTCGTGTGCTCTGGTTGTACTGTTCAGCCTTACAGTGATGGTGCGGGTGGCGGAATCTGCTGCTCCTTTTTATGACGGCAAGACCATTCATGTTATTGTCGGACAGGCCGCGGGAGGAGGCTACGATACCTACACACGTACTATGGCTCGCCATATGGGGAAGTACATCCCTGGCAACCCGAGCATCATAGTCGAGAACATGACCGGCGCTGGGAGCCTCATTGCTGCAAACCATCTTTATAAGGTAGCGAAGCCAGACGGTCTCACCATTGGACATTTCATTGGGGGCCTGTTTTTGCAGCAGCTCCTGGAAAAGCCGGGGATTGAATTTGATGCGCGCAGGTTCGAATACCTGGGTGTCCCGGCGCAGGATAACACGGTGATGGGCATCTCGGCGGCCACCGGGATCGCCAGCCCGGAGCAGTGGATGGCGTCAAAAGCAACCGTTAAATTTGGCGGGATTGGGCCGGGTTCCGCCGCCGATGATATTCCCAAGGTGGCAAGGGCTACTATCGGCTTGCCGATCCAGTTGGTCACCGGCTACAAAGGGACTGCTGAAATTCGCCTGGCTTTCAATAGCGGAGAGATTCACGGACTTTCGAGTTCCTGGGAATCATTCAAATCGACGTGGACCAGGGAATTGGAATCCGGCGCTCTTAAGATTATCCTGCAAGCGGTCGCGAAACGGCATCCTGATCTTCCCGATGTTCCTTTGATTGTCGAATTTGCCAAGACCGAGGAAGCGCGGCATTTGATCGAGGTGGGCATCCACAACTTCGGGCTGACGGCTCGTCCTTACGTTTTACCCCCGCGGGTGCCTAAGGAGCGGGTTCAGATTTTACGCAAGGCCTTCATGGACACCATGGGAGATCCCGAATTCCTGGCAGACGCCAAGAAAGCTAGGCTCGACATCAACCCACTGTCGGGCGACGCGGTGGAAAAAACCATTGCCGGGATCTTTAAACTTGATCCGAGCTTGGTTGGAAAACTCAAAGAGATCCTTAAATAGCGCAGATCCATAGTCTCCCTTTTTTCTCCGCGCATCTGTGACGGTTTGACCTGTTATGATATAAGAAGCCGGGAAAGGAAGCAGAATGACGAATCTGAATCTCGATTCCGCCAAGACGGCGGTCCTCTCCATGGACATTCAAAAAGCTCCCGTGAGAAGAAGCTCCATGTTCCGGGAGCGCAATGTGGGGCAGGCGGCTAAAAGCGTTCTAGAGGCGGCGAGGAAGGCCGGAATTCTCGTCATTCACGTCGTCATCGATTATCAGCCGGCCTTTTTTTCACCAAAGAACAAATTTTTACAGAAGATTCGGATCCCTATCTTGTCAGCCCCGGACGCGGATGTGGCTGAGCTTTTAGAAATTGTCGATGACGTCAAACCCGTGGGAGACGAGCCCGTGATCCGAAAGCCGCGCATGAACCCTTTCTATGGCACCGCTCTCGAAAGCATGTTGCGGAGCCGGGACATCGACACGGTCGTCTTAATGGGCGTGGCCACTGAATTTGTCGTGGAGGCGGCCGCCAGACATGCCGCCGACGCTGACTATCGAGTTATCGTCCTGGAGGATTGTTGCGCCGCTTTTTCGGATGAGGCCCATCGGGTTTCACTCCATATCATGGATCATTTAGCGACGTTGGCCACTTCGGCGGACTTTCTCGGAAGCGTCTGATCATAGTTAGGTTGGAGGAAAAACGGACCATGGCTGAGCTAGCCACACTCGACAAGGCTTTTCACCATATCATGCGAACTTTGATCGAGACCGGCCGCGCCCCGCATTTCACGGAAACGGCGGCTGCGCTCGGAGTGTCGGTAGAAGAAGGGCGGCAACTCTTTCACGAGCTTGAGGCCACGGGGTATTCGTTCTTTTTGCATCCCGAAACCGACCAAATCGTCTCGGTTGCGCCGTTTAACAACCTGCCCAACCAGTACCGCATTTCCGTGGAGGGGGAACCGAAATGGTTCGCCCAGTGAGGGTTCGAAGCGCTGGCCGTGCGCTGGCTCTTTCCGGGAAAGACGGTACGGATGGATGCGCCCTGTTTGGACTGCGGGGAGTCCATGGTGATCGCTATGCGCGATGAGCAAGTCCTGACGGTCGAGCCTGACAGCATCGTGGGATACTCCATCACGCCCATTGGCGTGCAGGGGCCGGGCCGCGCCTACAGGTGAGCGAGCATGAACCTCTTCCGGTCGGAAGAGCACGTGCGCCGGTGGCCCGAGCTTAAGCCTTACTCTATAGAGAACCTCAAGCCGCTGTCCTTCTGGCTGGAACGCTTTAGCAACGAGATGATGCGGAGTCGCGGTCGTCCGGACTTTATTTCGTGGTACACGGCCTGGCGTTTAGCACGGGCCCAGCAAAAATAAGGGGCATCCGGCGGCGATTTCGTTCCCGAGATGTCAACCGCCTGCCCCCTAGCCCTTCCGTGCATCATGCTGACCGTAACCGTCGCTCCTTTGGGACAAAACGAATCTCAACGCGGCGGTTCAGGGCTGCCGCGATGCGATTGAGCATCGCGAGGGAGTGTCCCTCGTAATCGGCGTCTTCAAGACGGCAAATAACCGACGCGGTGGTGCCGACCAGTCGCGCCAGTTGCCGCTGAGTGAGGCCGGCCTCTTTACGCAAGGCGACAATCTTGCGCGCGACGTGGTCGTTGGCCCGCGCCTTCTCCAGAGCGGCAAGCCGTTCCGGCTTCCCTTCATAATAGCGGCGATGGAGGATTTCCACTGCGTCCGTGGTGGGTCTTCTTTTAGTTTTTCGCATGATCAGCCCTCCTTGTAAGTGTGCCGCTGGGGATCCAGTTCGAACTTTCGCTTTCTCCGGATCGTTTCCTCTATGTCGCGCGGCGGCACTTCGCGCTCCTCGTTAGCCCATGGGCAAGAATCGCAGCGACACGCCCGTGAAAGAAATAGAGCATGCGATAATTCACGCCTCGAAGTCCGACACGCAGCTCATAGATGCCGTCCCGTAAGTAATCCGCTTCCGGGCGGCGGAGTTCATGGCCGAGATCACGCAGGCGCTCGATGCGCACGCGGCACTTGTCTTGGGCTTTGGCAGGAAGATGGTCCAGCCAATCGAGCACGGGAACGCTCCCCGCCTCCTCCTGGTAGAAGACAACATCGATCTTGGGCATGACACTGCCTTACTATGTTCGTATTATTGCGAACAGCAGTCAAGAGCAATATGTTGCGCTCGCCAATTACCGCTTATTCCTCGCTCCTTCACGTGCCGCGATTTCAAGATTTAGGTTCAAAAGCCGGCGCAGGATCTCGCGGCGGGCGGCGGGACTGATCGTGTAGCGGGTCTGGCCGCGCCTACAGGTGAGCGAGCATGAACCTCTTTCGATCGGAAGAGCACGTGCGCCGGTGGCGCGAGTTTAAGCCTTACTCTATGGAGAACCTCAAGCGGCTCTCCTTCTGGCTGGAACGCTTTAGCAACGAAATGATGCGGAGTCGCGGTTGTCCGGACTTTATTTCGTGGTACACGGCCTGGCGTTTAGCACGGGCCCAGCAAAAATAAGGGGCACGCGGCGGCTCGGTGACGCTTATTTGCCCCCTCTGCGAGGTGTCCGTCCATCCCGGGGCAGGCCCATTCTTAGTCGAAGGTAGCGGGGAAGGTGGCGGCGGAAGTCAATCGGGGACCTTCGATTGAATGTAGAAAAGACCGTTAGGGTCCATCGTGGTGACAATCTTGGTGCGCAGCCAGCCATCGCGAACGCGCTTGTCGGTCTCTTCGGAAGGTTGGTACCTGACCCCGGTCATGGGCGACTTCACCCCGACCTCGCCATACTCGATCGCCTCCCAGGGGACTTCCAGAGGATTTCCGCTGGCGGGGTTTAAAGGCCACACGTCCACGTTGGTGATAGGGATCCCAACCGCGGCATCGAGGTACCAAGTGGGATGGGACGACAACACAGGTCCGGACTCTACCGACCCGTAAGTGAGCAGCGCAGGCTTGTCCAGTAGATTTCTGAGCCTTCTACGGCCGATGGCTGTAAACGGCCCGAGCACGGAAACAAACAACCCCTCGAGGACATCCCGGAAGGCCCGGACCAGGCTCTTATAGGAAGAGTCGTAGAGTTTTCTCGCCTCCAGGCGGGGGAGGATGGTATAGCGGGGCGGATGATTCCTGATCACGTCTGCCACCTTTTCCGGATCCTCCAGGTCAGCCAGTAAGCAGGTGCCGCCCCGGAAAAGAACGGGCAGAAGGCTATAAAGCCCTTCCCATTTGTGCAGCGGCTGGAGTGCCAGCATCAAGTCCTCGGCTTTCAACGGCACAAAGGTGCTCCAGGACACAGCCCCGGCTAAGAGCGTTCTGTGGCTGTGGTAAACGAGGCCTCCGTTTTCCATGTTGAACGCGATCACGGGCCCCTGAAGGTCCAGCCGTCCCTTGGCTGTGGAAGCGGCGGCTCCTTTTCCTTCCAGATCCTGGAATTGGATGATGGGAACTCCCTGCAACACCGACGCCATCTCTTGTTGTAGACGGGTCTGGTCGGTAATGAATAATTCAGGCGCAAATTGGTGTAGGCTTGCCGCCAGTTCACCGGCTGGAAGCGCGGGATCGGCAAGAAAGAGGCTGCAGCGACCCTTGAGGGCGCCGAAGAAGAGCTTTACCAGGTTGACAGGCTGTCGCATCGCCGTAGCGACCCGGGCCGTCTTTCCCTCCGTGTAGGCAAGGATGGCCTTCATCGTCCGGTCTGTTTCCTCCGACAGTTGGCGGTAAGTGACAGTCCCGTGATGGCTAATGAGGGCAGGTTGGTCGGGATGCCTGCGGGCTGGCCGGGTGATCAGCCCGTCATCGAGCGCGAGGCCGGGAATCGCCAGATACCGGTAGACGTCTTCAGGCCAGTAGCCTGCGGTTAGACCCACTGCCCCCTTAGACATGAGGCGCCCCCCGGTCTTTCTCTTCGATGACCGCTACACCCTTCCACCGCTCCGGTAGCTCTTCAGTCCAATCCACTCTCACCTCTATCTGAAGCCTCTCTTGCACGCGATCGCGCAATTGGGTTCCAATGGCGTCGAGTTCCCCAGTGGAGGGTTTCTGAATCAACAGCCTCAAATGGGCCATTGCTTTCTCCTCACGAATGACTGCGAAGGGAATGCCGATTAGCTCCGCTACCTCATCCAGGCATAACCGAGCGTCATAGGGAACGAGTTCCCTTCCCGCTACCTGCACGATGTTTGCCCGTCTATCGTAGACTTCCAGTAGAGGCCAAGTCCTACCGCAACTACAGCGTTCTGGCAAGATTTCCCCCAGGTCCTCGGTATCGTAGCGGATGTAGACGGAGCCGTAAGGAATCAGCGAGGTAATAACGACGGTGCCTCTCTTCCCTGCCGGAAGCGGCTCCTGCGTTTGGGGATCGACGATCTCGACGTGACAGCAATCCAAAAAAATATGATGCCCGCGGTGAAAAGAGCACTCCATCGCCGTGAGCCCCTCGGGGTTGCCCAGACCTTCGAAGATATCAACGACTCCCGTCTCTTCTTTGAGCTTTTCGCGCGTGCGCGGTGTCATGGGAGCCCCTCCAACGAGAATATACTTAACACCTTGGAAGGCTCTGGCAAGACTCATCTTGCGTCTACGGCACTCAGCCAGAAGAGCATAGAACATCGGCAAGAAGATCGAGACGAAATCGGGTCTTACCTCGATCATGGTGTCCAAAAAGTTTCCCGAAAATCGGGGAAGGAAAGTTCCCCAGGGAATCACGCAGGTGGCCCCTATTTCCTGTACCACCTCCGTCTCCTGCACGGCAAGGCTGTGCCAGGCGGGCGCCGCCATGAGCATTCGCATTCCGGAACGCAAGCCACCCCACCAGTATGCTCGAGCCAAGGAACCCCCTCGAATAGAGCGCCACTTTGTAGGCCAGTAGAGGAACGAGGTCCCGAGCGTTCCTGAAGTCATGCATAAGACCGCCCGCTCTCCGCCATCGAAAGTCTCCGTACCAACGCTGAAGCTGCCCTTTTCCTTAATCTCTCGAAGAAGGTCTCTCTTGGTGAAGATCGGCACCCTTAAAAGGTCCTGGAGACTCTTCACTGAATCGGGATGGAAATGGGACGCCTCAAAACGGCGTCGATAGAAGGGGAGGTTTTGATAAGCGTGGCCGAGCATGCGCTTTAACTTTCGAAACTGAAGTCTGCGTAGCTTCTCTTCAGGCCAAGTGTCCTGGCTGTCTAGATAGACTGGCTCCCGGGCTTTTTTCATGTGGCGATCCTGTATTCCTTTGGGCCTCTCGGACAGCCAGCAGGTTCTAAAGAGCCATTAATTTGGCTGAGATAACGTAGGGTGGGGCAGGTCCGGGCAAACCGGTTGGTAATGATCAGGCGACCCTGTCTTTCGTTGTCCCCCTGCTCTTCGATACGCTCGACGACACTCTCTACCAGGTAAAGATCCTGCCAGCTATGAAGCAAGCGGCATTCGGGGCATTCCATGGCCAAGAACATCGCTGCATCCAAACGGAGAAGGCGGTATATAGGCACGCCAAGCTTCCTCTCGAAGGCGCTCTGTTCCGCCTTTGATAGGAGGCCCTCATTCTCGACAGCAACCAAAAAAGGGGTGTAATCGGACAGCCGTAGGCCTTCTCTTTCAACTTCCGCAGTGAAAGGTTGAAGACAATCGTTACGAAGGAAAAAGACGCGGGGGCGCACAAGTCCAACGATATCCACCGCCCTCCGAGCCATGTGGCTCACCCCGTCGTTGCAAATGGGTAAGCATCCTAGGAGATCGGCGGCGCCCTGTCTTAGATAAGGAGTGAACAAGGAGGAGGCAAGGTAAGAGACCGGGCTCGTTCCGTAATCAAATATAGCGACCCGGTCTCCCCGCTTGAGCCCGAGCAGTGACCAGCAGCGCCGAAGCGCCTCCGCATAGTGCTTCAAATCGTCGCGGTCCAGCGCGACATAGAGGGCCGTCTCGGTATCGTACTCTAACTGGAACACCACAAGGGGAAGGCGCTCCTTAGCACGCCTAAGGGAGTACGGGTCCCCACTTCTGATCTTTTCCGCCGCCAGCTCCTCAAGGGTCATGGTCGGTATCTTCTCGGCGAAACCTTTCGAGTGAGAGACCGCGTCGGTTCCTAAGCTCTCGAATCTCCGCTTATAGAAAGCGGTGGTAGAGGCGTGCTTGATTAAGTGTCCGATCTGTCGCATGCACGATTTAGAAAAGTCCGCCGAAAGCGATGGACGCGCCGGCGATAAGCGCCAGAGTGGACGTGATAAGGTTAACCAGTTGCCACCGATCCAGCCAGGCGGATGCAGAGATCTGGTCGGCTCTTCTCTTTTCCACATCCGCCAGTGTGGGATTAGAGCTGACGGTGAGTTTTTTCATCAGTTTCGGCCTCAGGCCGAAAGTCATAACGGAAGAGCTGGTGACCGTGATGAGCCAGAATAAAAGCATTAGAGCGAGCGAACGTCCGGGACCGTGGGTATAAAGATCGAGGGAGATGAGCAGCCAGAGTCGACCGGTATAGTAGAGCTGCAGCAAGCCGCTCAGGAAGAGAAGGACCAAAGCGGTCCAACCGGTGTAGGTAAACAAGCTGCCCACTCTTTGGGCAATCACCACTGCGTGGGCCGGAGGGATCAAGCGCAGGGCTGGCCGCAAGAGAAAGTAGTTAAAAATAACTGAACCTACTAACGTGGCAGCAGCAAGGATATGGATGAGCCTTAGAACGAGAAGCAATGCTAGCACGGATAAAGACGACCCTCGCTTTCAAAGAACGGGCCAAGTTCAGAAGCAAAGAGAAAATTCGGCGGGTGCCGGGCCATTGACCTACCATCTAGCCAGTTTGGCCTTGCCCGTCAAGCTATTTAAGAAGGCTCTACGCTGTTGCTCGCCTCCAATGAATCGTCCCTCTCCTTGCGCTTTTTTCCTAGAGGTAAGAAAACGGCAGGCTCCTTTTCCTACTTTTGATAAGAGCCGATCATGGCTGTCCCTTCTGCAGCCAGAGAGAGCGGATTAGATGGGTGTCGAGAATTCACTGAGGCGTGGTACGGAAATTGCGATATTCGCATGAATTACGCGAGGCTTTCTACCGGAGGGTCGCTTAAGTGAAAAAATTATCCAGGGAGGAGTTTCTTACATGGTTGGCCTGGGGAAGTGCCGGACTCCCCGCAGCTCTTCTGGGGATTGGCTCCTTCAGGTTTCTCATTCCCAACCTGATTTTTGGCCCGCCGACTATGTTCAAAATCGGCAGGGCGGAGGGATTCCCCCCGGGGAGCCAAACATTTCTCCCGGAAAGCCGTTTGTTCATCGCATCCACGGAAAAAGGGATAATGGCAATGTCTGCCATATGCACGCACCTTGGATGTACAGTGTCGCAAGTGGAATGGGGATTTCAATGCCCCTGCCATGGCAGCAAATTCGATTCCAGCGGTCGCGTGCTGGCGGGCCCGGCGCCGCAGCCATTGCCGTGGTTTAGGATCTTGCAGGACCCTGACGGTCAGCTGGTCGTTGACACTTGGCGTCCGGTCCCCCGACAGACTTTTTTCAGAATGGCCTAGGGAGCGCTGCAGGCATGCCGGTAAGGCCCCTTCGTTATTTTGCTTTGGCGAGTTTGCTCCTGCTTGCAGGCTGCACTTCAGGCGGCTCCGGTGCTCCGGATCCCCCCTCGTCTGAAGACATCATCTCTTCCCCACAAGGTCGCGGGGGTTCAAGTGAAACCGTTGTTCCCAGCCATTTGGAAGAGCGAGAGAGTTTCACTTTATCCCTTCCACGAAGGGGCATCTTCGTGGCCACGATTCGGTGGGGATTGACGACTTTGGGTGTCTTTGACGTCGCCAACAGGGCGCTGGCACCGGTGGCAACGCGGGAGACGGGCGAGTTACTCATTTCGGGGTCTCGAGATCGGTTGGCTTACCTGGTGCGTGAGGGTCCCAATCCCAGGAAGAATTTTGTTGAAGTCATAGACTTGAGACGGAGAAAAAGTCTGGCCGTCAAGCCGGCCAGCGACTTCGCGATCTTGGGTTTTACCCTGAACCCCAGCGGGGACCGGCTCAGCTACGCCGCGATGAATCTCCGCAAAAGCCGCAGCCACCACGTCACCTGGCGCGCGGGTCTGGCAGATCTGGAAAGATATGAAACACGCCTCTCGCTGGAATCGGGGCCAGATAAAGTCCTCGAAGAGGGGATCCCTGTCCCCTTCGGATGGTCCAGACGGAGAGAGGAAATTTTTTTCCAAATAAAATTGCCCCTGCGAGGGATGGTGAAGCAGGGCATTTGGGCTATGAAGCCTGACGGTTCGAGCTGGCGGCAAATCCTTCCTGAAGCGTCTTACACGGGCGTTCCGCATCTCTCCCCGGACGGCGCATCTCTGGCTTACTTTGCCACCAGCCAGGAACTCCTGCCTCAGGGCCATATCCCGGCCCCGGGAGAGCCTCCCGCCAATGTTCTGACGGTCATGAATTTAATGACCGGGGAGAAAAGCGTCTGGACGCAGAAGCCCGGCACAGCCTTCGGTGCCTTTGCGTGGTCGCCAAGCGGAAAGGAAATCCTGGTGAGCGAGCAGCAGTGGTCGGAAGGTCGCTTTCATGACGGGGGGCTGCTCAGAGTAGCGAAGGATAAGACTCAGGCAGTGGTGAGGATCGGCCGGTCCAGTCCCTTCATCAAGGTGACGGACGTATTGGAGTGCGGGGACGGCTCTGTTTTTTGGGTCGAGGAACTTGGCGCGGGGGCGAGGCTGTGGGCCATGGCGGATCGGATTCCGGCAACGCTCCTCACTGACCCCGATGGGAAGATCCATCTTTTCGGTTGCCTCGAATAGGTGAGGATCACCATGGACGGCCACCCCAACAGAGTCCTGGGTTTCCTGGTGGCGCTCCGAGAGCTGGGGCGGCAACTTTACCGTTCGATTTTTCGCGGGAGCTATCCCGCCAGTCTCCGGCAGCAGTTGGCCGTAGTAGTCAATAATCTCATCCTTCATGTCCATCCGACAAGGGTCTTTCGCCGAAGCCTCAGCCCCCAGACCACTTTCGGTCTCGGCTTGATCTGTCTTTACCTTTTTATCATCGAGTGGGTAACGGGCGTCTACCTGATGTTCTACTATGAACCCTCTACCGGCGCTGCCTATGGGCGGATTCTGGATCTCGACTATGTCATCACGTTTGGTCGGCTGATGCGCAACCTCCACCGCTGGGCGGCCGAGGCTATGGTTGTCGCAGTCGCCCTCCACATGTGCCGGGTTTTCTACACCGGCGCTTATACACCTCCCCGAGAATTCAACTGGATCCTGGGTGTGGTCCTGCTCCTCCTGACCCTGGCGTTGAGCTTCACCGGTTATCTTCTACCTTGGGACCAGCTTTCTTTCTGGGCGGTTACGGTAGGCACCAACATCGTCAGCTACGCTCCGGTCCTGGGCCCCAAGCTTCGATTCGTCCTTCTCGGGGGCGACAGCGTCGGGAGCGACGCGCTCCTGCGCTTTTACACTCTGCATGTCCTCGCCGTACCCGCACTCGCCGCTCTCATCATCAACTATCACATCTGGCGCGTCGTAAAAGACGGCGGCCTGGCTCACCCGCTGCAGCGCCATCCGGGCGGAGAAGAAAAAACGGCCCCGGCTCCGCGGACAGATCCCGTTATCCCCACGTTTCCCCTGGTCGTCTATGCTGAGCTCCTGGTCTTTGTGGTGCTGATGGCTGGATTGGTCGCGGCCTCTCTCCTCTTTGATGCTCCTTTGGAAGAAGAGGCTAACCCTCTGCGGCCCAGCAATCCGTCCAAAGCCCCTTGGTATTTCCTGGGTCTGCAAGAACTGGTCAGCTACTCCGCCTTCTGGGGCGGCGTCATGGTCCCCACCGTCCTAACCCTGTTCTTGTTGTTTTTGCCTTACCTTGACCGGAAGGCCGGAGGAGAAGGGGTCTGGTTTGCCCGAGAGAGAACGGGCATGATCATCGTCTGGACTGTTATCCTGGCCGGGATTGTGGTGACGACAGTCATCGGGGTTTTTCTTCGCGGTCCCAACTGGAGTTTTTACTGGCCCTGGCAGGGCTGGCCGGGTCCGCAGTAAAGGAGTGGTCCGGTTCGTATGGAGAAATGGCTCGGTTCGGCCGGCCTAGCCCTAACCCTCATTTTGGGTTGGGCTGTGTGGGACGCCGCGCAGCAAGAATGGGAACGGGTCCAGCGAACCTACTACCGTTTGGCTTTGTCCGGTGCCCGGACTGAGGCCGAGAAAGAGTGGGCGAGGAGCCAACGCATAGAGCTCAAGCAGCTCCAGCTCAAAGAGCGCGGGACGGTCGAGCGCTGCGTGTCCTGTCACCTCGCCCTGGAGAACCCTATGTTCCGGAACTTCCCGGAGCCGTTGCGCAAGCATTCTTCGCTTCTGGAAAGCCATCCGCCAAAGCAGTTTGGTTGTGTTGCGTGCCACGGAGGGGAGGGCAGGGCGGTGACCGCTCTCGAAGCGCATGGCCAGGGAGGCATCTTGGCGAAGCCTCTTCTCAAAGGCGACTACATGCAGGCTGCTTGTTACAATTGCCATGGGCTGAAAACCCTGCCTTCCAGGGTCACGGCAGCAGTCGTGCGGGGAAGACAGCTGGTCAACCGCTACCTGTGCCTCGGTTGCCACAAAATCAACGGTGACGGAGGCGAAGAAGGGCCTGAGTTAAGCACGGTGGGAAGCGATCGAAGCTGGCTATGGCTCTATGCTCACCTGGCCAGACCGCAAGGCGTGGTCGCAGGCTCGACGATGCCGGTCTTTTCGCTGAACCGGGAGGAAATTAAAGACATCACGGTCTATTTGATGACGCTTCTCGATAGCCGAGACCAGCTCAAGAACCTCCCTTTGCTTGCAAAGCGCGTGGTAAAGGATTATCCAACGGAACGGCCGGAGGACGAGCGGAATCACGGAGAGATAAAATTCGCCGCAGACAAGGGCGCAGTCAAGTTTGCCTACGACGGCGACATTCTTTTTCGCGGCGCTGGTTGCAACCTGTGTCACATGCTTGGCATCAGAGGAGGAGAGGTGGGCCCGGCACTGACCTATATCGCGCGAAAGCGTGACGGAGAGAATTTGGAGCGCCTTTTGAAGGATCCCGAGGAAGTGCTTCCCGGAGGGAAGATGCCGCAGCTCTATCTGAACGAGCGGCAAATAAAAGCGCTGGTTGGCTTTCTGAGCACCCTAAGCTAGAAAAAAAATGGGCCGGGTATTTTTTCTTTTGATCGCCGTGCTTAACCTCGTCACAGGCTGCCTTGCGTCGCCGCAGGATTCCAGTGAAGCCCCGCTAACCCGTCTCGAAGAGCAGGGCTGGAAAATCTTTTCGCGCGAGCCCTGCTTCTCTGCCTGTCACGTAACTTCCGTCGCGGCGACCGCGCCGGGCAGTTTAGGCGGGTTTGTTCCTGATCTGCGCAAGACTCCCAGGCGAGCTCCGGACTGGTACCTCGCCTACTTCGTCAATCCCCGCGAGGTCCTCCCTTATAGCCCGATGCCTTCGTTCGGGTACCTGTCGAGGGACGAGATGAAGGCTCTGGCCGCGTTTCTGCAACGTCTCAACCGCGATGTGCCTGCGCCCAAGCCAAGGCCGGTCCCGCCCGAGGAGATCCCCCGCACCGCCAAGGATTTTGCGTCCTACGCAGCGGGGCGGAAGGTTTTTAATACGTACTGCGCAGGTTGCCACGGCGAGCCGGGGAACGGAGGCGGGAGCGTCGGTCATCTTCTCGCCCCGGAGCCGCGTGACTTTACCGATGCCATCTGGATGAGCAAGCAGACAGAGAGCTATCTCTTTTCCATCATCACCGACGGCAAACCCAATACCGCGATGCCGGGCTTTAAAGATATCCTGCGCCCTCAGGAGAGAGCCCTGGCGCTGAATTACATTCAGTATTTTGCTGATCCCGTTTCCAAGGAGCGGATGGAGTTGGCATTCACCATCCAGTAGATCGAAATCTGCCCAAAATTTTTGCCCCGATCAGGTTCCTCAGAGACTTGATCCCGTCCGGTTCGAAAAAAGGCACCTCTCCAGCGCGCTTTTCGGGACGGGTCCAGGCAAGGGTCTGACTTTCCTCCGCGTGTCCTAAGATTTTTCCAGCCCATCATTTTTATTGTTGACACAGGTGCAAACTTATAGTATTTAAGCCTCGTTTGTATTGTAGAATATAAGTTTTGCAATGCAAGACATCGACGGGCGCGATGATTCACAATCAGCGTATGGATGGTATGGCGCGCTGAGTTGGGAGATATCCGATGCCTGGCACGCAAATAAAAGTTTTTGACAAAATCGTCCGGGTTATCGAATTGCTTGCCACTTCCTCTCAAGGGGTGACACTTAAGAAGGTGCAACAAGCCTTAGCATTAAACAAGGGCACAGCCTTTAGGATTTTACGTGCCTTGGAATCGCACGATGTTGCAGCGAGGAGTGAAGACGGCACTTTCGTCCTGGGTAACCGTGTGCTCTGGTGGGAAACTTGCTACCGCCAGAATCTGGACCTTTCCAAGGTTGTCCGGCCCCACCTGGAAAAGCTTCGGGATCTGACATCGGAGACGGCTGCGTTTTCTATCTTGATGGGGAACCAAACGGTAATTGTAGATCAGGCCATTAGCCGTCACGCTACAAGCACGAGATTTGATATCGGATCCTCTGCCCCCTTGCACGCAGGAGCGACAGGGCGGGTATTTTTAGCCCATCTGGGTCTAGAGAGACGTAGAGGGCTTTTGAGCCGGCAGCGTTTGGAACGTCTTACGGAGCGGACCATCACCGAGAGAAAGCGGCTCGAACGGGAATTAAATAGGTGCGTCGCCCAGGGATTCGCTTTCAGCGAAGGGGAAAGACTCTCCAACACTTCTTCCATCGCCGCTCCTATTTTCGGTCCCAATAAAGAGGTTTTGGGAGTCGTATCAGTGAATGGCCCGTCGGACAGGCTGGCGCGTAGCAAAGGTAGGTTGATGGCTCCGATACTGTTGAGAGAAACTCGGCTTTTGACGCGACGGTTGCAAGGGCCGAACCATCAATCGAAACTTAACAGACAGTTCCAATCCGGATTTGATAAAAGCTCGGGGAAAAAAGAACCCGAGGAACCGAGTGAGGAGGCGTAGGATCAGAAAGGGGGAGAAGAGCGTGCAGAAACTACTACGTTTAGCTATTGTCGGCTTCCTGGTCCATGCGTTTGCCGTTTTCGCGGCGGGGGTGGCGTGGGCAAACAGCGTGGAGGACAAGATCGCTGCGCTAGAGGAGCATTTGACGCGACTCGACGCGGAGCGAGCGCGGGCGAGCCGCGAGCTGATGGAGGTAAAGAAGGAAGCGACCGCAGCGGCGGCTGCGCTGCCGGCGTTCAGTTATCGTCCGGGAAGAGGAGTCACGATAGAGGCGGCGGACCGGGCCTGGTCTTTCAACGTGACCTATGAGGGGCAGGTGGTCATGTACAACCATCTCCAAGGCAATGACAGGAGAGGCGCTACGACTGGCGATCTGTTTTTCCGCCGCAACCGGCCCTATCTCATCTTCTGCTTGAACAACTGCTTTTACGAGTGGGGTATCGGCTTGGACATGGACACCGGTGACCAGGTCGGTGAGCAGGGCCAGTGGCTCAAGGTAGATTTTCCGAAGA
>JACPSF010000203.1 GCA_016193385.1 Deltaproteobacteria bacterium
CCGCCAGCGCCTACCAGGTCGATGTCGTCTTTGTCGGGGCGGCTATCTTTATGGGGATCTCGCTGATCTTCACCTTGACGGTAAAAAGGATCGAGGCAAACCTCAGCCGCTGGCGCCCCGAGGTGGTCAAGACCTTCTGACAGGGTGTTGAAAAACCCTCCGTTCACCCTTCGACACGCTCAGGGCGAACGGAGCAAGTGTTGAAAACATAGACAAATTTCCGTTCATGCTGAGGCTCTCGAAGCATGAAAATCACTTTTTCCGCAGCCTGCTGTTATCCTTTTTAGTCCGAGATTTTCTTCCCCATCTCTCTGAGGGTCTCATTCAAAAGATCGCGCGCGACAAATTGCTCGATATCCGGCAGCGGCTTGCCCGCCGGCCAGCCCGACTCCGGGGTAGCCCGGGACTCAAATAGGAGGCGGAGCAAATCGCGGGGAATTTCCGGCCCGTAGGCATTCTGCACCTGCTTATAGACTGCCTCAGCGACCTTTACGTCCTTGATGCTCAACCACTTCTGGATGACCTCCATTGTCCCCTTCTTATTGGTCTTGATATAATCTTCTGCCTTGGCTATAGCCTTGATGAACCTTTTCACCTCGTCACGCTTCTCTTTGATTCGATCTCTGTGCGTAAAAAACGTGCCCCCTAATCTGGGAAGGTAGTCACCGGTCTTCATGAGTACCTTCATCCCCTCCTGCTCGGCTCTGGCCGCGTGCGGAAATGTCAAGATAGCGCCCTGTACGGAGCCGCCAATAAGAGCAGGGATCCGGTCAGGCTCCCCTGCAAAGCTGATGATTTTGTAATCCCTCCCGGGCTGCATTTTAAAAAACTGGCCGAGGACAATGAGTATCTCCTCATAGTCCGCCGAACCAGGCCTACCAAGACCAAGTGTCTTACCCTTCAGATCCTCCACCCTTTTGATGTCCGGGGTTGTCGTAATGGTCCACTGAGAGATCAAGGACTGGCCGACAACATAGACAAGCGGCGCGCCCTTTAACATCGCAATGGTGCCTCCGCCCGGGATCGGGACGTATTCTATTTCCTTGGCTATTCCCGCCCTGACCAGCGGGCCTCCTTCCGCGGCTATAAACTCGGACTGCAAGCCCTCCTCTCTGAACATGCCTTTCTCTTGGGCGACGTAAGACGGAATGTGGAATCCGCTAGCTCCGACCGTTCTGCCCACTCTGATCTTGGCCTGCGCATCGGCGGGAGCGCTGCGCGCAACGAGAACCAGTGCCGCCGTCGCGACTAGGACAAGGAGCTTGAGGCCCACCGCTAAAACACTTCGCTTCGAAGTACCCATGGGTTCCTCCTTTTTTCACGTTGTAGCGGTTGCTTTACTTTTCGCTAAACCATCTCTCCCCTACGGTCAGGGCTACCATTATCCCCTAGCATAGGAAAACACAAGAGGGTTAGCCCTTAAGCCAAAAACGAACCAGGAAGTAGAAGGCGGCAAAGCCGTCTTTCCAGGTGATCTTTTTGCCCTCCGCGTAGGTCCGCCCGTAGTAGGAGATTGGAACCTCGTAGATGCGGTATTTCTTTTTCGCCACCTTTACCGTCACCTCCACCTCGAAACCGAAGCGTTGGGACTCGATGTCGATGGTCTTTAACACCTCGGTTCTAAATACCTTGTAGCCAACCTCCATATCGGAGAGGTTCAAGTTGGTGAGCATGTTGGAGAAGAAGGTCAGAGCCTGGTTGCCCAAATAATGCCAGAAAAAAAGCACCCGGTGGGCTCCACCTCCGTAAAAGCGCGTCCCGTAGACCACATCCGCCTTGCCCGCCAGGATCGGATCCAACAACTTCGTATAGTCCTGGGGATCATATTCCAGATCGGCGTCCTGAATGATCACGACATCGCCGGTCATGAACGACAACGCCGAGCGGATGGCCGCACCTTTCCCCTGGTTGAACGGCTGAAAGATCACCTTGAGTTCGTTCTGGATGTCGTCCTGGGGCCGTGTCTGGGTTCGGAGACGATTCAGGAGCTCGCGGCTTCCATCCGTGGAGCCGTCATCCACGACGATGATCTCTTTGGGCAGCCGGACGCCTCGCACCCGGCGCACCGCCTCTTCCAGCGTGTTGACCTCGTTGTAAACCGGCATCACAACGGAGAGCTTCACTGCTCGAACTCGCGCTTTTTGAGTTCGCGGATAAAGGCCGACAGGTTGGGATCGTTGTTAACGGCGTCGTTGACCTTGCCTTGAAATTCGGCCGCCGCCCGCTCCAACGGACCGGTGTCGACCCGAAGCCCAATCCACTGGGTAAGCCGAAGCACCAGGGCGAGAGAGCCCCGGGGGTTCGGAGCGGCAGAGAGATAATGGGGCAGGGCTGCCCACAGGCTGACGCTGGGGACGCCCAAGCGGCGGCAAGTATCGTTAAGCACGCCGACGACCCCCGTGGGCCCCTGGTACCGAGAGGGCAAAACGTCAAGTTCCGCCGTAAGCTTAGGGTCGGTGGCAAATCCCGTAAGGGGAACGGGACGAGTATAGAGCACCTCATCCAGGTAAGCCCCCAGGGTGATGATCATCTCCACGCGGCACTCGCGCACGAGCCGGAGCACGGTTTCACAGAACGTCCTCCACCGCAGATGAGGCTCGGAACCGATACCGAGTACAAAGTCGCGTTCGATCCCGATGCCCGAACCGTAATAGAAATCGTAAGACGGCCACTGGATCTGACGATTCGTGCCCTCAACCAGGCGCACGATAGGGCGCTGCACCGAAAAGTCGTAGAACTCCTCCGGGTCGATGGAGGCAAATTTGGTTGCGATGAGCTGCTCGGTCAGGTATCGGACCGCGGTGGTTGCCGAGGCCCCGGCGTCGCTCCATCCGGCAAAGGCAAGGATCAGAACGGGCTGCCTGAGCGCAGGGCGGGCCTCGAACGTGAGCGGATCGCTACTCATTGTTTTAATTTAGCACAAGTCGACCACCCGCCTCCAGTCCCGACAAAACCGTCCTTGAGGAGAGACATGCGCCTATGACTTCGAAATCCCGTTTGCTATATTAGGAACGCGGCTTATGCGAGGAAAAGAGCCAACGCAGCGGATCGACCCGCTGTTTCAGCATAACGAACTCTTGTTCGGCCACGATCCGGCTCCGGGTCTAATCGCCTGTGAGATCGAGGGACCGGATCGGGTGCGGATCTTCTACCGCCAGGGAGACCTCACCCGGTCCGAGTCCGTCGCCTTTCGCCCCTTCGTTCTCCTCGAGGACGAAGGATGGCTCAAAGGCTGGGCCGGGGAGGCTGAGCTTGAACCTCTGGCAGGCAGTGGCGCGCTCAAGGTGCTCGCCGTCTTTCCCGATTTAAAACAACTGGAGGAGGCCAAATCTTATCTGCAGGAAAAAAGCGGGCAAACCCCCTCCGCGCCGGAAGCCCCTTATCTTCACCTCAGCGACCCCGTACACCAATACCTCCTGAGTTCAGGAAAGACCCACTTCTTGGGGATGACATTCGGCGAGCTCAAACGCCTGCAGATCGATATCGAAACCTACTGCCAAGCGGAATTTGAGTTCCCCAATGCAGCGCGCGCATCCGATCAGATCACCGCCATCGCCCTGGCCGACTCCACGGGATGGGAGAGGCTCATCTCCGGTAAGGAGTATAGCGAGGCGGAAATGCTCGGTGAGATGGCGCGCGAGATCCAAAGCCGGGATCCCGATGTCATCGAGGGGCATAACCTGTTCCGCTTTGATCTCGAATACATCGAGGCGAGAGCCAAAAGGCACGGCGTCGAGCTTAAGCTGGGAAGAGACTCGAGCCCGCTTCAGGGCCACCCGTCACGGATGCAGATCGCTGAGAGATCCATTACCTATCGCAAGTACGAGATCTTCGGTCGGCACATCGTCGATACATGGATTCTCGCCCAGCACTACGATGTCTCGACGAGAGATCTGGCGGGCTACGGGCTCAAGGAGATCGCGCGCCACTTCGGCATCGCCAGCGCCGAGCGCACCTACATCCCGGCAGATCGAGCCAGCTGGTACTTCGACCACGACCCTGACACCCTTTTTCGCTATTCGCTTGACGACGTGCGCGAGACCCGTGCCCTTTCGGCGCTTCTCTCTCCCAGCTACTTCGTCGAGGCGCAGATCTTCCCTTACAGTTTTCAAAACGTGGCCCTTCGAGGGAACGCCACCAAGATTAATTCCCTCTTTTTGCGCGAATACCTGTATCAACGAAGGGCGATCCCCCGGCCGGACGAGGGCCAGGAGGTCGTGGGAGGATTCACCGATGTGGAGTATCAGGGCGTGGCCCAGCACGTTCTTCACTGCGACGTCACTTCGCTGTATCCCTCCATCATGCTCGTGTACGGCTATTTCCCCAAAAAGGACGAGCTGGGCATCTTCCCAGGCCTGCTGCGCGACCTGCGCGATTTCAGGGTCCGGGCCAAGGAGATGGCCCGCGGGGCTCAGAGCGAGGAGGCGCGAATCTATTTTTCCGCCCTTCAGTCCACCTTCAAGATTCTCATCAACTCCTTCTACGGCTACCTCGGATTTGCGATGGGCCACTTCAACGATTACGCAGTCGCCAACCAGGTGACGGCGAAAGGGAGAGAGTTGATCCAGTCCGCGGTGGCCTGGCTGAAGGGGAAAGGCGCCATGATCATCGAGGTCGACACCGATGGGGTCTACTTCGCGCCGCCGACCGGCGTGGCCGCGGAAGAAGATGAGGAAAAACTGATCCAGGAACTGGCGGCTTCACTACCCCGCGGTATCGACCTGGAGCTCGACGGGCGCTACCCGGCCATGTTCAGCTACAAGATGAAGAACTACGCGCTCCTGGATGCCAAGGGAAGGTTGTTGATCAAAGGCTCGGGGCTGCGCTCCCGCGGGCTCGAGCTGTTTCAACGCCAATGGATGGAGGAAATGCTCCTGCTGCTGCTCAAGGGCGAGAAAGGAAAGATCCCGCCTCTTTACCAGCGCTATGTCAATGATCTGGAGCACCACCGCATGGATATTTCGCTGCTGATGAAGACGGAAACCCTGCAGGACTCGCTGGAGAGCTATCAGGCCAAGGTCAAGGCCAAAAAGCGCAACCCGGCGGCCCCGTATGAGATTGCGCTCAGATCCGAGCGCCCGTATCAGCCCGGCGACCAGGTCTCCTACTACGTCACGGGCCAGGGGGCCAAGGTCAAGATCAACGAGAACTGCAAACTCGCCTCGCAGTGGGACCCGAAGCATCCGGATGAAAACGTCGCGCACTATCAGGCCAAGCTCAAGGAGCTATACGAGAAGTTCAAGCCGTTTATAGAATCATAACGCGTTCGAGCCGTTCAATCGGTTCAAATGGTTGAAACTTGAAACGACCGTTCCAACGACTTGAACGAATTGAACTATTTGAACGATGGGAATGGAGGGGCTATGGCTGACAGGGTGGCTTTGATTACAGGGGGGGCACGCGGTATCGGGCGCGCCATCGCGCTGGATTTGGCGGAGCGCGGCTGGGCCGTGACCGTCTGCTACCGCAAGAGCGCCGAGCAGGCATCGGAGATCATCGAGAACGCTCAAAAAAAAGGCGCCAAGGCTTTGGCGATCCAGTGCGATGTCTCCGAGGCGAAGGGCGCTCAGGAGATGGTCCGGCAAGTTGAGCGGGAGTGGGGAAGGATTGATGCTTTAATCAATTGCGCCGGTCCATATCATCGGGTCAATCTGCTCGAAGAAAGCCTCGAAGGCTGGCACTCGATGTTCGATACCAACCTCCACCCGGCCTTCTACCTCAGTCAGGCTGTGGCCGCGGGGATGATCGAGCGCAAATGGGGACGGATCATCTGCTTCAGTATGGCGAATGCCGACCAGCTCATCGCGCAGCCCCAGCTCACGGCGCACTATATCGCGAAGGTGGGAATCCTCGTCCTCACCCGGACGCTCGCGCGCGTCCTGGCTCCGCACGGCATCACGGTCAACGCGATCTCGCCAGGCTTCGTCGCCTCAGGAAGCGTGCCCAAGGAGGAACTGACCGCCATGGCCAAAAGGATTCCAGCCGGCTACGTGGGCACGTTGGAAGACGCCGTTTCGGTGGCGCGCTTTCTTCTCTCCGAAGAAGCGCGCTATATCAACGGCGCCAACATCCACCTGAGCGGCGCCTGGGGGATTTAGAGCGGCGGGTGCTTTGTGTGCCAATCGGTCACCGATTGGTAGGCGTGTCCGACGGCGTAGACGAGCTCTTCCTGAAAGGGGCCGGCTACGACCTGCACGCCGACGGGAAGACCGGCAGGGGCCGTTGAGAAGCCAGAAGGAATGGCAAGTCCAGGGAGCCCGGTTAGATTGAAATAGGACTTGAAGTTGTATCGTCCCCGCTGGGGCTCACCGGCGGGCTCGGACTCTGCCGGGATAAGGAGCACGTCAAGCTTGTCCAGGACCGCCTCCATCTCACGGACGATCTGCTCCCTGGCTCGCTGGGCTCTGAGATACTGGGCTGCCGTAATCAGCGAGCCGGCCTCCACATCCCTACGCACATTGCTCGGACCGTACCGCTCCGGTTGGTTCTTGAGAAAGGTCTCATGATACGCCGAGGCTTCGGAGATGCGAATGATTCGCTGCGCGGCTTCGGCTTCCCGCATATTAGGAATATTGATCTCGCGGATCTTCAATCCCAGCTTCTTGAAGACCTTCACCGCCTCATCGAAGGATTTGCGCGCCTCCTCGTGGATGCCTTCGAACAGTGAGGGGCGGGGAATCCCCATCCTTAGCCCTTTCACGCTTCGCCCTATCGCGTTTACGTAATTGGGCACCCTGATCTCGATCGAAGATCGATCGTTGGGATCGTAGCCGGCCAGGACATTGAGTATGAGAGCATTGTCCTCGACCGTCCGGCTCATCGGCCCGACGTGGTCCAGGCTCCAACTGATCACGGTGATTCCGTAACGGCTCACGAGGCCGAAGGTAGGCTTCAGGCCGACCACGCCACAATAGCAGGCCGGACCGCGAATCGAGCCGGTCGTATCGCCTCCCGTTGCGCCCAACAAGAGCCCTGCCGCCAGCGCCGCAGCGGAGCCACCGCTCGAGCCTCCCGGGGTGCGCGAGAGATCCCAGGGATTGTAGCTGCCCGGAGTGACCCCGCCGAACGAAAATTCCGGCAGCGTCATCTTACCCAGAATAATCGCGCCTGCATCCTTCAGCCGCTTCACCACCGTGGCATCAAAGGCAGGAACGAAATCCGCGAGCGCCGGTGTTGCCGCGGTCGTCCTGGTTCCCCGCGTGTAGTGAGTGTCTTTGACCCCGACCGGTATGCCGTGGAGCGGCCCGCGGTATTTTTTCCGCGCGATCTCTCTTTCAGCCGATCTGGCGGCGGCCAGCCCCTCTTCCGCCATGAGGGTGACGAAGGCGTGAATTTTGGGCTCGAATTTATCGATCCGCACGAGCACGGCGCGCGTCAGCTCGACCGGAGAGAGATCCTTTTTCCTGATCAACCCCGCAGCTTCTTTGATGCTGAGGAAGGGTAACTCGGCAGGGGTCATCGGGAACCCTTTTTCTTGGGAGCGCGTCTCTTGGGTTGAAAAACGATCGCGGGCTCGGCCTCAAGGGGAAGACGAAAAGACTTGAGCGTTTCGATCCATTCCATCTGCGTCTTGAATTGCGGCAAGACCGCCTCGATGCGCTCGTCGCTCAGATCGAGGTCTGCGGCCCGCGCCAGCGTGCGGATGATCTCTTTGAGCTCCTGATCTGAAACGCCCCTGAGCATATACAGTATCCGTCCCTCTAACACAGACAAGTTGGCGGTTGCAACTGGGCTGTGTCCTGCGGGCTCGACGATGAACTCCGAAACCCAGCCGATCGACTCAGATTTGGACCGGAGAGTCATTTGGGAGGGTGGAATAAGCTGACCATACGTGCAGTGTTTGTCCGGTCGGAATTTTTATTGTTAAGCGGCGAAAAACACTATAGAATTGCTCATATTTATGAAATCGTCGGTGGGGATAAATTCACCGACTCACTTCATAGTTAGGCCTTTTTCGGCGGGAGTGATATAGTTCGCGGTAGATGAATGTTCGCTTCTATGTCGATCCCGAAACCGAAGCTCCTCACATTTATAAGCATGGCATCGACGAAGAGGAAGTTATCGACGTGCTTTAGTTTCCCGTGTTCCGGGTCGCACCCAGCAACGTGGACCGTATGAGGGCCGAACATGGCCTTCGCGTTGAGCCTGTAGAAAAATCTGGGTCGAAAACTTTGCAGAAAAAAACGACCTCCGTATTTGACTTTTAAGCAACGATCTCGGATCTGGGAACCGGTTAGGCACCCCCAATTTGGACATTTTTTATTTGGTTGGGACTTTTTCTACAGCCTCGTTAGGTTCCAGGCAGATCCTGCCTTGACTCATATGCCGGTATGAAGTATCGTCACACCAGGGGGTAAGTCATGGGAAAGGCCAAAGTTGCGATCTCGTTAGATGAGTCCACCCTTAATCGTCTCGACAAACTGGTTCAGAAACAAGTCTTTCCTAACCGCAGTCAGGCTATCGAGGAAGCGGTCGCAGAGAAACTCGCTCGCATGGAGAGAAGTCGTCTAGCCCAGGAATGTGCCAAACTTGATCCGGCGTTTGAGAAAGCGCTTGCGGAAGAGGGGCTTTCTGAGGATCTGGCAGAATGGCCCGAATACTGAGGGGTGAGATCCGCTGGGCCGACTTGAATCCGGTACGGGGACGTGAACAAGCAGGATTACGTCCGGTTTTGATCCTAAGCCAGGATGTTTTCAATGAACGTTCCGGAACTGTTATTGCCGTTGCTCTCACGAGCCAGCCTCAACGCGCGGGCTTTCCCTTGACACTCGAACTTCACGCCAAAGGACTTCCAAAGAAATCGTGGGTGAAGATTAGTCAGATTCGAACGCTTGCGGTCGAAAGGATTGGGAAGGTCATTGGAAGGGCATCTCCAGAAGAAGTTGCTCAAGTCGTTGAGGGATTGAACGAGATTATCGGAACCTAACCGCGCTTCAGACCGATCGCTAGAAGCGCCGGCTGAGCTTAACGTTGAGCTTGTAGAAAAAGGTAGATGGAAAAAAACTACAAAAAAACGACCTCCGTATTTGGCGTTTAAGCGACGACCTCGGGTCGAGAGACCATTTAGGTACCCCCAATTTGTGTATTTTTTTGTGGTTGGGACTTTTTCTACAGCCTCGTTAGGCTGGAATTTTTGCCGACCCCTTTTCGACCCCACTTAATGGTTGAGCTGCAGCACGTACGGCAACAAGGGAGTCAGCTATGAGCATTCCTGTATGGGTACTTCTCGGGTTTGCAGCCTGGACACTCGTCACGCTGTTCGGCTGCATCGGTTGGTATCGTTGGAGCCGGATCCTCACTGGGCGCGCAGCCCTCAGCGAGTTTCCGGCGGACGTTCCACACGGAAGCGAATGGTACCGTCGAGCGATGCGCGCTCACGCAAACTGCATCGAGAACCTTCCCGTCTACACGGCCATCGTGGTTGCCATCATGGCGACCGGAGTTCGGAGTCCTAGCTTGGATGTCCTCGCGATCGTTCTGTTGGCCGCGCGAATGTGCCAGACCCTGGTTCACATCATCTTCGAGCCGACAAACATCGCAGTTGCTGTACGATTCACTTTCTTCCTGGCGCAGGCGGTGTGCATGCTCTGGATGGGGATTTTGGTTGCTGTGAGCGCGTGATTCCCCGCGACGTATGGGTGAGCCCGCTTTGCTACGATACCAAAAAGATGGACGCCGGCCTTTCCCGGAGGAGTCCACCGCGACCTCGACCATGATTCAAGCTTTGTCCTCGAGCCCGACAGCCTACCGGAGAGGGTAACTACTTCGCCGGGAAGTCGGCCGTGGCCATGACTCCACCGTCGACGATGAGATTCGCCCCGTAGACAAAGTCGGAATCGTCGCTGACGAGAAAGAGGGCCGCGCGTGCTTGATCTTCGGCGGTCCCCAGCCGGTCAGCAAGGTTTTTGACCCCCCGCCCTGCGGCCTCCGTGTCATCCATCCCCACGGGCGAGCCGGACCGGTTGGGGGTCAGACAATTGACGCGGATTTTGTACGGCGCAAGTTGCACCGCCATGGCCCTCGTGAGATTGACGACCCCACCCTTCGCGGCCGAGTAGGCGATGGCATCCCGGCGCCCGATGAGTCCGGAGGTCGAGGCGACGTTCACGATCTTGCCGCCCCTTCCCTGCTTGACCATCTGCGCCGCGACATATTTGCTCACGAGATAGGGGCCCTTCAAGGTTACGGCGATGACTTTGTCGAACTCTGCTTCGGTGCTGTCCAGAATATTTACCCGATCCGTCATGGCGGCGTTGTTGACGAGGATATCGATGCCGCCGAAGCGCGCGACAACCTTTTTAACCATCTCCTGAATCTCGCTCGATTTGGAAACGTCGCAGAGAACCAGCATGGCCTCGTGTCCCGACTTCTCAAGCTCGTTGACGACGCTCTGCCCGCGACCCTGGTCCATCTCCGCTACGACAATCTTCGCGCCTTCCGAGGCAAAGAGCTTGGCCATCGCCTTCCCGATGTTCCGTCCGGCACCCGTTATAACCGCCACCTGATCTTTGAGCTTCATCGTATGTCCCCCTATAGTGAAGGAAAAAAGAAAATTACCACAATCACCCTATCTTCCCTCAAATCCCCCTTTCTCCCCCTTTGGTAAAGGGGGATAGAGGGGGATTTAGGAGAGCGAGAGGGGATTTGATGTCAACTTATTTAATTCCGTCACTATATGTTAACACCCACAACGCTTACAATTTCTTTTTGGCTTCCTCCAGAGCAAGAAAAATCTTCTCGGCTTTGATCGGGAGATCCTTGATCCTCACCCCCACCGCGTCGAAGATCGCGTTGGCAATTGCAGGGGCCACAGGTATTAACGCGGTTTCCCCGATTCCTTTCGCGCCAAAGGGACCCTCGGCGTGCGGAATTTCGATCAGGATCGGCTCGATGGAGACCGGCATGTCGCCCAGAGACGGGAGCACGTAATCCACGAAGTTGGGATTTACGAGCTGACCGTTATCGAAGACGATCTCTTCGAAAAGCGCCTGGCCCATTCCCTGGATCGCGGCGCCCTCGAGCTGTTGGCGGCAGGCAAGCGGGTGAATCGCTTTTCCCACGTCGACCGACGTGACGTATTTGACAAGCCTCAGCTTCCCGGTCTCCACATCCACCTCGACCTCGGCCGCGCCGGCACCCAAAAACCAGAAGGCTGAGGTGCTTTTCGCGCCGCGCTCATCAACAACTTTCGTCTTGACCTGCCCCTGCCCCACCAGGGTTCCCCCCTGCATGCCGAAGCGCTTGAACATGATCTCCCTATACTCGAGAACGGCTTCGGGAAGCTGGACCTTGCCGCCCGAGAATTTGATCTGGCTCGCGGGGATGCCGTACTCCTGCGTGACAATCCATCTTAGCTGCTCCATCAGATCCTGCGCCGCGAGTTGTACAGCCCTACCCACATGGAACGTAGAGCGGCTTGATGAGGTCGTGAGATCGTAGGGCACAACGTCGGTATCAACTCCCAAAACCTCAATGCCCTCAAGCGAAATCCCCATCTCCCGCGCCACGATCTGGGCCATCACGGTCTCGGAGCCTTGTCCCATCTCTACGGTGCCGGTGTAAATCGTGACGCTCGCGTCCTCGTTGAGCTTGACAACGGCGGATGAGATCGACGGCGTGATCGTCGCCTTGATCAGGCAGGCGATACCCTTTCCGCGCCGCAGCGGCCCGTTCGACTTCCTTTCCCCTTTTTCCCCCCAGCCCACCGCCGAGGCGACCTTTTCCACGCATTCCTTGAGGCCGATGCCCGTGAGAGTTTCGCCGGTGACGAACTGGCTGCCCTCGTCGTAGCCGTTCTTCAGGCGGATTGCGAGCGGGTCCATCTTCAACGCCGCCGCGATGATATCCATCTGGGACTCATGAGCCCAGGCGGATTGCGAAACGCCAAAGCCTCGGAAGGCGCCCGCGGGCGGCTTGTTGGTATAGACCGACAGAGATTCGATCTTGACGGTGGGAATTTTATAGGGCCCCGCGGCG
>JACPSF010000204.1 GCA_016193385.1 Deltaproteobacteria bacterium
GCATCATCGTGTTCCTGGTGCTCGGTACCATCTTCCTGGGAGTGGCCACCCCCACGGAGGCAGCGGCCCTGGGGGTCGTGGGCACCCTGCTGGCAGCGGCCCTGTACCGCCAACTGACCCTCCCGATGCTGTACAAGTCCCTGATTGAGACGGCCCGTATTACCGTGGTTGTAATGATGATCATCGTCGGTGCCCAGGCCTTCAGCCAGATCCTGGCCTTCACTGGGGGCAGCCGCGGGCTGGTGGAGCTGGTGCAGGGCCTGGCAGTGCCGCCCGTGGTGGTGCTGCTGCTCATGTTGGGGGTGGTTGTAGTGCTGGGCTGTTTTATCAGCGCAATCCCTATCATGATGATCGCCATCCCTATCTATTCCCCCCTGGCTCATACCCTCGGTTTCAACGAGATCTGGTTTGGCATGCTAATGCTGCTCACTCTGGAGATCGGCTCTACCACGCCGCCCTTTGGGCTGCAGCTCTTCGTGCTCAAGAGCGTGGTGCCCGAGGCTTCCATGGGCGACGTCTATTGGAGCTGCCTCCCGTACACGGTGATCGACATGATCAGCGTCGGCGTGATGATTGCCTTCCCTGTGCTGGTGCTGTTGCTGCCGAACCTGATGATGGGCAAATGAGGCTGGGGATTGAGGGGCTGCCCTCTACCACTGCCTGATCTCTATGTTGATGCCGTTGGGGTCCTTGATCTCCGCCCGCTTGGACTTTCCCAGGAGCATGGGCGGGCGTGCTATTTCGACACCCTTGCCCTTGAGATACTCCATGGCTTTGTCCATGTCGTCCACTTCGAGGGCCATCATGCGGTAGCCCACCTGCTCCGAAGCAGTGGACAGGGGTGCCGGGTTGACCGCCTCCAGCACCTCAACCATGGTGTCGTTGAGCGTGAGGTAGACGATTTCCTTCCACGGGCTGCCCGGGCGCCCGGGCTGCCTCTGCTTGACCTTGAAGCCTAGCACGTCCGTATAAAAGTCCAGAGTTTTGCCCAGATCCTTGGGCACGATCTCGACGTGGTCTATTCTCTTGAACACCTGGTTGCCTCCTGACGAGTTGTAGGTCAATGGCTCCGGTGAAGGAAGACATTGCCGCTGCCCGCGATGGCCTGCTTGTACTTCAGTCCTGTCGGGCTGTCAAGCCAGCCTCAGCCCCCGATCCAACGGACTTCCCTGCCAACCGCTCACTGCTTACCGCTTACTGCCTACTATTCTCTCTCTACTCTTTTCCCCGACTTACGGAGGATGGACAACCCTTGGAGCAGATAGTAAGATGATTTTTCACGCGGCTTATGGGCCAGGAAGACTATCAAGAAGTAGCCACCTTTTTGGACCGCTTCATACGGCGGCTAAAGTGGCTGAGGGGCGCGGAAGGCCTGTGCCTGTCCGCGATCTGCCTCCTGCTCCTCTTCTCCCTCGGCCTCGGCGTTAAAGAGATCAAGGTTGCCTTCCCTTACGCGCCGGCGCTCTACAGTGGGGTGGCCGTGGCCCTCGTGCTCCTCCTCGCCTTCCGCGTCCTTTACCAGTGCCTGGGCCGGATCCCCCGTGAGTGGGCCGCCTTGTATATCGAGAAGCGCCATCCCCATCTCAGAAACAACCTGATCAACTCGCTCCAACTCTATCCTCAGGTGGCGGGGGAGGAACCGCCCCCGGGGCTTTCCACCTCCATGGTCTTGGCCCTGCTGCGCTCGACGCGAAAAGAGCTTCAGGCCCTGCGAGTCGATGAGCTGATTCCTACGACCAGAATCCAGGCGAGCCTGCGCCTTCTCGGGATTGTATTTGTTCCCGTTCTGGCGGTGGTCCTGTTCAATCCATCTTCCGTGGGCGAGACATTCAGCCTGCTCGTCCGGCCGCTCAAGGACCTCCCGCCCTCCGAAACTACGATCGATGTCATGCCGAAAGGCGCCCGCGTCGTCCGGGGCGCGACCCTAACCGTCGCGGCCAAGGCCTCGGGGGCCGTTCCGAAATCCATGGAGCTCATCTTTTGGTCGGAGCTTTCCGGCGGCCAGGAAAAGGCCGCCGTAGAAAGACTCCCCATGGAAGCCCTGGGGGAGGGAAAATTTTCGGCGACCATCCGAGAAATTCAAAAAAGCCTCCACTATCGGGTCGCCACCGGCCCCTTTTCCTCGCCCGCGTACCTCATCGAGGCCGTCGAGCGGCCTGAGATCGCCAACTTAAAGCTCACCCTTTATCCCCCGCATTATACCGGGCTACCCGCGCAAACCATCCATGGTGGAAACGCCGAGGGGATCAGGGGCTCCACGGTGCGCCTGGAAGCGATCTCAACCAAAGAGGTCGCCAAGGCCAAGATCTTGCTCGATCACGGCAGAGAGGTCCCGCTCAGAATCGATGGGAGACGGCTTCAAGGCAACCTGGTTTTGTTCCAACCGCAAAGATATCAGCTTTGGGTGGCGGACCCGCTCGGTTTTCAGAACTCGCCCATTTTCTACCAGCTTCAGCTCAGGCCGGACGGTTTTCCCGTCGTGGAGTTTCTCAGCCCGACAGGAGACCTCGAAGTCAATGGGGATGAAATTCTGCCTTTGGAATTCACTGCCAGGGATGACTTTGGCATTCAAGAGATCGCTTTGCTCATCGACTTCGGCGAGCGCCAGGAAAAGCTCCCCGTTCCGATCGAAGAGAGAAAAAAGTTCATCGTCAGGGAGCGCTTTAACTGGGACCTGGGCAAGCTGGGGCTGCGGGAAGGGATCGACGTAAACTACCGCCTGGCGGTGTGGGACAACGATACCATTTCCGGGCCGAAGATGGGCACTTCGCAGGTCTTGAGGCTCCGGCTGCGGGACCTCAGGGGAGAGCACCAGAAGGTCTCGGACATGATCCATGGCCTCTCGGAGCGGATGTTGGATCTCCTGGCACAGCATCTGGAACGACCGGCCGACAAGGCAACGGAACAAGCGAAGGCAGCGACCCCGGACCAGAGCCTGGATAGAAAGATCGAGGAGGCGTTGCAGCATATCGACCAGGTAATGCAGCGCACGGAAAAAGACCGCCTGAGCGACTTTGCCACCTACTCGGACCTGGACGCGCTCAAGCGCAATCTTCGGTTCACTCAGGAGGAGCTGCTCAAGCAAAGAGCCGAGTCGGCCGCGCCGGAGGAAATGGCCAGGCTGGATGACGAGATCGCCTCGGAGTTCGAGAGGATGTCTCTGCTTACCGAGGAGATCGGAAAAAGGCTCAAGGCGCAAGAGCTGGCCTCCACGGCTCAGGACTTGATCAAGAGCCAGGAGCGCCTTTTGGATTCCCTAGAGCGACTGAAAAGCGGCGACAAGGCGCTCGATGCGGTTTTGAAAGAGATCGCACAACTGGCCAAGCAGTTGGAGTCCCTGCAACAAGCCCTTTCCCAGTTCGCCTCGCAACTGCCTGACGAGTTCGCCAACAGCGACGCCGTGCGCGGGCTCAGCTTTTCGGACATGCTTTCATCTTTGGAGCAGATCCGCCAAAAGCTCATGCAAGGAGACCTGGAAGGCGCCCGGCAATTGGCGCGGGAGCTTTTCAGCCAGATGGCCTCCATGCTCGCAGCGCTCCAGAGCGCCCAGCAGATGGCCATGTCCTCCAGCATGGGCAGAATGCAGGGAGAAATGACGCGCTCGACCAGCGAGTTGCAGCAGATCCTGCGGGAGCAGCAGGAGATCCTGGTCGACACCGAGGGGATCAACAAGCAAAAGCTTAGCGAACGAGAGGCGGTCCTCAATGAGAAGCTGGCGCAATTCCA
>JACPSF010000093.1 GCA_016193385.1 Deltaproteobacteria bacterium
GATCGTCTGGCCGGTGATATAACGGTTTTCGTCCTGAACCAGAAAGAGCGCCGCGCGGGCGATCTCGTCGGGCTCGGCGGCCCTTCCCATCGGGAAAGTGGAGACTCTTTTTTCCCAGTCCTCATCCGTATAGAGGCTGCGGACCCGCTGCGTAGCGGCCAGCCCGGGAGCGATCGCGTTAACGTTGATGCCCAGTCTCGCCACCTCTAACGCGAGGGATTTCGTAAAGGCGACCACGCCAGCTTTGGCGGCCGCGTAATTGGCTCGCGTCTCTGAACCGGTAAATCCATAAATAGAAGAGATGCTTACGATCTTTCCGTAGCGCTGCCTGATCATCGCAGGCAAGACAGCCTGGGAACAGAGGAACACCGACTTGAGGTTGAGATCGACGATCTCGTCCCACTCCGACTCCTCCATCTCCAGGACCGGTGAGCGGATGGCGCCGCCCGCGACGTTCGCTAAGATATCTATCCTTCCCCATCGGTCGAGGGCCTCCCGCATCATGAGCCGGACCGATTCTTTCCGCTTCACGTCGACTGCGCAGGGGAAAGCCTCACCCTGTTTTGCCGCAATTTCTCGAGCGACACGAGCTGAGGCTTCCGGGTCAATGTCGGCGACAGCGATCTTCGCTCCCTCTTGGGCAAAGAGACGGGTGACAGCGCTCCCGATCCCGCCGCCTCCTCCGGTCACGACGACCGCCTTGCCTCTTAGTGATGACAAATCTTTTCCTCGCTTTCGAAAGCCCGCACCGCTCAGCTCTCGCCGACGTAAGTGAAAAGCTCGTTGAAGTTTTGGATCCTTCTTACCCGGGGATGGGTGAATTCCTGGTTGTAGGTGCGGTGGGGCATGAGTACGATCGCGCCGGTTTTCTCCGCTACGTTCCGGCAATTTTCAAAGCGGTCGTCCACGAAAAGGCTCACGCCTAAGTCTTGGACGAGCTGCCCTTTCGGCTCCTGGGTGAAATAAACCACCGGCCGGCTGATGCCGTGGCGCCTAAGCCAGTCGCACGAGATCTGATGGATGCTGTAGGTCTCGCGCTCGTAGCGGTGGGTGACAAAAACCAGCTTTCCCTGGCCGCTCAGCGCCTCCAATCGGTGCCAGTCCTCATCAGAAATCAGCGAGGATAGCCCACGCCAGAAGGCCGGGTCGTACGAGACCTCCTCCATGCATTTCCAAACGATCGCTTCCGTGAGAAAAGGATGCTCTTTGAAGTTGAAGTCGGTGATGGTCTCCGCTGCGATCGCCCCCGTACCGGTCTCGCGCGCCACGACATGCAGAAAAGGTGAGAGGAAGTCCGCCACCACCCCGTCAATGTCCAATCCGAGGATCATTCAGCCGTCACTTTAAGCAAAAAGCCGAGGATCGTCAACAACTTCTGCGCCCTTGACAGTAAATCGGTTGGGTTCTAATGGTAGGTACGAGTCCGGATGACCAGATCACATTTCCGGGGCTTCACACTCAAGACCGAGGCTGCTCAGAGGATGTGATCCTTGGGTAGTGATCCAGAGAGGGTTTGCGACACATGGCGATACTCTGCACCAATGCGCTGGTGGTGACGTTAGACAGGCGGAAGCCGATTCTTAAAGAGCAACAAATTTTGATCGATCAAGGCGTCATTGCTGAGGTCGGGAAGCGCATCATGGGACGCGGGCCTCGCGTAGAGGAGCGCCTTGACTGTTCCGGGAAGATTGTGATGCCGGGGTTGGTGAACACGCATTCGCACCTAACGGAGATCCTGCAGAGGAGCCTTCGTGATAACGTCAGGATGGAGGTCTGGCGCCGGTACAGGGCGCTAACCGAGGAAATCGCCAACCCGAGCGCGGAGGACATCGGGGCAGCGGCTGAATTGGCTTGTGCTGAGATGCTGAAGAGCGGGGTCACAGCGGTGGTGGATCATTTTTCCACACGTCCCGGGCTTTCGGTGCCGAAAATGAAAGCGATCCTCGGGGCCTTTGACAGGACAGGGATTCGTGGGGTTTTAGCTCCCTCCCTGAGCGATCAGGATTTTCTTCTGATGATTGCTGCGAAATCTTCTAAATTCAGACCTCGAGAAGAGAGGGATAAAGCGCCATGGCAGGATCAGGTTCTTAAAGTCTTGGACCATATTAAAAGCTCCTCTAGACTCTCTGGGTTAGTGTTGGGTCCCTCATCGCCCTTCAATTGCAGCGACTCCCTCTTGCGCGAAGTTGTGGATATGGCTCAACGGTACGACCTCGGGATTCACACACACCTGCTCGAAACAAGGTTGCAGCGCTGGGGGGCCGGAAGGCTCTACCATGGAGATCTGGCGGGACGCCTGCAGCGGTTGGGCTTCTTTTCTCCACGCCTTTCGGCCGCTCACGGCGTATGGCTGGACGAGAGGGAAATGGACCTCATGGCCTCTTCGGGTGCGACCGTTGTCCATAACCCGGCCAGTAATCTCAAGCTTGGTAGCGGGATTGCGCCCGTCGTCGAACTGAAGGAACGCGGGGTGAACGTCTCTTTGGGCACCGACGGAGGAGATACTAGTGACAGTTATTGTATTTTTGAGCAGATGAAGCTGGCCGCTTTTCTTTCGCGTCTCACCAGAGAAAAATCAGACCAATGGCTTACGGCGTTTGATGTTCTGCGGATGGGGACCATAAACGGAGCGCAGGCTATCCCCCTGTGGAGGGGCAAGATCGGTAAGATTGCAAAGGGATATCGCGCGGATCTTTTAATTCTGAAGCCCCAGCTTGGCTTGAATCCTTTAAATGATGTTATTCATCAATTGGTGTTCTGTGGAGGAGGTCACTCTGTCGATACTGTCTTGGTCGACGGTAAAGGGTCCGGGAGGAAAGAGTTATCCGAAAGGTGGAGCCTATCTGTAAGAGGATGCGACGGCTCTACGGTGCGATGGCCAAAAATACATCGCATAGTGCTGAATTGGCAATCGGGAAGCTCTATAAGAACGCATTTAAGGAGGAGAAACGGCCTCGCTTTATTGTGCATTGAGATTTCAAGGTTCTATTGTTTCTTTATCTGTTGGAAAATAGGTTTGCAATTCATGACATTTTTATCGTAGTTACTGTACCTCAAAGGGGGAAAGGGACTGATGGTTAATGTTGTATTAGATACGGTTATTAAGGGGGGACAAGTAGTAACCCCGGACGGGGTGCAGAAACTGGACATCGGGGTCAAAGACGGGAGGATCGTTGTTCTCGGGCCTCATGGAGCGTTGGATTCAGCCCGGCACATCATTGACGCAAGCGGCAAATATATTCTGCCGGGGCTCGTAGATCCTGAAAATCACCTCGGCACGCAACGGCCTCTAAAGGACAGCCTGAGCAGCGAGACGCGAGCGGCAGCGGCCGGTGGGGTCACTACGTGGGGCCTCATGCAAGCGAGCCCGAAGCTTCGAAAAACATACATCGACGAGCCCAAGCCGGATGACGTAGTGCCGTTCTCCCAGGTGATGCCGGAGTTCATCGGTCTCGTCGAGTCCGAGTCCTTTGTGGATATGTTTCTTACCGGATTCATTACCACGGACGAGCAGGCGCTGGACATTCCTAAGGTGGCCCATGAATTCGGGGTCACTTCCTTCAAATATTACCTCCATATGATGCAAGGGCCGCGGACTTTTAGTGTGTGGCCCGGCCGGCAGAAGGGCGGGTGGTTGGGTTTCGACGATGGAACGATCTATTTGGGGATGGAGAAGGCCGCGGAGATCGGTCCTCCAGGCCTCATCTGCATCCATCCGGAAAACTACGAGATCGTCAGGATCTTCGAAGATCGTCTCAAGCGAGCGGGAAGGACCGATATGGCCGCGTGGGACGAGCGTTCGCCGCATTTTTGTGAGGCGGGACATGTAAGGACCTACGCCTACTATGCTGGCATTACGGGGTGCCGTCTATATATCGTCCATACGACCACCAAAGAAGCGATAGACGAGATCCTCAAGGCGAGGGCCGACGGGGTCCAAGTGTACAGCCA
>JACPSF010000246.1 GCA_016193385.1 Deltaproteobacteria bacterium
AATCTTAGGCTTTTCTGACAACTCTTTTTCTCACTAATGAGAAAGGCTCTAGATGGGCTCGACAGAATCGAGGGCTAGAAAATCACCAGGGGTGCTGAAAAACCCTAATGTCAGGCCGGTCAGAAAGGCTTCAGATACGAGAAGCGCGAGCAACCGACAACGTCGCCGCCGGCTCCGGCGGCATGTCCGAGTTCACGGCATCCGGACCGGGGACCTTCCTGCTGGTGGATCATAACCAGCTTTCGCAAGTCGCCAACGGCCTCATGATCCCCTTTGTCGCCCGATGAGGGCGGGACTCTATATTCTTGGACGGCCATCCGGCCGGCAAGCAGGCACTCCCACCGTTCCCACCGGCTTGACTATATGTCAGATTTGACATAGTATCCGCGACAGTGAGCTCCGATGACAAGCCTCTTGTCTGGCTGCATGGAGAGATCAAGACCCCACCCTTCTCCCAGGCGGCCAGGCTGGAGGGGGCTACCTGCTTCGACGATTGCAGAGGGGCGAATCGCTCGGCATGCCGCATTCCAGGCCGATGCCTTCGGTTGGTCCAAGGTGTCATGAGCTACGCATCAACGATGGAGGGGTCTCGTGGCGGATCGTCTACCGGTGGAGCCCGACGCCGTCGTGATCCTGGAGGTGTTTAGCAAAAAGACGAGAAAGACCCCCAATGCCGTGATCGAGGCATGTAAAAGAAGGCTGAGGGAGTATGAAAATGCGTGAGGAAAAGAAGAAACGGTTGGAGGCCAAAGGATGGAGAGTCGGCGGCGCCAAGGAATTCCTCGGACTTTCCGATGAGGAGTCTGCCTACATCGAGCTCAAGATTCGACTCGCCGAGGGCCTGCGTGAGCGGCGCCGGCGGCACGGCCTCTCCCAAGCGGAGCTCGCAAGGATTCTCAGATCGAGCCAGTCGCGCGTCGCCAAGATGGAGACGGGCGACCCGTCGGTCTCCCTGGATCTGCTGATCCGGTCTCTCCTAGTTCTGGGAATGTCCAACCGCGAGCTTTCCAAAATCATCTCCGCCGCCCGCCCCGCGCGAGCAGCCTGACCAAGCGCAGCGGGTAGCCCAGATCCGGCAGCTCCTCAGGGCCCTGTCGGAATTCATCGATTCGGCTTCTCCCCCGCGGCGATAGTTGAAAAGGGGTCAAATCCGCTCTTGGCTCAACTTGTGAGTTTTACCTGATAAAAAATCACAAATACAAACCCCTGGCTGAGCAATCCAGTCCGGGCGATGATGCAGAAATCAAAGATGTGAACGGATCGGGAGACCCAGCCGAAGTTAGTTTCGCGTAAAATAGAGCAAAATCATCAAGAAGGCACCAGGCAAGCCCTTCGGGATCTCAAATGGCAAATTGCAAATCTCAAATTTGGAATTTCGAGCAGGGGTCAAGAGTAAGAAAGGCAACAGGAAGAAATCAGGCAGACGGCGAGAGTATCGTGGGCGTGCTTAGAAAAACAGGCAATAGTCCGAAGCGAAAACCACAGAGACTGAAGGCTAAACGGCGGCAGCGTGGGGCTTCACTTCCTTCTTCAGGCGCTTTTCCAAATTATCGGCAGTGACGTCCAGGTCATAATCCATTTGTAAGCCCAGCCAGAACTGCGGTGACATCCCGAAGTAACGCCCCAACCTGAGCGCGGTATCCGCCGTAATGCTTCGCTTCCCTAGCACAATCTCGTTGATACGCCGCGGAGGCACTCCTATGGCTAGAGCCAAACGATTTTGGCTCAGCTCCATCGGCTTCAGAAATTCTTCCATCAAGACTTCGCCTGGATGGACAGGCTTAAGCTTTTTCACGGACATAACCATTCTCCTTTCTCAGTGATAGTCGGCGATTTCCACGTTGTAGGCATCCCCCTCCCGCCATTCGAAGCAGATGCGCCATTGGTCGTTGGTGCGAATGCTATGCTGACCCGCGCGATCGCCGGCTAGTTTCTCCAGGCGATTCGCGGGTGGAATCCGAAGGTCGTGGAGCGTCACGGCCCGATTCAGCATGCGCAATTTCCGCAGGGCAACCTGCTGTATCCCCTGGGGCAACCTATCCGACCTCTGTCGGTTAAAGATCTTTTCAGTTTCCCTGGACTTGAAGGACCTAATCAACGAGATCAGTGTATAACGTGAGGCGTTAAACGTCAATCGCGGGATACGGCTGGTCTTCGTGGACGAGGACGAAATCCGATCTGAAATGTGACCTGAGCGGTTAAGCGCAATGGAGTGGATGGGCCTTTTTCATCGGTCTGATCAGCAGATACGCGGAAGCTGCTCGCCCGAGAGCATGTCCACCACGCGGAATCCACCCACTTGGGTCTTCATCACCACCCTGCCCGGGTGATCCTCAACCACCTCGCCAATGATGGCCGCGTGCATGCCAAGGCTATTGGCCCGCATGCTCTCCCACGCCTGCTCCGCATCCTCTCGGCGCACGATCGCGACCAACTTTCCCTCATTGGCTACGTGGAGCGGGTCCAGGCCGAGAATCTCGCAAGCCCCCCTGACCTCATCCTGTATCGGGATACGATCTTCATAGATGCGAAAGCCGATACGAGAGGCGGCAGCAATCTCGTTCAAGGCGCTGGAGAGGCCCCCGCGAGTGAGGTCCCGCATGCAGTGAATCTCGAGACTCGCGCCCAGCATGTCATGGACCAAAGAAGTTAAAGGCGCGGTGTCCGACCGGATCGGTTGATCGAAATCGATCTCCTCCCTGGCAAGCATGATCGCCACTCCATGGGCCCCGATCGCGCCGTTGATGATCACCAGATCTCCCGCACGCGCCTTGTCAGCCGAAATCTGGACTCCTCTTTTGACCGAGCCGATCCCGGTCGTGTTGATAAAGAGCTTGTCGCCCTTGCCGCGATTCACGACCTTGGTATCCCCCGTGACCAAAGCTACGCCGCCGCGCTGACACGCTCCCTTCATGGAGGCGACGATGCGGCAGAGGTCTTCCAAGGGCAATCCCTCCTCGATGATGAACGCAGCGCTCATGAATAATGGCCGCGCTCCGCTGACGGCGAGATCGTTCACGGTTCCATTCACCGCCAGCTCGCCGATATCTCCGCCCGGAAAAAAGATCGGGTCCACCACGAAGGAATCCGTCGTCATGGCGAGATGAGCGCCGTCGGCTTCGAAAACGGCTGCGTCGTTCAGAGGGTTGCCGTCCGGGGAGGGAAGCAGAGGCCGGAAGACCTGCTCGATAAGCTCGTGCATCAGCTTGCCGCCGCTTCCGTGTCCCAACAGAATCTGCTTGCGCCGCGTCACTCTCCGTCTCCCTCGAAGTTCGGCCTTCTTTTGGCAAAAAAAGCCTCCAGACCCTCACTAAAATCCTTGCTCTCCGCGATCTGGACCAAATTTCTGAGCTCCTTATCCAGATGGAGATCCAGGCGCTCGATCCCCGTCGTCTCGTTGATCAGTCTTTTTGCAACAGCAAAGGCCCGGGTTGGCCCCGAGGCCAGCTTTTCAGCGACGGCGAAAACCTCTTCGTCGAATTTCTCGGAGGGGAAAATCCCGTTGATCAGGCCCGCGTCCAGCGCCTGGCGGCCATCCAGCCTGGGATTGAGGAAGACCAGACCGAAGGCTCTTCTCAAACCGATCAGCCGCGGCAGAAAAAACGTGGAGCTTTCAGCTCCGGTCAGTCCGGTCTTGGGATAGGCCCATTCAAAGCTCGCGTCCTCCGTGGCGAACACCAGATCGCAGCTCATGGCAAGGCCGAAGCCCCCAGCGGCTGCGATCCCTTTCACCGCCGCGATGAAGGGCTTCGAGGCGCGCCGGATTTCCGAGATCGTGCTGTGAATGTACTCGAGAATCTCCTTGAAGCAGGCGCCATAGCTCGCCTCAGGGGCGCGTCCGCCCGGCTGAAGGTAAGCGAAATCCCGCTCAACGCCCTTGTCCCTGACGTACCTCAAGTCGGCGCCGCTGCAAAAGACCTTGTCCGCCCCGGCCAGGATCACACACCTCACCCCCTCCTCGCGGGCATATTGAAGCGCGGCTTTGCGCAAGTCACGCGCCATGCTTACATCGAGGGCGTTGAAGCGCTCCGGACGAGCCAGGGTAATCACGCCCACGCCGCCTTTCCTCTGCATCAAGATATGCTTCATCTCGACCGGCCGGTGTCACTCTTTGAGCAACACATGCCCTCCGTATTCATGCCAGATCTTGCACGTCCCCTCGCTGCTCACCATGCAGGCGCCCACTGGGTTCGGCGGCGTGCATTCCTTGCCGAAAAGCCGGCAATCGTAGGGGCTTGCGATCCCGGCCATGATGTTGCCACAGACGCATTCCTGGGCGAGCCCCAGAGGAGCCTCCTCCCAAAGGCCCGAAAGGTCGATGTCGAAGCGCTGACGCGCATCCACCCAGGCATACTTCTTTCTGAGCCGGAGGTTGCCATTGGGAACATGGGCGATGCCGCGCCAATTTCCCCCTTCGGTTTCGAACACTTCCCACAACAGCCTCTGGGCCTGGAGATTGCCCTCCGGGGTGACGCAGCGCGGATAGGCATTCACCACCCGCACCTCCCCATCGCGAATGAGCTTTACGAGTTCGGCCAGGGCCGCCAGGATATCCAGGGGCTCAAACCCGCCGGTCACGACGGGAATCGCGTGCCGCTCCACAAAGCGCTCGAAGATTTTCCAGCCCGTGATCGTGGCGGCGTGGCCCGCGGCCAAAAAACCCTGCACTTTCGACTGCGGCATTTCCGCCACGATCTCCATCACCGGCGGAATATATTTGTGAGCCGAGAGAACGGCGAAATTTTTCGGCGGACGGGTCAAGATAAGGGCGGCCGTAGCCACCGCGGTGGTCTCGAAGCCGGAAGCAAAAAAGACCACTTCGTTTTCGGCTTTGGCTGCGATTTCGAGGGTCTCGAGCGGGCTGTACACGACCCGGACGTCCGCACCTTCGGCTTTGACCTCGGCCAAAGAACAAACGCTTCCGGGCACCCGGAACATATCCCCAAAGGTCGCCAATATGACCCCCTGGCGCGCCAGGGCGACGGCCTCGTCCACCTCCGGCATATCGGTCACGCAGACCGGACAGCCGGGACCCATCAGGACATTAAGTCCGTCGGGCAGAAGGCTGCGCAGGCCGAAACGCGCGATGCTCTGCTCGTGCGTGCCGCACACATGCATGACGGAGACCGGCTTCCCGATTTCCCGGCAGTGGACCGAAAGCGTCCTGGTCAAAGCCTCAGCCCTGCGCGAATCCCGAAACTCCAATCTTTTGAATTCTGCCTGAGACACTGTGTTTTTCCATCCTCAGCGTTCCCGGGCCGCCCCGTCGATCTCGCCGCTGACATCCGCAGCCATAAGGTCTTTGGCTGCAGCGGCCACCAGTTGGTCGTAAAGTGAGAGCGTTTCCGCTACCTGCTCAGGAGGGATTCTACGAATGGCGAAACCCACGTGGACCAGGACATAATCCCCCGGACTTACGGGTTCGTCTACGGTCTCAAGCCTCACCTTTCGCTTCACGCCCCAGAAATCCACGCTGGCGGTAAGCCCGTCCACCTCAATGACCCTTCCTGGAACGCCTAAACACACGATCCACCTCCCGCGCCGAGCGCGGCGTCGTTCAGATGGGCCTCATCCCGCGAACTATCGGCCGTGACCGCTCCTCGGTGCGCCTGTGCCCATGCGAAGGCCTGTCCCAAGGCGATACCACCGTCGTTTGGCGGGACGCGCTGATGCCAATAGGGCCGAAAGCCTTCGGCTTCGAGCCGGCAGATCACGTGCTCAGAGAGATATTGGTTCTGGAAACAACCGCCGGTAAGGACGACCCGCTCCTCCCCGATACGTTTGGCCGCCTCGACGATGATCTCGACCAGGGTGTTATGAAATTTCGCCGCGATCTCGGCCGCTGTGGCGCCCCGCTCCAGAGCCGCAAGAACTCCGCGGATCGTCGGTTCCCAATCAACCTCGATTTTAGATTTCGGATCTTGGATTTTGGATTGAGGGGAATAGTCCGTCGGCTCTTCAATCCGCAATTCGCAATCCGCAATCCGGAATGGATATGCCTCATCGGTCCTCTCATCCCCGATGGCGAATTCAAGCTCCATCGCGCCCTGTCCCTCGAAGCGGGAGCGCTGGCAGAGCCCCACGAGCGAAGCGACGGCATCAAACAGACGCCCCGCGCTCGACGTGACTGGTGAGTTCACCCCCTTGGCCAGCATCTGGCGCAGCAGAGACCGTTCCGATGAGCCAAACGTCTTGACCGGAGCGAGATCCTCCCTTTCAAAGGCCCGGTCACCGAAAATTTCGTACAGCACCCCTAGCGCCGTCCTCCTGGGTTCCCTGATCGCCCGCTCGCCGCCTGGCAGACGAAATCTCCTGAGCGAACCCACGCGGCTGAACGTCGCCGCGTCCGAGAGCAGAAATTCCCCACCCCAGATGGTTCCATCAGAGCCATAGCCCGTGCCATCCCACGCCACACCCAGAACTCTCCCCTCAATCCCGTTCTCCGCCATGCACGACGCCACATGCGCATGGTGATGCTGAACGGCAGCGAGAGCCGGGCCGCGCTCGCGGGCGTACTTCGCGGAGAGGTATTCCGGATGCAGGTCGCAGACAACCCTTTGCGGCCTCACCCCATAAAGCGTGCGGAAGCTTTCGATCACCCTCTGAAACGCCTGAAAGGCCTCCTCCGTCTCCAGATCGCCGATATGCTGACTGATAAAAACCTGGTCGCTCACCGTCATGGCCACGGCGTTTTTTAACTGGCCGCCGACCGCGAGGAGGGGAGACACGGGCTCCTTGAGGCGAACGGGCAGCGGCGCGTAGCCCCGCGCCCGGCGCAGGATAAGCTCCCGCCCCATCATCACGCGCACCACCGAATCGTCCACGTGGCGAACAATCGGGCGATCATGGACAAGGAAAAGATCCGCGATGCCATTTAGCCTTTGGACCGCTTCATGTTCGTCAGTGCAGATGGGCTCATCGGAGCGGTTGCCGCTCGTCGCCACCACGGGAAAATTGAGCTCGCGCATCAGAAGATGGTGAAACGGCGTGTACGGCAGCATGAAGCCCAGGTAGGGGTTACGGGGAGCCACCAACGGGCTCACGGGCGCCCCGCGACTGCAGGGCTTGCGGCGAAGAAGAACGATGGGCGATTCCGAAGAGAGCAGAAGGCGCTCCTCAAGCGGGGAAATTTCACAGCACTCCCGGATCACCGCGAGGGATGGGGCCATGAGAGCAAAAGATTTTTCTTCGCGGCGCTTGCGCTCCCGTAGCCGTCTCACCGCAGCGTCATTGCGGGCGTCGACCAGGAGATGAAACCCTCCCAGACCTTTCACCGCCGCGATCTTTCCCATCCTGATCGCACTGGCCGCTCCGACCAGGGCTGCGTGGCGCGTGGCAGAAACATCTCCGCGCTCTCCCCACAACTCCAGGCGAGGACCGCATCTCGGGCAGGCGTTGGGCTGAGCGTGGAAACGGCGGTCCAGCGGGTTTTCATGCTCGCGCCGGCAGTCGCCGCACATCTCGAACCCCTTCATGCTCGTGTTCGCGCGGTCGTAGGGGAGGGACTCGATGATCGTGAAGCGGGGACCGCAATGGGTGCAGTTCGTAAATGGGTACAGGTGGCGCCGATCGGCCGGATCGAAGATTTCCCTCAGGCAGTCTGAGCAGGTGGCAATGTCCGGCAGGACCAGGGTGGTCGCCTCCCCCAGGTTTTCGCTGCGGCGGATTTCGAACCCGTTATAGCCGACGGGGTCGAGGAAGGAGAACTCGAGGCTCTGGATGAAGGACCGGGGCGGTCGTTCCTTTTCGATCCGCAGCACAAAACCATCGAGACAGTTTTTACTTCCTTCGACTTCGATCAAAACCCCTTGCGGCGAATTGCGCACCCAACCAGCCAATCCCACCTCCGCGGCAAGCCGGTAGATAAAAGGGCGAAAGCCCACTCCCTGCACGGCGCCGCGAATGGCTATGCGGGCGCGCTCAATCATGGAAAGCTTCGATCATCCAAATCGAACTCCACGACGCGGATTTCATCTCCTGAAGTTTCTTCGATGTCGAGCTTAGCGCCCTCGACGACAGTCCCTCGGCTCGCCGCTTCGAAACAGAAGCGAAGCGAGTCCGGGGTGAGGCGGTTAAGAGCGCCGACTCTGAGGCTGACGCGCTTGACAGGCTTTGTCTCCCCCGTCGGTAGATAGCGCCGCACGGTTTCAACGATCTCGTGCGCGATCGAAAGCTCGTGCATCGACTTATTCTGCCTTTCAGCGCCGTCCCGAGAGACCTCGCCTTCTGCGAAGCACCACGCCCATCCCGTCAAGCTCTGCCACCACTGCCGCCACAACACCCGGCAGCGCCGCGCGCAGTGGCTCGGTGGGCTCGAGCCCCACGGTTTCGGTCT
>JACPSF010000247.1 GCA_016193385.1 Deltaproteobacteria bacterium
GGACCGGCAGCTTCGTGATGCGCGCCGATCGTGTCGGCAGCGAGACGCTCCTGGCTCAGATCGTGCGCATGGTGGGTGAGGCGCAGCGCAGCCGAGCCCCGATCCAGCGCCTCGCCGATTTGGTAGCGTCCTATTTTGTTCCTGCGGTCGTGCTGGCGGCGCTAGCGACCTTTCTCGTATGGAGTCTCGTGGGACCGGAGCCGCGCATGGCGTATGCGCTGCTCAACGCGGTGGCCGTGCTGATCATCGCGTGTCCATGTGCGCTGGGACTGGCCACTCCGATGTCGATTATGGTCGGGACCGGGCGGGGGGCGATCACGGGCGTTCTGATCAAAAACGCTGAAGCCTTAGAGATTTTGGAGAAGGTGGACACTGTCGTCGTGGACAAAACCGGCACGCTCACGGAGGGCAAGCCCCGCGTTGCCTCCGTCGTGGTTTTGCCCGGCGAGAGCCAATCGGAGTGTCTTCGCCTGGCGGCGAGCCTCGAGCGCGGCAGCGAGCATCCCCTGGCGGCGGCTGTAGTGGGCGCGGCGAACGCGGAGGGGTTGAAGTTGTCTGAGGCTGAGAGTTTCCGCTCGATGACCGGCCAGGGGGTCGTCGGCAAGGTGGAAGGGCGCGATGTCGCCCTGGGAAATCAGAAACTACTCGACGAGTTAGGTATTGAGGCCGCTTCCCTGGTCGATCATGCCGGGATGTTGCGGCGCGATGGCCAGACCGTCATGTTCGTGGCCATTGCTGGACGTCCCGTCGGGCTCCTCGGGGTTTCCGACCCGATCAAACAGTCCACCTTTGAGGCGATTCGGCTCCTTCACGAAGAAAATAACCGGACCACGGCCGAGGCGGTGGCACGTAAGCTGGAAATTGATGAGGTGGAGGCCGAAATCATGCCCGAGCAAAAAGGCGAGATCGTCAAACGGCTTCAGGCCGAAGGCAGGGTGGTCGCGATGGCCGGGGACGGTATCAACGATGCCCCCGCACTGGCGCAGGCCCATGTGGGAATCGCAATGGGAACCGGAACGGACGTCGCCATGGAAAGCGCCGGGGTGACGCTGGTCAAGGGGGACCTCAGAGGCATCGCCAAGGCGAGAAAACTAAGCCGGGGGACCATGCGCAACATCCGCCAGAACCTTTTCTTTGCGTTCGTCTACAATACCTTGGGCGTTCCTATCGCGGCTGGAGTTCTCTATCCCGCGTTCGGATTGCTTTTAAGCCCGATCATCGCCAGCGCGGCGATGACTTTCAGCTCGGTCTCGGTCATCAGTAACGCGCTTCGCTTAAATCGCCTGGCCCTATAGATATCGCGTTACCTGCGGGGATAAGACCGCTTCCGCGAATCCCGAGGGCAACTCAACTTCGCTTTCGGAAAAAGTCAGGCTTGGTGGGGTCTCGGTATACTGACTCCCTCGGCTCGAAGACGGATATTACCAGAGGCATGGTTCGGTAAACTCACCATCAAAAAGAAGCCCGGGCCGCTCTCTGCAAGTAGGGCTGCAAGTGTGATATGATTAGTGTTGGAAATTACCGCGGGTTAGGGGGTGATTGCCATGAGTAAACAAGCTCCCAAGTATACGGGGCGGGCAGACTTTTGGAAGAGCATGTCTCTTGAAGAACTGGCAGAACAACAGGGAGTGTCTGCGGTTTCTGATTTAGACGACATTTCTGCGCTTTGGCCGGTTGATGATGACCCCGATCAGTTGCTCTATCATATACTTGTTGAACGGGGCGAACGGAGAAAGCTCGGCCCTAAACCAACAGATGCCCCGTGAGCACTGTACTTCTCGACACTTCCGTAGCTAGCCTGCTGCATCCTAAGAAGAAAGGGTCTTTTCTCCGTGCTCAATACGAGCCTCATATGCGGGGGCAGATTCTGGCGTTGAGCTTTCAGAGCGTCGCCGAACTATGGGCTTGGGCCGAGGAGAATAACTGGGGACAGAAACAGCGGGAAGGCCTGGAGTTATTTCTACGGAGATTTCTTGTTATCCCGTATGACTTTGAACTTGCCAAGGTCTGGGCCACAGTGAGTGCTCAGTGCAAACGACGAGGCAGACGTCTAGAGACGGGTGACGCGTGGATTGTTGCGACAGCAGTTCATCGAAGAATTCCCTTGTTGACCCATGATGGCGACCAAGCCCAAGTGGTCATCCCTGACTTGCAGGTGATTTCTTACGTTCAGAGACAAGCCGGACAGGCATGAACCACGGCGAACGGAGACTCATAAAGGATTTTCTTCCCATCCAGGCGATTAGTGCGGAGGCGTCGAGGGAGAAGTCTGTTCGGAAGGGGCACATCTCGACGCTACACCTCTGGTGGGCGCGGCGGCCTCTGGTAGCCTGCCGTGCGGCGGTCTACGGGGCGCTGGAATTGTAACAGAATTAGGGGCCGAAAGTGTCACATTTCGCGGGTTTTGGGTGTTAGGGGATCCCAACAAACCCTGAATGTCTCTCTTCGGGCAATACCGGGGGTTAGCCAGGGAATCGGGTACCGGCGCACGGAACGGTAACCGATCGGAGGGCGGTCTGGTTGGTTGAAAGACGGCTGGTCACGCGTCTTCCTGCCTGCCTCTGAAAACAGTCTTGTCAAAACCATCGCAGATCGCTTAAAATCCTTGGAAAATTAGCTTGCTTCGGGTCAGAGTGGCTTGAGTCGGCGCGCCTTTGATTCTTCCCATTGAACCTTGTTACTCTCCTTATGCGCCGCAAAACGCGTCCACCGACAGGTAGGATTTTATTAATGAGCAAGCCGCCCCCAAAGCGACCGGTCTGCATCGTTATCGCCGGTCCCAACGGCGCGGGCAAGACCACCTTTGCCCGAGAGTTCCTGCCCAAAGATGCCGGGGTAGTGCATTTCGTGAACGCCGACCTGATTGCCAGCGGTTTATCCCCATTGCGGCCCGAACTGGCGGCGCTTGCAGCCGGACGCCTCCTCCTGAGGGAACTGGACCGGCTTGCCAGAGCCCGCTTGGACTTCGCCTTCGAGAGCACGTTGAGCGGTCTCGTCTATCTGGGCCGCTTGAAACGTTGGAAAGCCGCCGGCTACCGCATCGAGATCGTCTATCTCCGCCTCCGTTCGCCGCGACTCGCCCTCCGCCGCATAGCCGCTCGTGTAAAACAGGGAGGCCACAGTGTAGCGCGGGCCGATGTGGTTCGCCGCTTCAGCCGCAGCTGGAACAATTTCCAAACCGACTACCGCCTTTTAGCCGACGCCTGGGCGGTGTATGATAATTCGGGTAATACACCGCGACTATTGGAGAGAGGACCATGAAACGAGTCAAACGAATCGAAGGAAAAGGGGACTCAAAAACGTTTGCGATGGCCGTGGGGCGCGCCCTGCGTCGCGCCGCGAAATCGGCCCGCAAGACTGCGCGCGCCTACGGAACTCCAATCTATATCTGGCAAAACGGCAAGGTCGTTGCGCAAAAGCCTTAGGCGCTTGAAAAACTCGTCCGTGCTTCAAGTACACTCCCTTAATGTCGTGATTTCGACATTTCGACAATTGTCGAAACGTGGAAGTGCTCACTTTCACGGGCCGGCGCCTGAGATCCACACCCACTCGGCATCCATCCAAAAAGGCTTGTCACGGCAAGGTTAAATGGCGTAGAATCGCTGCAATCTCAGAGAGTTCGAGCTCGCCCGGCTGAGAGCGGCTTAAGTTCACGCGCCTTTGATTATTCCCACACAGCTCTGCTCCCGTGCGAGGAGCTTTGATGGATCGGGTCAAGGAGAATAACCGAATCGTGCGCTCACAGATCCGGCTAAATTCGCAGAAAGCTTTGCCGGGAAATCACAGTGATATCGAAGGATAGATCGGGATGAGAGAGGCGAAGATCCAAGACACCGCCCCCATTCACCTAGGACATTAGAGTGTGAGCAACGGTGATCTCAACTGGATAGCAAACTTCATTTGGGGCATCGCCGATGACGTGCTGCGCGACCTGTTCAAGCGTGGCAAATATCCCGATGTTATCCTGCCTATGTGCGTCCTGCGCCGCATGGATGCAGTGCTCGAACCGACCAAGAAGGCGGTTCTCGACGCTAAGGAAATGCTCGACAAGGCCGCAATCACAGAGCAGCGCGACGCCCTCTGTGACGCCGCAGACCAAGCGTTCTACAACTCATCCAAGTTCACCTTGCGCGACCTGAAATCTCGCGGCAGCCAGCAGCA
>JACPSF010000248.1 GCA_016193385.1 Deltaproteobacteria bacterium
AAACCCCGGAGGATAGGGTTCCGCCCTCCTGGGACTTGAACCTGAAGTGAAAGCCCGGATAGCGCTTGTCCTCCACCGGAAACATGGTGTGGTTGCGCGGGCGGTTTGCGGCCTTCCCCAGGGCGTACTCTTTGTAGGCGACCTCCAGGGCTTGCAGACAGTCCTCGAGGGTGAGGACCTGCTCGATGTCGCTGTTGGAGAGAATGAGCATGGTGGCTCCTCGGCGGCATTATCCTTCGCCCGCAAGCCGCTCTGCCATCGCAATGAGCCCGCCCGCCTTGAGCATATCAAGGAGGAAAACAGGCGTGGGCCTGGCCTGATACTCGCGGCCAGTGGTCTCGTTGACAATTCCGCCGCTGTCGATGTCCACCAGGAGGATGTCGCCGTCACTGACCTGATCCGTAATCCCCGGGCACTCGAGCACCGGCATTCCGATCTCAAAGCCGTTCCGATAGAAAGTACGCGCGCAGCTCTCGGCGACGACGCAACCGATCCCGGTCTGCTTGAGCGCTTTGGCGGCGATCGCACGGCCGGAAGATTGTCCGAAGTGCTTCCCCGCCACCACAATGTCACCCGGCTTTACCTTCAGCGGGAACTCCGGGTTGCAGGTCTCCAGGACGTGTTTCAGGATCTCTGACCAGGGACGGAATATCAAATCCGTTCTGACGATCCGGTCCGTAGGGATATTATCTCCGAACTTCCAGCAGCGGCCTCGTGCCTGCATCGGACCTCCTTGAGCTACTTAGAACTATAGTGACGGAATTAAATAAGTTGACATCGAACCCCCTCTCGCTCTCCTAAAATCCCCCTCGATCCCCCTTTACCAAAGGGGGAAAAAGGGGGATTTGAGGGAGGATCGGGTGATTATGGTAATTTTCTTTTTTCCGTCACTGTAGAACCAGTTCAAGCCGTTCAAATAGTTCAAAAGTAGTTTGAAGCGTTTTAAACGAATCGAACGACTTGAACGTTTTGAACTGGATTTCATTGCCAAATTCACGCTCGTACCCAGGTCATACGCTTTGCTCGATTACTTACCACCGGGCTACGTTAAGAACTGCCTTGGATCCGCTATCGAACCGGCCACGGCCGAGGCGGCCACGGTCAGGGCTGAGGCAAGATACATCTTGGCCTCAGGACTTCCGTTGCGGCCGGGAAAGTTCCGGGCGTGGGTGGAGATCATCGCCTCCTCGGCAGTCATCGCCCCCATGTTGTACGCCTGATTCGACCCGGTGCTGGGCGGAAACCACGTGGCTCCCGCCTCGTGCAACAGCTCTACCAATCCCTCGCGCACCGCTTGTGCGAAGACCGCCCGGCTCGAAGGGACAAGATTGAACCTGGCGTCGCGGTGCACGCGTCGCCCCTTCAGAATCTGGGCTGCGAGCCGGAAATCCTCGATGCGTCCACCGCCGTGCCCGCCCAGCTCAGCCCACTGGATCGGCGCCCCCGCCGCCTCGGTGACGGGCTTGACGTTTCCAACCGTCGGCGGGCACGCCACCTGGGGCTCAAGATCGCTCAAGTCCCACTCCCAGACTGCCTCAAACTCCCGCTCCGGATCGCCCTTCACCACGTCAAAGGGTTTATCCGTCACGCTGCGCACAAAGGCGAGAGTCTTCTCATCAGGCTCGATGTAGCCGCACTTGGCCCCCAAGTCCACCACGATCAGTGGAAAGAGCCAGCGATCCCAGAAATCCAGGCGCTCGATGTACGGACCGGTAAACTCCAGCGCTTTGTAAATCGCGCCACCCTCGCCGATCGCGCCGGTGAGCCAGAGCGCCGCATCGCGCGGCGTGACTCCCGGCTTGTGTGTTCCGCCGAGCCTGACCTCGATCGCGTCGGGGACCTTAAACCAGGCCTTGCCGAACGGCATGACGGTTCCCGCGTGCGAGTCGTTCCCGATGCCGGTCGCAAAGCATCCCAGCGTGCCGTGCACGGGCGTGTGGCTGTCCGAGCCGACGACCACGGTGCCGGGCCGGATGAAGCCGTTTCTAACCCCGACGTGATGCGTGTTTCCATTGCCGCAGTCGAAAAGGTTGATCCCCCAGCGCCGGGCGAAGCTTCGGTTCTCCTGGAGAATACGAGCCCCTTCTTCAGTCGGCGGACAGAAATGGTGGTCGAAGATCATCACCACGCGCTCTGGATAACGCATCGGCCGGTGCACCTCGCGCTCGAAAACACGGCCGGTCAGGTAGCCGCTCAGATCGTGCAAAAGCAGGCAGTCCACATTGGCGACCACTACCTCGCCCGGCGCGACCGTCTTGCGCCCGCTGGCTCGGGCCAGAATCTTCTCGATCATGTTCACGGGACTAACCGTTACCTCGGCAGACCCGAGGTGTCAAGAGTGTGGCCAGACAAGGCGTCAGGAACCTTTACAGCTCCCCGGCAGAGAAACTTCGGACCCCTGTGCCCTTCTCTTGTGAATAGGGAATAGGGGTCGGAATAGGGGTCGAGTCTGCTCTTGGCTCATAACGGGAAAAAGGTGCGAGGAACTTTCGGAAGCCGGGGACAGGCCTTGCAATCACACATTGGGAGAACCAGGATGCGTGACCGAACGAGGTCGCGGGGTCGGGTCCGCTGTTTCTTAATCTCCAGCAAAGAAGTGGGTTCGTCTTGAAAAGCGGGCCAGGATCCGAGAGAAGCTGAGAAGACACGGCGAGTCTTTCGCTAAGCAAAACGATCTCGCCCTGATCGGTGTTGCCGCTCCGGGGGTATGTCTGTTAGTCTGCTTCGCACTCTATTCAACATGACTTCCTGTAATCACACGTCGCTGGAATTACTGCCCGAAAAGAAGACAACACTGCGCTGCCGGCACTGCCACTTGACCATCACTGGGGAGGAATTGGGCGACGGCTTTTGTCCGGAATGTTTTGAGACGTCCGGCAGCAAGCGCTACGAGTTCGAAGAGATGGAAACGCCGGAAAGTGGAATCGCCCGTTACAGGTGTGAGGACTGCGGCGCGATCATCAGGAGCGCGTAGTCGGCCGCTGAAGTCCATCTTCGGATAGTCTCAGTTCATGCGATTTCGATAAGGAGGATACCGTGCAGATGCGCATTGCAGCGG
>JACPSF010000113.1 GCA_016193385.1 Deltaproteobacteria bacterium
CCGCCTCGACTTTCACCTTCTCGTAATTCCGAAGGCACGCTTGACGCCAGCGAGAAATGTTTCTATCATTGCATCACGATGATGCATAAATGGTGCAAGAGGGAGGCCCTATGAAAGCGATAACTTTAAGAAACCTGCCCCTGGAACTCGCTAGAACCATCCGCCAGAAGGCTGAAGAGCAGGGCACAAGCATCAATAAAGCTGTCATTAAACTTTTGGAGGAGGGAACCGGAATCCGGGGCAAGAAAAACGGGGGAAAACCCCTTCATCACGACCTCGATAGCTTGGCAGGGGCGTGGACAAAGGAAGAGGCAGCGGAGTTTGACAAGGCCCTAGCCTCACAGCGCACGATTGACCCGGACCTCTGGAGATGACGCGCCTACTTCTGGATACTTCCGGATACTCGGCCTTCATGCGAGGCCATTCCGAGGTCCAGGGGGCTCTCCGGGAAGCCGATGAGATTTGCTTCAGTCCTGTGATTCTCGGGGAGTTGCTTGCTGGATTCTTCAGAGGCAGAAGGAGGAAAAAGAACGAGAGCGAGCTAAAGACGTTTCTTGAATCGCCGCGTGTGAAAATCTTCGACGTCAATTCCGAGACGGCTGAGAGGTACGCTGTAATCCTCAACTCTCTTTGGAAAGCCGGCACACCTATACCGACCAACGACATTTGGATCGCTGCCACTGCCATGCAACACGGTTTGCATCTCCTCACCACGGATGCCCACTACCAGAAGGTCTCGCAGATTATCGTGGACTATTGTGTGCCGTAGATTTTCCGGCCCCAAGCACAAGCCATCCCTGGCGCGCCACGGTGAGAAAAAAGAGGTCAGTCTAATCCATATAAGAACAGGGCGGGAGGTGCACCATGAAAACAAACAAATATCTCGTCGGGCTGGTGCTTGGGATCGTGGGCGCGGTATGGCATGTCTTCTGGTCGTTTCTGGTGTGGGTTGGCTGGGCGCAGGCTTTTATCGATTTTATTTTCAGGCTTCATTTCATCACCCCGCCCTACACCATTTCTGCTTTTGATTTCGGAATCGCGGCGCTGCTGGTAACAGTGGTTTTTGTGCTCTGGTATATCCTGGGTTTCTTTGCCGCGCTGGTCTGGAATCTCCTTCACGGACAGTAAGCCTTGGCTGCCCTGACCTAAGCCTTTGGGCACTGCCACTTGTAGATCACGGCACTGGAAGCTACCGGTTTACCCCTCAATCACCTTTTTCCATTTTTTCCGCACCTTATCTCTCAGTTCCGGGCTCGATTCGGCTACGGGGGGGAAGTCCTTCATCCACTCAAAGGGCCGGCAGGCATCGATGAGGGCGCGCGAGTTGAAGCCCTTCTTCCCCGGTTGGATTCTCGGGTCGAGCGGCCCGCTCCAGCAGCGGCGCACGATATCGATCGATTCAACCGGATCCGAACGGGTCGAGAGCGCCCACAGGACATCGAACGTACTGGTCGGATCGATGTCGTCATCCACGACGATGACATAACGTCCGAGATAGGCGCCGGCATGCACCTGCGAGGCAGCGACCAGGGCCTGGCGCGCATGGCCGGGATAGCGCTGTTTGATCGATATAATATTGAGGAGTCTTCCGCCACCGGCCTCGTGACACCACACGCCTTTCACGTCAGGCACCCCGGCCTTCTCCACCTGATCCCAGATGAGCGCTGCCTTCACGAAACATTTGGCGAGCGAATAGTCCGAAGGCGGCCTTCCCGGCCGTGCACAGCAAAGAATCGGGTTGTTGCGGTGGTAAATACGTTGGACGCGCACCACGGGCTCGGGCCGGATGGAGCTGGCATAATACCCCGTCCACTCCCCAAAGGGGCCTTCCTTCTTCACGTCCTGCGGGTCCATGATGCCCTCGATGACGATCTCGGCATGGGCGGGAAAGGGAAGACCGGTGACCTCGCCCTCGATGACTTCGACGGGAGCCCCTTTGAGCCCGCCGGCATAATCAAACTCGGAGACGCCGTAGTCCACCTCGTTCCCGGAAACCATGAAGAGAACCGGGTCCTGGCCGACGGAGATCACCACCGGACAGGGTTTCCCCTGATCGAAGTATTTCTGGCGCTGGATGCGGCCATGTTTTCCCGGGGAGATGTAGAGCGCCATACTGGTTTCATCGTGGACCATGCCCCTGTAAGCGCCGAAATTGACCCAGCCCTCCTCCGGATCTTTTGTGATGACGAGACACCCCGTGCCGATATACCTTCCGCCGTCGAGCTCGTGAACAAAAGGAACCGGGAATTTTAACAAGTTGATATCTTTTCCAGCGAGCACGTTCTCCAGGACCGGGCCGCTCTTTACGACCTTGTGGGGAATGGGCTTATGCGCCGCAAGCTTTTGCCGGAAGGCGCGGACCAGGTCGAGCCCCGCCAGATCGAGCGGCAGGCCGAGGTTCAGGGCCATCCGCTTGAAAGAGGCGTTTTGCGCGAACAGGGCGCGATAGCCTTTGGGATAGTCTTTGATTTTATCGAACAGGACGGCCGGCACGGTGCCTTTGCTCTCGCGCGCCACCAACTCGGCCAGCGTCCCCATCTCCAGATTCCAATCCGCGCCGTCGATCTTTTTCAGCTCTCCCATGCCGTCGACAATCTCGAGCCAATCGCGCAGATCCTCATAAGTAGGCGTTCGGCCCGCCTTGATTTCCTTTTCGGCGAATTTCTTGGCTTCCACCGCGCTCATAAATAGCTCCTCTCTCTTGGTTCAGTAGGCTCCAGCCCTCGGCCGTTATCCGCAAGAAAAACCTGAAAGCTGAATGCTGTCGGCTGATTGCTTATTTTACTCTCCCAGCATCGATTCATCCATGCCTTCGGTATCCTCGGCGGGAAGACCGTTGCAGCTCTGAGGGTCGAGGTGGAGATAGACTTTTTCTCCGGGGGTCATGCTGAGGAAGGGGTGGGTGTGGACGCGAAGGAGATCGTCGCCGACGGCGATCTGGCAGTGGTAGGCATCCCCCATGAACACCGCTTCTTTCACCGTCCCCTCCACGACGTTCTCCGTCTCGGCGGGCTTTTGCTTGTGGACCTGGATATGCTCCGGCCGGATCGAGATCACTGCGGCCTGATTCTTTGCCAGGCGGATGGCCGGGACAAACCAGAGGAGGCCCTTCTTGGTCTCCATCCGGCCGGGCTGGGAATCGCCGCCCAGCTCGAGCACGCGGCCCTGGATCAGGTTGGTCAACCCCAAAAAAGTCGCCGTGAATTTTCTCTTCGGCCGGGAGTAAAGCTCATGCGGTGAGCCCACCTCGATCAATCTCCCGCCGTGCATGACGGCAATCTGATCGGAAATAGCCAGCGCTTCGCCCTGATCACGGGTGACATAAATGGTCGTGATGTTGACCCTCCTCTGGAGGGCCTTAATCTCGAAGCGCATTTGCTCCCTCAGCTTGGCATCGAGATTGCTCAAAGGCTCGTCCAGGAGGAGCACCTTGGGTTCGTTGACGAGGGCGCGGGCGAAGGCGACGCGCTGCTGTTGCCCGCCGGAGAGCTTGGGGGCCGGGCGATCCTCCAGGCCATGCAAGCCAACGATCTTCAGGACGTTGGCCACCCGCTCTCTGATTTCGCTCTTGCGCCGGCGCTGAATGGTCAGAGGATAGGCCACATTCTCGAAAACGGTCATGTGCGGCCAGATCGCGTACGATTGAAAGACCATACCGATAGGACGGCGGTTGGTCGGAACGTAGACCCGCTCGCCAGCGGCAAAGACCGGTTTGCCGTCGATACTGATGCGCCCGGCGTCCGGCCTTTCGAGCCCCGCAACGCACCTGAGCGTTGTGGTCTTTCCGCATCCGCTGGGTCCCAAGAAGGTATAGAGGGAGCCCGCGGGGATATCAAGCGTGATCCCTTTGAGGACGTGAACCCTCTCTCTCTCTTCGCCGAAGTATTTTTCCAGGTCCGCGATCCGGACCATGTAACTGGTCTCTGCCACGACCGTTCACGTGTCAATATTAAAGACCACCTGATCCGCCGCCATGGTCTTCTTCACCTCTTCCTCGATCTGGTTCCATACGTAATCTTCGTACTCCAGGAACTGCTTCGACCGTTTTACCGCCAGGCCCCGCGGCCGGGGGAGGTCAAGCTTCAACGCATCTTTCACCTTCCCGGGCCGGGCACAAAAAATGATGAGGCGGTCTCCCAGGTAGATCGCTTCGTTGATCTGGTGGGTGATGAAGAGGACGGTCTTTTTTGCTTCACGCCAGATCCGCAGCAGCTCCAACTGCATGATCTCGCGGGTCTGGGCATCCAGAGCCGCAAAGGGCTCGTCCATAATCAGAACCTCGGGATCCACCGAGAGGGCCCGGGCAAGGTTGCACCGCTGCTGCATCCCGCCGGAGAGCTCATGGGGATAATGCTCCTCAAATCCGGAGAGGCCGACCAGCTTGATGAAGCCGAGCGCCCGCTCTTTCTCCGCCGCTCCCACCTGGCCGCGGCATTCGAGTCCGTAAACAACGTTTTTGAAAACGGTCCGCCATGGCATAAGGCACGGGTCCTGGAACACCATAGCGCGGTCTCGACCCGGTCCGCTGATCTCTGTTCCCTCGAGCAGGATTTTTCCTCCGGTCGGCTTGAGCAATCCGTCCGCAATATTAATGAACGTGGTCTTGCCGCAGCCGCTGGGGCCCACGATGGTGACGAATTCCCCCTCCTCGATCGAGAGGTTGACGTTATCCAGCGCCAGGAGCCTTCCGCCCGTGCGCGGCTGGTAGTACTCCATACGCAACCCGATTGCCTGCAATTTGGTTTTTGCCACCTCGCCTCCCTAAAGATCAACTGATGAATCGCCCGTGTTGAGCGGCCACACTAAACGATCGCGGCCGCGCATGCAATATCTTTTCCGTCCGGATTCTGTCTTCCGCCAGGATGGGCCGGGTATCCTTGACAAGCCATCCGGGATCGGATAGGTTCCAACCACTTTAAGGACACCGACAGCGCTGCTCGTACACAACGACAGCGCGCAGGTTCAACAGGAGGCAGTGTCCCACCCCTTCCGAATCGGGGTTTTATCTACAAAGAGATCAGAATGCAAGAGGCTGAGGGAAGGCCCGAGGGTCACCTGGCCGGGCGGCCAATCGCCGAAGCGCCCAGCCCCTCGAGCCCATGCCACAGTTCGCTGACACCTGATTACGTTGCCATAAGGAGGAAGAATGAGCGCGGATTTAGTCGTTAAAAACGGATGGGTGGTCACGCCCACCGAAACCTTCAAAGGCGGTGTTGCCGTCAATGGCGGGAAGTTCGTCGCCATCGGCACGGACGATGTCCTGCCGCAGGGCAAGCAAGAGATCGATGCAAAAGGCAAACATATCCTACCAGGGCTGATTGACGGCCACGTTCACTTCAGGGTGCCCGGGCTGGATTACAAAGAGGACTTCACCACCGGCTCGACCGCGGCGGTTTGCGGCGGGATCACGATGGTGATGGACATGCCCAATGTGGTTCCGCCGACTGCCGACGCCGACAAGGTGAGAGAAAAGATCAAGCTCGCAGAGGGGAGATTCCTGTGCGATTACGCCTTCTACGGCGTGGTGGTTCAGACCAACACCGCTGAGATTCTGCCGATGGCCGAGGCGGGAGTCATCGGATACAAGATCTTCTTCGGCGAGACCATCGGCAACCTTCCCTTCCCGGACGACGGGATGTGCATGGAGGCCTTCAGCAACATCACGCAATCGAAGCTTCCTCTGGGGATTCATGCAGAAAATCGCCAGATCATGGCCTACTACACCAACAAACTCAAAGCCGAGGGTAAGAACGACCCGGTCTACTGGGAAGCCTCCCGGCCCGACATCTGCGAGGCAGAATCCGTCGCGCATGCCCTTTTCTTGGCCGAGACTTTCAAAACCAAACTTCACGTCTATCACATGAGCTCGAAACAGGCGGCCAATCTCGTGCGCGACGCGAAGGCGAAGGGCTTGAGGGTAACCGCAGAAACCGGACCTCACTATTTGCTGAGAGAGTACAAAGATATGGGAAAAGTCGGATCGCTCCTCAAGATGAACCCACCGGTCAGGAGCAAAGACCACGCCGAGGTTCTGTGGGACGGCCTTCTCAACGGTTATATCGACATGATCGCCACCGACCATTCACCCCATACTCTGGAGGAAAAGGGCTCGGATATCATGGGGAAGATGACCAAGCCCGCCATCTGGGAGTGTATCTCGGGATTTTGCGGCGTAGAGACGGGTGTTCCCCTGATGCTCACCGAAGTCAACAAGGGAAGGATGAGCTTGAATCACTACGTGAAACTGGCGTCTGAGAATCCCGCTAAAGTCTGGCAAATTTATCCGCAAAAAGGAGCTATCCGGCTGGGCTCGGACGGTGACGTGACAATCGTCGACATGGACAAAGAAGGGGCTATTGACGTCAACAAGCTCCACAGCAAGAACAAGCCGTCTCCATGGCACGGCTGGAAGGTCAAAGGGATGCCCGTATGCACGATCGTGCGCGGCCAAGTGCAGATGCGCGATGGAGAGGTGGTAGGGAAACCAACCGGGCGTCTGGTGCGGCCCAACCCAGCGTGAGGGAATTTTGGATTTTGGATTGCCGATTTTGGATTTCGGAATGCGGATTCTGGATTAAATCTAAAATCCAAAATCTAAAATCGTAAATATGAGGCGCCCTGAACCGCTTGAGATTTTACAGCCCGCTTCCGTAAAAGAAGCCTGCCAGATCATGCGAAAAAACGGTCCTGGAGGCCATTTCCTGGCCGGTGGAACGGACTTGGTCATCGCCATCAAAGAGAAGGGACTGGCCCCGCGTTACGTGGTGGATCTCAAACGAATCCCCTCTCTGAGTGGCATCCGGGAAAACCCGGACGGCTCTTTAACGATCGGCGCTCTCACCACCCTGAGGGAGGTTGAGATCTCTTCTCTGATTCGCAAGAAGTATCCCTTCCTGGCTCAGAGCGCGGCTGAAGTGGGCTCAATCCAGATTCGCAATCGGGCGACCATCGGGGGTAATATGGCCAACGCCACGCCGTCCGCCGACGTAGCGCCTTCGCTTCTGGTTTTGGATACCAAGGCAAAGATCTCGGGAGAGGATGAAGAGCGCGTGGTTACCCTGGAGGATTTTTTTGTTGGGCCTGGAAAGACCGTTATGAAACAGGATGAGATTCTAACCGAGCTCATCATCCCTCCGACTCCCCCTGGTCTTCGGGGCGAATACATGAAGTTCTCTCCGAGAGAGATGATGGACCTCGCTTATGTCGGCGTGGCCGTGGCGCTTGCTCTGGAGACAAAGACAAAAAAATGCCGGCACGTGCGCATCGCCCTGGGGGCTGTATCGCCGACTCCCATGAGAGCCAGAAAGGCTGAAAACATCCTATTGGATCAAGTCTTGACCGAGGAGATCGCGGAAAAAGCCGGGGAGGAAGCCGCTAACGAATGCAAGCCCATTAGCGATGTCCGCTCCTCGGCGGAATACCGCAGGGAGATGGTGCGCGTGAACACAAAGCGCGCCCTGTTGAATGCAGGTTTAGGATCGCAGCCAATTTCCTGGTTGGAGCGTAGGGACAGAAGGTATTGAGAAACGCCAAGCGGAGACGGCCATGAAAAAAAAGATTCGGATAACTTTGAACGGGAACGTCGTATCCCCCGAGGTCTCGGCCCACCGCCTGCTCTTGGATCTTCTGCGAGACGAGATTGGCCTGACGGGCACCAAGGAAGGGTGTGGAACCGGAGACTGTGGAGCATGCACCGTTTTACTTAACGGCAAGCCGGTCAATTCCTGTCTAGTGCTCTCGGGAGAGCTTGACGGGGCGGACATCGTAACCATCGAGGGTCTCCAAATCGGGCGGGAGCTCCATCCCATTCAACAGGCGTTCATTCAAGACGGGGGAGCCCAGTGCGGCTACTGCACCCCCGGCATGCTCATGATGTCTAAAGCCCTTCTGGACGAAAATCCCAACCCGACGGAGGAGGAGATTCGTTTCGCCCTTGCCGGCAACCTCTGTCGCTGCACCGGGTACGCCAAGATTGTCAAAGCGGTTCAGGATGCGGCCATGGAACTTCGGGCACGACACACAGCCAGACAATAAATATAAGAGGTAAAGGATGGCGGAGCTAACGATCGTCGGAAAGCCGATCACTCGGGTTGACGCACAGGAGAAGGTCACCGGGGAGGCCGTCTATGGCTATGACCTGGTTCTCCCCGACATGCTTTACGGGAAAACGGTCTTCAGCACCAGGCCTCACGCTAAAATAAAGCGGATTGATACCGGGAAGGCACGGAAATATCCGGGAGTCGTGGCCGTTGTCACGGGCAAAGATGCGCCCTGGACCCATGGAGAGTCTATCAAGGACAAGCCCTTTTTGGCTCACGACAGGGTCCGCTACATCGGAGAGCCGCTGGCGGCGGTCGCCGCAGAGGACGAAGATACGGCTCAAGCTGCGGCGGCTCTCATCGAGGTGGAGTACGAAGACCTCCCTGCCTACTTTACTCCGGAGGAAGCCTGCAAGCCCGGCGCTGTCCCCATCCATGAGGATTTCGCCGGCTACCGCAAGTCTGACTTTATCGTTACGGGTCCCATGCCCAACGTGTGCGAGCACTTCAAGCTCAGAACAGGAGATGTGGAGGGCGGATTCCGAGGGGCCGATCTGGTTTTGGAGGAGCGCTACACTTTGCCCACGATCCAGCACGCGGCCATGGAACCTCACTCCGCCCACGCCCAGGTGGACCCGGCAAGCGGGCGGGTCACGATCTGGGTAGCCAATGACGCGCCCTTCCGCGCTTTGCATGAGATTGCCGAGGCGCTCGGACTTCCGCTGGAAAAGATTCGCTTAATCAATCCCCTCCAAGGCGGCGGCTTTGGCTCAAAAGGGGGACTCAAAGTGGAGCCCATCGCCATCGCCCTTGCCTACCACACCGGCGGCAGGCCGGTGAGAGTGAAATTCAACCGCCAGGAAACTTTCATCTCCACGCTCACCCGTCACGAGGCGATCCTGTACATCAAGAGCGGTGTCAAGAAAAGCGGTTCCCTGTGCGCCCGCCAAATGACCATCTACTGGGGAGCAGGGGCTTACGCGGAGAAGAGCCCGACGGTCTGCATCCGTGGCAGCCTTCCGGCCCCCGGACCTTATCGCATTCCCCACGTCAAAGTGGATGGCTATGCCGTCTACACCAACAAGCCGGTTTCCGGCGCGTTCCGTGGCTACGGAATTCCCCAAGGGGCCTGGGCATGTGAGCAGCACATGGATGAGCTGGCGAAGCGACTGAGGATGGATCCGCTGGAGTTACGCCTAAAAAATGTCTTCGTTGACGGCGACCTCGCCTACTGGGGGGAGAAACTCCACAGCGTCGGGCTCAAGGAGACGCTAATCAAGGCGGCCGAGGCAATCGAATGGGGAAAGGATGAAATTTCGAAATCCGAAATCCGAAATCCGAATTTGAAAAGAGGCAAAGGCCTTGCCTGCATCTCGAAGCCGACGCGCACGCCCACTTTATCCAAAGCGGCGGTCTTGATCGACGCCAATGGCGGAGTGACGGTTCTCGCCGGAACCGTCGAGATTGGCCAAGGATGCTCAACGATCCTATCCCAGGTCGCAGCCGAAGAGCTGAAGGTGCCCTTGGAAAGGGTTAGAATGGCCCCCTTGGACACCGATGTCATTCCGTTCGACGCCTCCACGACCTCGAGCCGGAGCACCTACCATATGGGGAATGCCGTGAGGCTTGCGGCTATCGACGCCAGGGAAAAGCTCGCGGAGATGGCGAGCCCCATGCTCGAAGCCGGAAAAGACGATCTCTCCTTCGCCGACGGGAAGATTTATCTCAAAGAGCAGCACCAGATGGCCCTTCCAATAGGTGAGGTGGTGCGGAGAAGACTCGGCGCGACCGGACTCCTTCGGGGCGATAGCTCTTACACATTCGAAATCGGAAAGGACTTGGATCTGGGGACAGGACACAGCGAGCATGCCTCGGCCTTCTACATGTATGCTACTCAGGCTGCCGAGGCGGAGGTGGACGAGGAGACGGGAAGGGTTCGTCTACTCCGAATGGCCGCAGCCCATGACGTAGGGAAAGCCATCAACCCGCTGAACTGCGAGGGGCAGATCGAGGGAGGCCTTGCCATGGGAATCGGCTCCGCGCTGCACGAGCACCTGGTCGTCGACGAGACCGGAAAAGTCAGAAACCCCTCTTTCCTGGATTATCATCTCGCCACTTCCCTGGATCTCCCAAAAATGATTCCGATCATCGTCGAGTGTCCCGAGCCGGAGGGGCCTTACGGGGCCAAGGGTTTGGGCGAGCCCGGCCTTGCGCCCACTCCAGCGGCCATCGGGAACGCCGTGGCAAACGCCCTGGGCATAAGAATTTACGATCTCCCGCTGTCTCCGGAGCGGGTCTACTGGGCGATCCGGCAAACAAAAAAGAAGGTAGCCTAGACAACTGGACGGAGGCACGTAAGATGCTTAGGCGATTCCGTTTAGAGGAACCCGAAACTGTCAAGGATGCTTCCGCATTGCTGGCCCGCTACGGAGAGGCCTCGAGAATCTATGCCGGTGGCACCGAACTCCTCCTGGCCATGAAAGAGGGCCTGATCCAGTACGAGCGGCTCATCAATGTCAAGAGAATCCCCGGCCTGAATCAAGTCAAGCTTGAGAATGGAGCGGTGCGCATCGGCGCGCTGACGACACACCGCAGCCTCGAGAACGATCCGCTGCTCCGGCAGCAGTTGCCGGCCTTCGGTCAGATGGAGCGCAATATCGCCAATGTTCGGGTGCGGGAGATGGGCACTCTGGGCGGAAATCTCTGCTTTGCCGAACCTCACGCGGACCCGGGCACCCTGCTGATGGTTCTGGGCGCAAAGCTCATGGCCGAAAAAACTTCTTCGAAGCGGGAGATCGCGGCGGAGCAGTTTTTCGTCGACGCGTACGAGACCTGCCTCGAGCCCGACGAACTCCTCACCGAGATCCGAATTCCGTCAACGCCGCAACGGGCTGGCGTAGCCTACCTGAAGTTCGGCTACCTCGAGCGGCCGAGCGTCGGGTTGGGGCTGTTTCTAGCCTGGAACGGCGCTGACACGATTACGGAGGCGCGTGTGGCGGTGGGTTGCGCCGGACCTAAACCCAAGCGGATCGAGGAGTCGGAGGGACTTTTGAAAGGCAAGACCTCGAAGGAGGCGTCTGCTCTCTTGGGGCGGGCCGGCGAAATCGCGGGCCGGGCCGCCGACGCGATCAGCGACCTTCACGGGGCCGTCGATTATAAGCAGCACATCGTCGGCGTGCTCCTGAAAAGGGCCTTTCAGCAAATCTTACGGGAGCGTTCATCGAAGGCATAGAGCTAGGGAGAAAGCTATGGCTGAAGGAACAGCGAAAGCAGAGGATCGCCAATTCATTCCGATTTCCTTTACCCTAAACGGAACAGCTCAACAGACCCAGGTTGAGCCGCACGAACTCTTGATCGATGCCATTCGCAATCGCTTCGGGCTCACGGGCACCAAGAGGTCCTGCGATGTACAGGTCTGCGGCGCCTGCACCGTGCTCGTGGATGGCCGTCCGGTGAGCTCCTGCACCACCCTCGCCTTCGAGGCCAGGGGGCATGAGGTACTCACCATTGAAGGGCTGGCCAAAAACGGCCAGCTCCACCCCTTGCAGGCGGCCTTCATCGAACACGGGGGTTTCCAATGCGGCTTCTGCACGCCGGGTATGATCCTGGCCGCGAAGGCGCTGTTGGATCAAAACCCGGACCCTAACCGGGAGGAGATCATCCACTTCATGGAAGGAAACATCTGCCGCTGCACCGGCTACAAGAAGATCCTGGAATCCATCGTAGCCGCGGCCAAGATCCTCCGGAGCCCGGGCAGATAAGCCAGCGCAGGTAGTTCCTCGTTGCCCATTCTTCCTATTCGTCGAAGATCCGAACGCCAGCCGCCCGCTCGACAGAGCGGCCGAAGAGGTATTTCATCTCCGGGCCCTCGATCGGCGGCTCCGTCAGTTTCTTCCCGACCGGCTCGACCTCAAGGACGACAAAGCTGTGGCCCAGCCCCAACACGGCAGCGTGGAAGTTGCCCTTGAGATCCTCCAGCGAATCGAAATGGTAGACCCGCTCGATGCGCATGGCCCGGGCCATGGCTGCGTAATCGTTGGCAGGGGCGTTAGGCAACCGGACCTCATAGGTGGAGCCGTAGCACCGGTTAGAGACCAAAAAATGCTTGAGGTTCGGAGGATTCAACTGGCGCTCGACCATCAGCATTCCCGGATTCATGCAGAACGCGCCGTCCCCGGTAAAAACCCACACCGGGATCTGCGGCACGCCAAGCGCCAGACCGGCACCGAACATCGAGGCGAGGCTCATCGAGGCCTCGAGGTAAAAGACCCGATCCTTTTGGTGCGTCACCTCCCACCACATCTCGGAACAGTTCCCGGCAGATGTGATCACGAGTTGATTGATCCGCTGGCCAGCAAGATATTCAAAGCACTCCCGAAAATTCACTGGGGCCTCTCCTCTTCCTTCGCTACTCGTATGTTCGAGGGAAACGACCCTTCCGGCCGCAGCCGATGGGCCAGTGCCTTGAGGCCCACCCGCGCCGGCCCCAGAGGCTGCTCAATCCCAGGTCCGGGGCCTGTCGGAACCTCTCTACTCCTACGTCTGCGGCCTCCAGGCTCGCTCCCCTCAAAACGCCGATATTAGCCGCCCCTGAGCACGGAGCGGGTAAAGCCGACCACCACGGGGCGGCAGAGCACCCGGGAGTGCCCGTAGGCCTTGGAGATCAGCGCCACTCTATCCGGGTTGTCGACGATCACGTAGGGCATGCTGAGCGAATCCATTAGCGGCAGGAGGTACAGGCCATTCGAGACGTGGTACTTGGCTTGATCCCCGAGACTGCCGCGCAATGTGATGCAGATAAGGAGAGGAATTTGATACGTGTAGTTGATCTTGGTGAGGGCGTATACGCAGGTCATAAGACCCGAGGCGCCCATCAGGGCGAGCGAGCCGGTGCCGCCAAAAAAGGCCCCCGAACACAGGCCAATGGCGGATTCCTCCCGGTTGACCGGCACGTGGATAAACCTTTGATCCCGATCGAAGGCCTCGATCAGATCCGCAATCCAGGTATCCGGCAGGCTCGCTACCAGCTTGATTCCGCAGCTTGCTACTTCTTCCACAATGCGCCCGGTGATCTGTGTCGCTCTTTTGTCCATTCCGCACCCTAACTTGGCGGGTACTGCCTTTTGCCTATTGCCTATTCTCCCTTGCCTCCCACCACACGAAAGTACATCTCCGCCAACGCCGGCTCGAGAGTCCTAGCGGCCCGGATCTCGCTCTCCATGCGGGGTCGTATCCGCTCCATGGACTCGGCTGCCAATCGCAAAACCTCCTCTTCACGCATGCGGATGAGGCGGCCACCCTCCACCACCACCTCACCGTTTACGATCACCGTGTCCACCGAACTTCCGTTCTCACACAAGGCAAGCTGTTGCACGAGGTTGTTGAGCGGCGTAAACGCCGCAGTGCCGCGCCGGAGCAGGACCACATCCGCCAGGCTGCCGGGGGCCAGCACCCCGCCCTCGAGCCCGAAAGCACGCGCCCCCTCGCGGGTCGCCATGCGCAGCGCCTGATGCGGCGTGACCCACAACCGGAAGTCGGTCTGAGATGGGTTGTGGATGAGGCTCACCAGGCGGATAGCGTCGAACATATTCTGCCCGTCGTTGGA
>JACPSF010000114.1 GCA_016193385.1 Deltaproteobacteria bacterium
ACCTCCCCTTGAGGCCTCCGGAACTAGCGGTATGAAGGCGGCCCTCAACGGCGTACCGAGCCTGAGCGTTCTGGACGGCTGGTGGATCGAAGGGCATATTGAGGGGGTGACTGGATGGTCTATAGGGGAAGACGGACGGGGAATGGCGGAGAGCAGGGATTCGTCTCAGGATGCCACGTCCCTTTACGACAAATTGGAGCAGGTGATGATCCCTATCTTCTACCAGGATCGAAATCGCTTCATTGATGTGATGGTCCATTCGATCGCACTCAACGGCTCGTTCTTCAATACGCACCGAATGATCCAACAATATGTTTTGAAAGCTTACTTCTAATCTTCTCGGGAGGCTATGATGCAATTCATCACCATGGATCGTCTAACCTTGTCGGGGAAGCGGGTGTTCATCCGCGTCGATTTTAATGTGCCCGTTACGGAAACACGCGAGGTCGCGGATGACACGCGCATTCGCGAAGCTCTCCCCTCCATACGCTATGCGTCGGAACATGGAGCCAAAGTCCTTCTGGCCTCACACTTGGGGCGACCGAAAGGCAAGGTGGATCCGGCATTAAGTCTGAAACCCGTTGCCGTCCGTCTGGCAAAACTTGTGGGGAAAGAGGTTTCCCTGGCTCCCGATTGTGTTGGGCCTGCAGCAGAGGAGCAGGTCCGCCGTCTTTCCGGCGGCGAGATCCTGCTTTTGGAGAATCTAAGATTTCATGGTGAAGAGGAGAAAAACGACGCCGCTTTCGCCCGCGCGCTGGCGGCCTTGGCGGATGTCTATGTGAACGACGCCTTCGGCTCGTCCCACCGGTCGCATGCCTCCGTCGTCGGGATGGTCAGCCATTTTGACCGAAAGGGCGTGGGGTTTCTCATGCAGAAAGAAATCCGCGCGTTGGCGCAGCTTTTGGAAAATCCCGAGAAACCGTTCGTGGTGGTTTTGGGAGGGGCCAAGGTCTCCGATAAAATCGGGCTTATACGAGGCCTGCTTTCACGTGCTAGCACCATCGTTATTGGCGGCGCGATGGCCTATACGTTGCAGCTGGCGCAAGGAGTTGAGGTTGGAAAGTCGTGCGTGGAAGCGGATCGAATCGACGAGGTTAGAAAGATGCTTGATGAAGCGGCAGCGAAGAAAGTGGAAATCCTGTTGCCTCAAGACCATGTGGTTGTCGCGGAATTGCAGCCCGGGGTTCCGTCCTGGACCACTCCTGGCCGCGAGATTCCTAAAGACAGACTCGGTGCCGATATCGGACCTAAAACTATTGAAGCGTTTTCCTCCGTTTTTCGTACAGCGCGTACGGTCTTTTGGAATGGTCCGATGGGAGTCTTTGAGATCCAGCCGTTTGACCGGGGCACGAAAGCGATTGCCGAAGGCATAGCCTCGACCGGTTGCTTCAGCGTCGCGGGCGGGGGCGATACGGTTTCCGCCATCGCACAGGCGGGTTTGACGGATAGATTCAGCCACATCTCCACCGGCGGCGGGGCCTCTTTAGAGTTTCTCGAAAACGGAGACCTGCCAGGCTTGGCCGCGCTGCGCGTGCCTTCTTGATCCTCTGATCTCACTGCCTTCCGCGGTCTCCGTCAAGCCAAAGGAGGCTCGGCAGGAGCTTTGCATGAAGGTTTTGGTTTTCAATTGCGGCAGCTCGACGCTTAAATTCCAGCTCGTCGAGGTTTCGCCTTTGGGCGCGGCCGGACCGAAGACGCGGAGTTTGGCCCGGGGTCTGGTGGATCGGATAGGTGAAAATGCCACGTCTAGTTTTGCGCGTGGCGGCGGCAAACCCCGCCGGGAGCCGGTGGCTATTGAGAATCACGAGCAGGCCGTGGAGGAAGTCCTGGGTTGGCTGGCACAGGGGCGGGACGGCGCACCATGGGAGTTTGATGCAGTTGGCCACCGTGTCGTTCATGGCGGCGATCGGTTTCGAACCTCCGTGTTGATCGATGACGAGGTGCTTGAGGCCCTTGAGGCGCTGAGCGATCTTGCCCCTTTGCATAACCCTGCCTGTGTCAGCGCGATCCGGGCCGCCCGAAGGGCTCTCGGCGCGTCGATGCCCATGGTGGCGGCCTTCGACACTTCGTTCCACCACACCGTGCCGGATTCCGCCGCCACTTACGCCATCCCTTACGAGCTCACGGTGCGTCACAAGATCCGGCGCTACGGCTTTCACGGCTTGGCGCACCACTATCTCGCCCTGCGCTATGCGGAGCTCGCGCACAGGCCGGAGGACCAAGTCGATCTTATCACGCTTCATCTTGGCAATGGCTGCTCAGCCGCTGCCATTCGGGGCGGACGATCCGTGGAGACCTCGATGGGTTTTACGCCGCTCGAAGGGCTGGTCATGGGGACGCGTTCAGGAGACCTGGACCCCGCGATCGTAGGTTTTCTGAGCAAAAAAGAGCGCCTGTCGGTGGCCGAAGTTGAAGCGTTGCTCAACGAGCGCTCAGGGCTGCTGGGAATATCGGGGCGCTCGAAAGATATGCGAGAGCTTCTCCAGCGGGCACCGTCGGATGCCCGGAGCGGGCTCGCGGTTGAAATTTTCTGCCATCGGGCCAGGAAGTATTTGGGAGCTTATCTTGCCGTTTTAGGCGGCGCGGATGCGCTGATCTTTAGCGGCGGAATCGGGGAGAACTCCCCGGAGGTCCGTGCCCAAATCTGCGCCGGGATGGACTGGTGCGGGCTTCAGCTCGACCCGGAGCTCAATCAGAGCCGGATCGGCACGGAAGGGCTCATCTCCCCGGCGACGGCAGAGCTTCCGGCTTACGTCATTCCCGTCGATGAAGAGCGCGTGATCGCGCTCGAGACGCTGCGATTGGTCGTCAAGTCGAAATGAGGATTCGAGAATGGAGCGAGCGAGAACCAAAGTGCTGATCATGGGCGCGGCGGGCAGGGACTTTCACAATTTCAATGTCGTCTTCCGCGACGACCCGACCTACGAGGTTTTGGCCTTCACCGCGGCCCAGATCCCGAACATCGAGGGGAGAAGGTACCCGCCCGAGCTTGCCGGAAGTTTGTATACTGAAGGGATTCCCATCTATTCCGAGGACGAGCTGGAGCCTTTGATCGAGGCCCACGGGATCGACCAGGTCCTCTTTTCGTACAGTGATGTGTCCCACGAGCACGTTATGCACGCGGCATCGCGGGTGATCGCGAAGGGTGCTGACTTCAGGCTTCTCGGGAGCCGGGCAACCATGCTGCCGTCGGAGAAGCCGGTGGTCTCGGTTTGCGCCGTGAGGACGGGCGCTGGAAAGAGCCCCGCGGCGCGGAAAATCGCGAATCTGCTGAGAGATGAGGGTCTTCGGGTCGGCGTCGTGCGTCACCCGATGCCCTACGGAGATCTCTCCCAACAGATCGCTCAGAGGTTCGCGACGATCGAAGATCTCCGGCTCGCCCACTGCACGATCGAGGAAATGGAGGAGTACGAGCCTCATATCCTCAAAGGCGATGTGGTCTATGCTGGAATCGACTATGAAAGGATCTTGCGCTCGGCCGAAAGGGAGGCCGACATCATTCTCTGGGACGGCGGCAATAACGACCTCTCATTTTTTGTGCCGGACCTGGAAATTGTCCTGCTCGATCCCCATCGGGCCGGACATGAACGCAACTACTTTCCCGGCGAGGCCAATTTTTTACGGGCAGATGTTTTGATCCTGAACAAGCTCGATACCGCCGATCCTGAGAAAGTCAGCTTGGTCCGCCGGAACATTCGGGAGTTCAACCCCCGGGCCGTTGTCATTGAAGCCACCATGCCCGTCTCCGTGGATAATCCCGCGGACATTCAAGGAAAACGGGTCCTCGTGATCGAGGACGGCCGCTAAGAAATTTGGCGCCAGTGAGCTTGTTGACCCACGCCCCTTTGCTGTGGGCAGCCTCAGGGAGACCTTCGAGAAGTACCCTCATATCCGGGGGCTGCTCCCGGCCATGGGGTATGGTGACCGGCAGATTCGCGATCTGGAAGAAACCCTGCATCGGGTGGACTGCGATCTAGTCATCGTCGCGACGCCTGTGAACTTGAGAAGAATCGTGAAGATCAGCCAACCCACCTGCCGTGTCACCTACGAGCTGGAAGAGATTGGCAGTCCGAATCTGGCCGAAGTTCTGCGAGATTTCGCCGATGATCGGCTCGAGCGTACGGGAACGGGAACCCCAATTCGCAAACCCACAGCGAAGAGACGGGGGTAGAATCAACCTGGGCTTGATCGGCTATTTTATGGTGGCGAAGCGAGAAAAGTTTCCGCCGTCTGTCGCGCGCCCGATGGAAGCCCCCCATGCCCGGGATGCGGCGGCGCTTGTCGCCGAGATGCAAACCGATTCTGAGCGAGGGCTAAGCCAGGCTGAGTCTCGACATCGCCTGAGTCAATTCGGCCCGAATACGCTGCAAGAGATTCGCCGGATCTCGTGGTATGGGGTCCTGGCTCGCCAGTTTACGAATGCGTTGATCCTCATTTTACTTGTCGCGGCGCTCATCTCGGTGGCCATCGGCGACGCCACCGATGCGCTGGCGATCCTGGCTATCGTGATCTTGAACGGGGTTCTCGGTTTCGTCCAGGAGTGGAAGGCCGAGCGGGCGCTCGCGGCGCTCCGGCACATGCTGGCTCCCCGGTGCACGGTCGTGCGCGAAGGCCACGAGCAGAAGATCGATGCGATCAGTCTGGTTCCAGGTGATCTGGTCCTGCTCGAAATCGGAGATCGCGTCCCGGCCGACCTTCGCCTTGTGAAGGCGCTCAATCTCAGAGCCGATGAATCGTCGCTGACCGGCGAATCCGTGTCGGTGAACAAAGGCGTCGAAGTGGTGGCGCCGGATACGCCCCTGGCTGAACGCGCCTCCATGGTTTGGATGGGGACGGCAATCACCAATGGTCGAGCGCGAGGGTTGGTCGTAGCCACAGGCATGGCAACGGAGTTCGGGCGGATTGCCCAGCTCACCCAAAGCGTGGGAGAGGAGTCGACACCCTTGCAGCGAAGGCTCGGCTTGCTGGGAGGGCAGCTTGGCGTCTTCGCGATTGGCATCTCCATACTGGTAGGATTGACCGGTTGGTACCTGGGAAAGTCTCTCTTCGACATGTTTATGACCGGCGTATCGCTCGCAGTCGCCGTGGTTCCCGAGGGGCTGCCAGCCGTTGTCACCCTTACCCTGGCTCTTGGTGTCCGGGCCATGGTGCGGCGCAAGGCCCTGCTGCGTCGCCTGCAGGCTGCCGAGACGCTGGGATCGGCGACTGTCGTCTGCACGGACAAAACCGGCACGTTGACCCAGAACCAAATGACCGTGCAGCAGATCTGGTTGCCGGCCGGCACGGTCGAGGTTAGCGGCGTCGGCTACGTTCCAGAGGGGCGATTCAGCGAGGCCGGTCGCCCCATCGATCACTGCAAACGACACGACCTTCTCGCGCTTCTTGAGACCGGGCTTCGCTGCAACCACGCCCGGATCTACGAAGACACGGACGGCTGGCACGAGGTCGGCGAGCCGACCGAAGCCGCGCTCGTGGTTACGGCGCGAAAGGCAGGCCTTTATACCGATGAATCCAAGCAGCCCGTCGGGGAATTTTCGTTCAATTCCATACGCAAGCGAATGACGGTCGTCGAACCGCGATTTGAAGAGATGGTCGCCCACGTCAAAGGGGCACCGGAGGTTGTTCTAGAGCGATGCCGCAGAATTCTCGACGGCGTGCTGGAGCGGGACCTAACCGGTGAGGATCTTAAGTGCGCCAACGCGGCCTATCAATCCATGGCCGAACGGGGCCTTCGCACCTTGGCCCTCGCGCGCCGTCGCCTCCCCGAAAACTTCGGCATGGAAGAGGACCGAGTCGAAAAAGAACTAACGTTGTTAGGGATCGTGGGTATGATAGACCCGCCGCGCCCCGAGGTTCCGGATGCGGTGGGGCTGGCCTATAACGCTGGCCTGCAAGTCGTTATGATTACCGGCGACGCCCCGGCCACGGCACTAGCCATCTCTCAGAGAATCGGCCTGCGAGCCTGTCGGGCGATCAGCGGGAGCGAGCTTTCCGGGATGGACGATGCTGCCTTGAAGGCGGCCCTGGCCGACGACGCGCTCTTCGCGCGCACCACCCCCGAGCACAAACTCCGCATCGTTACCCTGCTCAAGGAGATGGATCATGTGGTCGGGATGACTGGGGACGGGGTCAACGATGCCCCCGCGCTGAAGAAGGCGGATATCGGGATCGCCATGGGGCTTCGCGGGACCGATGTCGCGAAGGGCGCATCGGATTTGATCCTCACCGACGACAACTTCGCCTCCATCATCAACGCCGTCGAAGAAGGCAGGCGGCAGTACGACAACATCCAGAAGTTTGTCCGCTATCTTTTGTCTTCGAACACGGCCGAAGTCGCCGCCATCTTCGTCAATATCCTTCTAGGCGGGCCCCTGATCCTGCTGCCGGTCCAGATTCTGTGGATGAACTTGGTCACGGACGGATTGACCGCCGTAGCCCTGGGGTTGGAGCCGGCCGAAAAAGAGATCATGCGCCGCCCCCCGCGATCGCCGCGCGAGCCGCTCCTGGACCGGCTGGCCGTAGTCGTGATCGGCCTGTTGGGTCTTTCCATGGCCATCGGAACGCTTGGACTGTTCCACTACTATTTGCGCAGCGGGGAAGAAGGCTCCTTGATCTTGGCCCGGACGATTTCGTTTACCGGAATCATCCTGCTCGAGAAGATGAACGTGTTTAATTTTCGCTCCCTGCGGCGCCCGCTGGCAGCGATCGGATTTTTTTCCAATCCCTACTTGCTCTTGGCCTGGGGCGGGACGCTCATCGTCCAAGCCTCAGCGGTCTACGTTCCGTTCCTTCAGCAGGCGCTTCACACCGTTCCGCTCGGGCTTGCGGATTGGGGCATCATGCTGACGGTCGCGGTGCCGGTGTTGCTTGTCCCCGAAGGGATCAAGCTTTGGCGCTGGCTTGGGTCCGGGGCAGAGGAGGAGGACGCGGGCTCGAGCGCGAAAAAGTATTCCTCGGCTGACGCCAGGCGGCTCGGCGAACAGCAGGGCTTACCGGGTGAGCGGAAATGAAATTTTAAGAGAGGAGGGACCGACGATGCTTCCAGAGGTCCGTGTCGGGCGCCGCTGCGGGGCGATGTTGGCAAACATCGAGAACTATCGAATGCTCGTGAGCGACGAGTTGGCCGAGGAGGTGATGTCGTTGGCCCGGGAGCTCAAAGGCGTGAGAATCTGCCATATCAACTCGACCGCCTATGGTGGAGGGGTGGCCGAGCTGTTGGCGCGCTATCTCCCGGCGCTCCATGCCGTGGACATCACCGCGGACTGGCGGTTGATCCACGGCAAGCCGGAGTTTTTCACTGTAACCAAGGCCTTTCACAACGCGCTGCAAGGCGGCCATTATGACCTAGGCGCCGCAGAGCAAGATCTCTATCTCCAGGTGAACGAGCAGAGCGCGAAGCTCTTGGATGAGAACTACGACGTCTTCATCGTCCATGACCCGCAGCCCGCCGCGCTCAGGCATTTCACCGGCCCCAAGTCGGCGAAATGGATCTGGCGCTGCCATATTGACAGTTCCTCACCGGATGAGGCCGTGAGTAGTTTCCTGCGTCCGTATATTGCGGAGTACGATGCGGCCGTGTTCACCTTACCGGAGTTTCTCTTGCCCGGCCTTCAGGTCAAAAAGCTCGCCATCATTCCTCCGGCCATCGATCCACTCGCCACCAAGAACATGGAGCTGTCACCGGAACTCTGCCGCCGGGCGATCGCGGACTCAGGTGTAGATCTGAATCGCCCCCTGATCGTTCAGGTCTCGCGCTTCGACCCTTGGAAAGATCCCCTGGGGGTGATCCGAGCCTACCGTCTGGTCAAGGAAGAGATTCCCGGGGTCCAGTTGGCGCTGATCGGCGCTATGGCCGGGGATGATCCGGAGGGCTGGGAACTCTTGGATCGCGTCGAGGAGGAGTCTGCCGAGGATCCCTGCATGTTTGTCTTCACCAACCTGGGTGGTGTGGGCAGCATGGAGGTCAATGTCTTCCAACGCGGCTCGGATGTCGTCATACAAAAATCGATCCGCGAAGGATTTGGCTTGGTGGTCTCGGAGGCGTTCTGGAAGGAGAAGCCCGTGGTGGCCGGAAAGGCGGGAGGAATCCCCATGCAATTTCCCCAGGGATTTGAGTCCTACCTGGTTGAAACGATCGAGCAATGCGCCGAGCGGGTCGTGCATCTGCTCGCACGTC